>CALAST010000017.1 GCA_937889225.1 uncultured Lachnobacterium sp. | reverse complement strand
CCCATTGTGCAATATTCCCCACTGCTGCCTCCCGTAGGAGTTTGGGCCGTGTCTCAGTCCCAATGTGGCCGGTCACCCTCTCAGGTCGGCTACTGATCGTCGCCTTGGTGGGCCGTTACCCCGCCAACCAGCTAATCAGACGCGGGTCCATCTCATACCACCGGAGTTTTTCACACTGTATCATGCGATACCGTGCGCTTATGCGGTATTAGCAGTCATTTCTAACTGTTATCCCCCTGTATGAGGCAGGTTACCCACGCGTTACTCACCCGTCCGCCACTCAGTCACAAGTACAATCTTTCCGAGGAAATCAAGTAAAAGTGCTTCGTTCGACTTGCATGTGTTAAGCACGCCGCCAGCGTTCATCCTGAGCCAGGATCAAACTCTCATGTTCATATTTTTCACTTGGTGAGGTTCTTTCGAACCTAGTGAAAAAACGGTTATTCAACTTGCTTGAACAACTTCATTTGATTCCACTTCAGAACTTAGCTTGGCTAATTCTTCCGTCGGACTTTCGTCCGTTTACTGTTTTAAGGTCATCTGCTTTTCGCAGATGCGTTCGTCAAATCTTTCGATTTGCCTGAATTATTCTCATTGAATCTTTCAAGGTTTTTTACTGTTCAGTTATCAAGGTTCTTTGTTGCTTTTCAACAGCAACTTTGATAGTTTATCATATCATTCGCTGTTTGTCAACAACTTTTTTATTTTTGTTTTTCGCTGTCGTTTCATTTTTTTGCGACAGCTTTATAAGTTTATCACAATCACTTTTGATTGTCAAGAACTTTTTTACTTTTATTTTTCGCAACCTTTTCAGTCGCAAGCAACTTTGATAGTCTATCACAGTTACTTATGTTTGTCAAGAACTTATTTAACTTTTTGTTTCGGAACTCTCCAAATCAATGTGGTTCACAAAACAACCTTTATAAGGTATCATACTCGCTCTTGTTTGTCAAGGACTTTTTATAAGTTTTTCTCAAGAAAAGCGGAGAAGGAGGGATTTGAACCCTCGCGCCGGTCTCCCGACCTATACCCTTAGCAGGGGCACCTCTTCGGCCACTTGAGTACTTCTCCAAAGGTATTTCTTAAGTATTAACTTATGTCACATCCGTGACGCATTGATTATATTACTAAATGTTTTTGCATTTGTCAACAGTAATTTTAAATTTTTTTTAAATTTTTCTTTTTCCAAAAAATTCTTTTGGTAAAATCAAAATTTGTCGTCTCTCATGGCTCAATATTCGTCTTATAACATAGCATATAACTACTAAACTATAGCCAAACAGATTTCGAATATCCGCTTGGCTATAGGATTGATATCATTTATTAAGAATAACTTTTACTATTCTTTATTTTCATCTGTACTCTCGTTTACAGATTCTATATCTTGTATTTCTTCTGTTTGCTGTACTTCATCTTCATTGATTAAAGATTTATCCTCACGAACTTTGGCAATACTTGCAACTTTTACATTATCTTTTAAGTTGATAAGTTTTACTCCGGACGTAATTCTTCCAAGAAGTGCTGTTCCATTTACTTTTATTCGAATAATGATTCCTTCTGTGGTGATAAGCATCACTTCGTTATCCACACCAACTGCTTTCACACCAACAAGATTTCCAGACTTTTCGGTAATCTTATAACATTTTACACCTTTACCACCACGATTTTGTGCTGTAAATTCAGAAGTTAATGTGCATTTTCCAAGACCTTTTTCGGAAACAATCATAACAGAATCTCCTTGACTGGCTTTTTGCATAGCAATAACTTCATCTCCCGGTGCTAATGTCATGCCAATCACACCCATTGTTGTACGACCAGTAGTTCTTACATCAGTTTCATGGAAACGGATACATTGTCCGTATTTTGTAAATAAGAAGATATCATCTTCGTTATTTGTGATTTTTACTTCAATTAATTCATCATCTTCACGTAAATTGATTGCAGCAAGACCTGTTTTGCGGATGTTGGCATAATCTGTTACGGAAGTTTTCTTTACAATACCACCTTTTGTTGCCATAAAGAGATATTTATGTTCTTGATATTCCTTAATTGGAATCATTGCCGTAATTTTTTCTCCCGGCTGAAGTGGTATGAGGTTGATAATTGCAGTCCCACGAGAAGTACGCCCTGCTTCCGGAATTTCGTATGCTTTGATACGGTAAACACGACCGGTATTGGTAAAAAACATCAAATAATGGTGAGAAGTTGTCATCATCATTTCTTCGATATAGTCATCTTCAATGGTTTCCATACCTTTGATGCCTCTTCCGCCACGATTTTGTGCTTTAAAGTTATCAATGCTCATTCGTTTGATATAACCAACTTTTGTCATTGTAATTACTGTATTGGTTACCGGAATCAGTTCTTCCATGGAAATATCGTAGTCATCATATCCGATAGAAGTCAAACGGTCTTCTCCATATTTCTCTGCGATTGCAATGATTTCTTTACGAATTACACCTAATAACAACTTATTATCTGCAAGAATCGCTTTTAATTCGTTGATACGCTTCATCAATTCTGCATATTCTGTTTCTAATTTTTCGCGTTCTAATCCTGTAAGGGCTTTTAATCGCATATCCACAATGGCTTGAGACTGTGCATCCGATAGGGCAAAATGCTCCATTAAGTTTGCTTTTGCCTCAGCAGTTGTACGACTGCCGCGAATCATTGCAATTACTTCGTCAATATGGTCTAATGCAATAATTAAGCCTTTTAAAATATGTGCTCGTTCTTCTGCTTTGTTTAAATCATATCTGGTACGTCTTGTTATGACTTCTTTTTGATGCAATAAGTAATAATGGAGCATTTCATAAAGTGTCAACACTTTTGGCTCATTATTTACTAATGCAAGATTAATCACACCAAAGGTATCTTGAAGCTGTGTATGCTTGTATAAGAGATTTAAAGCGACGGTTGGGTTTACATCACGACGAAGTTCTATACAGATACGCATGCCTTCACGATTTGATTCATCACGTAAATCGGTAATGCCATCAATCTTTTTATCCTTATGTAGCTCTGCTATTTTTTCAATCAATCTTGCTTTGTTTACCAAATAAGGAAGTTCTGTTACGACAATACGGTTTTTGCCATTTTGCATTGGCTCAATGTTGGTTACGGCTCTGACACGGATTTTACCGCGTCCCGTACGATATGCTTCATTGATTCCCTGTGTGCCTAAAATAATGCCACCTGTTGGAAAATCAGGTCCTTTGATAATATCAATCAGTTCCTGTATATCGGTTTGCTTTTCTTCTATCTCGTTATCAATCAGTTTTACAACTGCATAAATAGTATCTCGCAAATTGTGGGGCGGAATATTTGTTGCCATACCTACTGCAATACCGGTAGTACCATTTACCAAGAGATTTGGATATCTGGCTGGCAGAACAGTTGGTTCTTTTTCTGTCTCATCAAAGTTCGGCATAAAATTAACCGTATCTTTGTTGATATCCTCAATTAATGTCATGGAAATTTTGCTAAGTCTTGCTTCTGTATATCGCATAGCAGCCGCACCATCACCATCCACAGAACCGAAGTTTCCATGTCCGTCTACAAGTGGACATCTCGTAGACCACGGCTGTGCCATGTTGACAAGTGCACCGTAAATGGAACTATCTCCATGAGGATGGTATTTACCCATTGTATCACCTACGATACGGGCGCATTTACGATGTGGCTTATCCGGCGTATTATTCAATTCAATCATAGAATACAATACACGACGTTGAACCGGTTTTAAACCATCTCTAACATCCGGTAAGGCACGACTGGCAATTACACTCATTGCATAATCAATGTAGGAGGTTTCCATGGTTTTCTTTAAGTCTACTTGCTGTATTTGGTCAAAAATTTTATCATCCATTTTTCTTTCTCCCTTGAGTCAAGCGGATATTCGCAATCCGCTTTCGCTACTTGCTCATAACCGAATAACCGCATTTGCGGTTTATTCGGTTAAATATCAAGATTTTTTACATATTTTGCATTTGCTTCGATAAATTCGCGTCTTGGTTCTACTTTATCGCCCATAAGGGTACGGAATGTAATATCAATTTCGGTTGCATTTTCATCATCAATGACAACTTGTTTTAAAATACGTTTTTCCGGGTCCATAGTCGTTTCCCAAAGTTGGTCTGCATCCATTTCGCCAAGACCTTTATATCGTTGAATTTTATTGTTGGAATCTCTTCCAACCTCTGCAATGATACCTGCTAATTCTTCATCGCTGTATGCATAATATACTTTTTTATTTTTCTCTAATTTATATAATGGCGGTGTTGCAAGATATACATATCCTTGCTTAATTAATTCCGGCATAAAACGATATAAAAATGTCAACATAAGGGTAGCAATATGTGCACCATCTACATCGGCATCCGTCATAATAATAATTTTATGGTATCGTAATTTTGAAATGTCAAACTGGTCATGGATACCTGTACCAAATGCTGTAATCATGGCTTTGATTTCTGCATTGTCGTAGATGCGGTCAAGCCTTGCTTTTTCTACGTTCAAAATTTTGCCACGAAGCGGTAAAATGGCCTGTGTTGCACGGCTTCTGGCTGTTTTTGCTGAACCACCTGCGGAATCTCCCTCTACAATAAAAATTTCGCAATTTTCAGGATTTTTATCGGAGCAATCGGCAAGTTTTCCCGGTAATGAAGTGCCTTCTAATGCTGTTTTTCTTCTGGTTAAGTCACGAGCTTTGCGTGCAGCTTCTCTTGCACGCTGTGCAAGCAGAGATTTTTCACAAATATTTTTTCCAACATCCGGATTTTGTTCTAAAAAGTAAGTCAGTTTTTCACTTACTACGGATTCTACCGCACCACGAGCTTCACTATTACCTAATTTCTGTTTCGTCTGTCCTTCAAATTGTGGCTCGCCAATTTTAATGCTGATAATTGCAGTTAAACCTTCTCGGATATCTTCACCCGATAATGCCGGGTCGGAATCTTTTAATAATTTTTTCTCACGTGCATAAGCATTAAAGGTTTTTGTAATCGCATTTTTAAAACCTGTTAAATGTGTACCACCTTCCGGTGTAATAATGTTATTCACATAACTATAACAATTATCTGTAAAGGAATCGTTATGTTGTAATGCTACTTCTACATATACGTCATCACGATTTCCTTCACAATAAATTACGCTTTCATACAACGGCTCACTTCCTCGGTTTAAGTAGGTTACGAACTCCTTAATACCACCTTCATAATGAAATTCATGTCTGCGTACATCTTCCATTCTAACATCGGTTAATGTAATACGAAGACCTTTTGTAAGAAATGCCGTTTCTCTTAAACGTTTCTTTAATACCTCATAGTCGAATAGCACTGTTTCAAAAATGGTATCATCCGGTAAGAAACGTACTTTTGTTCCATGTTCGGAAGGGTCACAATTTCCAACAATCAAAACATCGCCGTCTGCATGACCTCTTTTATAGCTTTGTGCATAAATTTTTCCTTCTTTGCGTACTTCTACAGTAAGCCAGTTGGAAAGGGCATTTACAACAGATGCACCTACCCCATGTAAGCCACCCGATACTTTGTAGCCTCCACCGCCAAATTTACCACCTGCATGAAGCACCGTAAATACGACTTCAAGAGCAGATTTGCCAGCTTTCTTGTTGACATCCACCGGAATACCTCGACCATCATCCTGTACTGTAATGGAGTTATCTTTTTCAATGGTAACTTCGATATTTTTGCAGAATCCTGCCAAAGCCTCATCTACGGAATTGTCTACAATTTCGTAAACAAGGTGGTGAAGTCCTCTTTCTGATGTACTTCCAATATACATACCCGGTCTTTTACGAACCGCTTCCAGACCTTCTAAAATCTGAATCTGATCCGCACCATATTCCTGGGCGTTTTTTAATTCTTCGCTCATGAACGAACCTCCTCTTGATGCTCTGGTGAATAATATACATTTCCGTTTATTACACGGAAAACTTTATTGATATGAAATCTATTTTTTACAAATTCTTCTAACCCTGTACAAGTTATAATTGTCTGAATATCGCTAATACTATTTAAGAGTAAATTCTGTCTTGTACTATCGAGCTCAGACAATACATCATCTAATAATAAAACAGGCGTGTTATGAATAGATTTTTTTACAATTTCAATTTCTGATAATTTCAGGGAAAGTGCAGAAGTCCTTTGCTGTCCCTGTGAGCCAAATTTACGAATGTCAATGCCATTTACGGAAAATAACATATCATCCCTATGGGGACCAACCGTTGTCTGGCAAAGTTTTATATCTTTTTGCCTTGCATTTGCTAATTTTTCCACAAAAAGATGCTCTTGTGTATTTGGCTCGTATTTTAGGATAAGCGTTTCTTTTCCTCCGGAAATATCAAAGTGGATTTGTCCAATGATATTGTTTAATTCTTCGATAAAAGCATTTCTTCTGTGGATAAGTCTCTTTCCGGTTTCCAAAAGCTGCATATCCCATATGGAAAGTGTTTCCATAAAATCCTGCCTGTAACCAAAATCTTTTAATAATTTGTTTCTTTGATTTAATATTTTATTATATTTGGTCAAATCGGATAAATATATTTTATCTAACTGACAAAGTTCTGAATCTAAAAATCTGCGTCTTTCTGCCGGACCATTTTTTATAATATTTAAATCTTCCGGAGAAAAAAATACAATGTTTAAAATACCAAACAATTCACTCGCTTTTTTGATTGGTATTTTATTAATCGCAACTCCCTTTGAACCCCGACTTTTTAAATGCATATCAATTTGATATTCTTTCTTATTTTTTTCCACAATCGTTCTTATATGTGATTCTTCACAGTTAAAACGAATCATTTCTTTGTCTTTGCTGCCTTTATGAGACTTTGTTGTTCCGCTCATATAGGCAGCTTCTAATATGTTTGTTTTTCCTTGTGCATTATCCCCATATAAAATGTTGGTACCTGGTTCAAATTGAATATTTAAATGTTGATAATTCCGAAAATTGCTTAATTCTATGGATTTTATGGTCATTTTGTAATCTGAATTGTTTCTCCGTTATAAGAAACAACATCTCCATCGTGAAGTTTTTTGCCTCTTTGTAACTCTGTTTTGCCATTTACTTGTACAAGTCCATCTAAAATAACCATTTTAGCATCCACACCGGAACCTACTACGCCGGCTTTTTTCAACGCTTGTCCCAGTTTTATAAACTCTTCATTCTCTCTAATGTTAATTGTTATCATAAATTCTCCTCTATACGTTGTTAAAATTAACCGGTAAGATAAGATAAATAAATTTGCCTGCATCATCTTTGATAAAGCAAGGAGCTTTTGGATTTACCATATAAAGATTTACGTTTTCTTCATCGATTACGCGAAGGGCATCAATAAAGAATTTTGGATTAAAACCAATCAAGATATCTTTTCCGTCTTTTTGAATGTCAATTTCTTCATTCATGGAACCGATGAAAGAGTTAATCTTTAATTCCATAATTCCGTCTGTGATATTCATAATAATTGGTTTTTTATCGCTTTCTTTAATGAGAAGCGTTGCACGGTCAATACAATCCAACAATTCTTTTTTATTTATAACAACTTTTGTTTCGTAGTCAGACGATAACATCTGGTCTATTTTGAAGTATTCCCCTTCTATCAATCTTGATACAACGGTTGTTGATTCAAAATCAAATACAATATGATTATTGGTAAAATAAATTAAAACATCTTCATCTGCATTTCCAGGAATGATTTTGTTGATTTCCTGTAATGTTTTTCCCGGTACAATCACTTTTTTATAAGCATAATTATTTTTCAATTCAATATAACGAATGGAAATACGATGTCCATCTAAGGAAACAACTTTTAACTGGTTTTCATTGATTTCAAACAATTCACCTGTCATAAGTTTGTTGTTATCGTTATCAGAAATGGAAAAAATCGTTTGTTTAATCACATCTTTTAATGTAAACTGACTAATTGCGATAAAATCACTTTTCTCAATATAAGGCAAATAAGAAAAATCATCTCCCGATTTTCCAATAATATTGAATTTTGATTTTTCACAAGAAATAACTGTTTTAAACGAAGCATCTGTTTCGATGGTAACATTATTATCCGGAAGTTTCCTAACGATTTCCGAAAAGATTTTAGCATCTAACGCAATAACACCTCGTTCTATAATATCTCCTTCGATTCTTGTTTCAATGCCAAGTTCCATGTCATTTGCAACTAATTTGATTTCATTTGTAGAAGCATCTATAAGGATACATTCTAAGATAGCCATAGTCGTTCTTGTAGGAACTGCTTTGGATACGGTATTTACTCCTCGTAATAAACTGGATTTTGAACAAACTAACTTCATTTTAAAAAAGCTCCTTCCTGCGTATATATATAATATATATGAATTTCGTAGTAGTAGTAGTAGGGGATGTGGATAAGTTGATAAGTCCGTTTTTCCTTGAAAAATCAAGGGTTTGCGGTGTGGATAACTATGTGGATAACGTGTGGATAAGTAGTGGATAAATGGGATAACTTTGTGAATAACTTAAAGTGAAGTTTTTTAAGGTTCATAGAAGTTAACGTTAACTTTAAAGTTATCCACAGGATATCAACAACTTATCAACAGGTTATCCACAAGAAAATCATGGGTTATCAACAAGTTATCCACATTTGTGAACAATGCGATAATGTTGTGGATAACTAATTTGGGTTAATCTTTTTCTTAATGGTATCAATTAAAGCACGGGTGGTTGTATTATGTTGATATTCGTCTGTGACTTTTCGGATACCATGTATGACTGTAGAATGGTCTCTTCCCCCTAAGAAAGAACCAATCACATCCAAAGAAGTATCGGTCATGGTTTTGCACAAAAACATTGCAATCTGTCTTGGTTTTGCAATTTCGCTGCTTCTGTTTTTGGAAATCATTTGATCCATGGAAATATTGAAATGCTCTGTAACTACTTCAATAATGAGTTGAGGCGTTACTTCACGAGGTTTATCGGGAGTAATGATATTTTGTAATTCCTGTTTTGCAATATCCATGGTAATGTCTATGTTGACAAGGTTGTAGTAAGCTAGAAGTTTGTTTAAGGCACCTTCTAACTCACGAACGTTGGATTTAATGTTATTTGCGATGTAATTTAATACATCATCGTTAATATTTAGGCAATCCGTTTCTACTTTTTTTCTTAAAATCGCCATTCTTGTTTCATAATCGGGAATACCAATATCTGCCATAAGTCCCCATTCAAAACGGGAGCGAATTCGTTCTTCTAACGTTTCCATTTCTTTTGGTGGTTTGTCAGATGTAAGGATAATCTGTTTGCCTTGTGTCTGAAGTGCATTAAAAGTATGGAAAAATTCTTCCTGCGTACTTTCTTTTCCTATTATAAATTGGATATCGTCAATCATAAGTACATCGACTTTTCGGTATTTGTCTCTAAATTTTGTCATGGAAAATGCATTTCCGTTACGAATCGATTCAATGACTTCATTTGTAAATGCCTCAGACGTTACATAGAGAACTTTTGTATCCGGATTATGGTCTAAAATAAAATGTCCGATGGAATGCATTAAGTGGGTTTTGCCAAGCCCCGGACCACCATAAATATAAAGAGGATTGTACGCCTCGCCCGGCGATTCCGCCACGGCTAATGCTGCTGATTGGGCAAAACGGTTATGATTTCCTACGACAAACGTTTCGAATGTATAATTTGGATTTAAATTAGAATCGGAACCGTTGAGAGAAAACAGTTTTTTGGGAGTTTTTTGGATATTAAGTGCTCTTGTATGTTCCGGGATTAAGAAATGAATATCATATTCTTTTCCCAAAACTTCTGCAACGGCAACTTTTAATGGCAAATAGTATTTCTTTGAAATATAATTGAGAGCCATCTGTTCTAATGGCACTAATACATAAATGATATCGCCCTCTACGGCATATACTTCCAAAGGGCGCATCCATGTATCAAAGGATACATCGGAGATTTCATGTTCTTTTTTGACATTTTCTAATATTTCATTCCATTTCTCAATAATTTGGTCCATTATGATTCTCCATATCTTTGTTATAAAATAGGATAAATATCCACTTTTCCACATATACTATAGTACACTATTTTTTATTTTTAGGCAACGTTTAAAGTGTGGATAAAAATAATAAAGTTATGTGGATATTTTTGGAATAACGATAGTGGAGGATTTATGGATATTGGTTCATAAAAATAGTTATCCACAGAATATCCACAAGTTATCCACAAAAATCAAGTGCTTTTTACACATAAAAAAGATAATGAAAAAAATGTGGATAACTTTTGCACAAAAATTTTAAAAGTGGATGGGTCTAAAGAGCAAATGTGGATAATGTGGATAACTTTGAAGAAGAATTATCCACAGAAAAAACCCAGTAAAATAGCGTGTTTGTAAAAAATATCCACATTTGAAAGTGAGTTATCAACAAGTTATCAACAAGTTATCAACTGTCAAAAATTTCAAAAAGTTATCCACATTGCAAGTTATCCACATTGTGTGGATAACTTGTGAATTTAAGAGTGGAAAAGTGGTTATTTTCACAAAATGTGGATAATGTGGATAACTTTGAAGAAGAATTATCCACGGAAAAAACTCAGTAAAATAGCGTGTTTGCAAAAAATATCCACATTTGAAAGTGAGTTATCCACAAGATATCCACTATGTTATCCACAAAAAAATAAGCACTTTTTTTATCCACATTTGATGTGGATAAAATTTTGCAAAGTTGTGAACAATTTTAAAAAATTAGTCCCTGACAATACAAAAATGTGGATAATGTGGATAACTTTATTGTGGATAACTTTGAGATATTCACATATAAAAATAGGCATATTCACTTATGTGGATAAGTTATTCACAGCCTGTTGTTGTTTGTTTATAAAAATATTTATGTATATAAATCTCCACAATGGATGGAAAATATATCCTAAATTATTGTTGATTTTTGGGATTGTAATTTGAGAAAAAAGGAATATAATAAAGGAACGAATTGAATAAATAGATAGAGAGGTAGGGTGAGTGTACAAAAGATGAAAATAAGAAAAATGCTACTTGGCGGTATTGCAGTAATTGGAATTGCTTTGCTTATCTTTTTATTGAATCTATTTAATGTTTATACATTGGAGTTCAATATTAAGGAGAGTGAAACAATTGTTGTTGAGTGTGGAACAGAATTACCTGAGGTAGAGGCTATTTATAAAGGAAATCTTTTATGTCGAGCCGGAAAACATGTGGATGTAAAGATGGAAGGAGAAGTTGATCTAAGTAAGATAGGAACATATCCTGTGATCTATCATGCTTCTTATAAGGAATTGACTGCTTCTGTTGATGCAGTAATTGAGGTAAGAGATACTACACCACCGGAAATTCAGTTAGTTGTAAATGAAGGAAGTTTTACAAGCCCAATTGCACAGTATGTGGAAGAAGGGTATACGGCTGTGGATAAGTGTGATGGAGATTTGACTTCGCAGGTAATTCGAGAGGAAAAGGATGGAATTGTGTATTATACAGTATCCGATTCATCCGGTAATCAGGCAACGGTAGAAAGAAAAATTGTATATAAAGATGTAGTTTTGCCAACGATTACATTAAATGGTGGCAAAGAAATTGTGTCAGAAATTGGAAAAGATTATGTAGAGCCTGGGTATACGGCAGTCGATGATTGTGATGGAGACATTACACAGAAAGTTGTTGTAGAGGGCACGGTAAATGGTCAGGAATATGGAGAATATATTCTGACATACCAAGTGGAAGACTCTTATGGAAATGTTTGTAAAGTGAAAAGAAAAGTTGTAGTGAAAGATATTACAGCACCGGAAATCACACTTAGTGGAAAAAGTTCAATGTATGTGATGCTTGGAGAGAGTTTTTCAGAACCGGGATATACAGCATCCGATAATGTGGATGGTGATTTAACTTCAAAGGTTGTGGTAAGTGGAAAGGTCGATACGAATAAAGTTGGGGACTATACAATTACTTATGAAGTTTCCGACAGCTCTGAAAATAAAAAGACCGTTACAAGAAATGTCCGTGTTTATAAAAAACAGGAGGCAACTCAGACAGAAGTAGGAGATAAGCTTGTTTATCTTACATTTGATGATGGTCCTGGAAAATATACACAGCAGCTTTTAGATATTTTGGATAAATATGGAGTGAAAGTAACGTTTTTTGTTACAAATCAGTATCCGGATTATCAGCATTTGATAGGAGAAGCTCATAGACGCGGACATACGATTGCGATGCATACATATAGCCATGAATATGCAGAGATTTATTGTAATGAGCAGGCGTATTATGAGGATTTAAATAAGATTAAAGATGTTTGTATTGCTCAGACCGGCGTAGCCCCAACGATTGTGCGTTTTCCAGGCGGAACGAATAATACGATAAGCAAAAACCATTGTGTAGGCATTATGAGTGCACTAGCAGAGAGTCTTGGCTATAATGGTTATTATTATACAGACTGGAATGTGTCTAGTGGAGATGCCGGTGGAACAACTTCAAGACAGGGTGTATTTAATAATGTCATTTCCGGAATTCAGAAGAATAATATATCCGTAGTATTACAGCATGATATCAAAAAGTATAGCGTGGAAGCGGTAGAAGATATCATTACATGGGGACTTGCAAATGGATATACCTTCCTTCCGATGACGGAAAATTCAAAAATGGTACATTTCAGACCAAATAATTAAGGATAAAACAAAAAAAGTTCTAAAATTACTTGACTTTGGGACTTTTTTTGTTATAATTGTACTGATGTTTTTTAACGTAGAGGAGGTGGATAATAATGAAGATGACATTCCAACCAAAAAAGAGACAGCGAGCAAAAGTTCATGGCTTCAGAAGCAGAATGAGCACAGCAGGTGGAAGAAAAGTTTTAGCTGCTAGAAGATTAAAAGGTAGAAAAAAATTATCAGCATAGGCCACAATCTTTGTGGTCTTTTCTTCTTTTAGGAAAAGAAGGGAAGAAGCATGGAATCATTAAAAAAAAATCAGGATTTTCAAAATGTATATCAGTATGGTAAATCTTATGCAAATAAATATTTGGTTATGTATGTTTTGGAAAATCAGTTACAAAAAAAAAGAATTGGTATATCAGTAAGTAAAAAAGTTGGAAATAGTGTTATAAGACATCGCATTACCCGTTTGATTAGGGAAAGTTACAGACTACATGAAGACATGTTTAATAGTAGTTTAGACATTGTAGTAATCGCAAGGGCAACCGCACGATATGTGGGTTATAAGGAAATAGAAAGTGCGTTGTTGCATCTTGGAGGTCTTCACCAAATTATTAGTAACAATAAATAGAAAAAGAAGGAATCATATTGAAAAGAGTTTTAATATTTCTAATAAAATTTTATAGAAATTATATATCTCCAATGAAGGCAACCAAATGTCCGTATTATCCGACCTGTTCGACGTATGGTCTTGAGGCTGTAGAAAAATATGGGGCATTAAAGGGTGGTGCACTAGCTGTTTGGAGAATATTAAGATGCAACCCTTTTTCTAAGGGAGGATATGATCCGGTTCCATAATGGAGGTTTTTATGGGAAACATGTTATTAACTCCTTATGATGGAGCAATACTTGGTCCTATTGCGAAATTATTAGGATGGGTTATGGATATGATTTACTCTGTGACATCAAGTGTTTTCGGTGTGGAAAACGTTGGTTTGAGTATTATCCTTTTAACAATTGTTATTTATACCCTTTTATTGCCACTCACAATTAAACAGCAGAAATTTTCGAAATTATCGCAGAAAATGCAGCCGGAGCTTAAGGCAATTCAGGAAAAATATAAAAACAGAAGAGATGAAGCTTCTGTAATGGCAATGAATCAGGAAACACAGCTTTTATATGCGAAATATGGAATTTCTCCAACGGGAAGTTGCGTACAGCTTTTGATTCAAATGCCGATTTTATTGGCACTTTATCGGGTATTTTCCAATATTCCTGCCTATATTATAACCGTAAAAGATAAATTTACAGCGATTGCGGAAGAAATTTATCAGTATGACGGATTTGCGGAAATTTTAACAGAAGT
Source organism: uncultured Lachnobacterium sp. (assembly GCA_937889225.1). Classification (GTDB taxonomy): domain Bacteria; phylum Bacillota; class Clostridia; order Lachnospirales; family Lachnospiraceae; genus Roseburia. Next base: position 39,525 of record CALAST010000017.1, on the reverse strand, counting down.
AACGAAAGATTTAAAAATTGCCGTTCCAAATTTGGATTTGGTTGTTTCTGAAACAAACAGTGTAGAAAGCGTTAAGAATTATATTGTAGATATTTTGTATAAAATCCCTTCGGTAGAAACATTGATTACTCCAAATGCAGATGGAGAAGTATATTTTGAGGGTTTGTCTACCGTAGGTAATATCGTAAATTCGGGGATTGAAGAATTTTATCATTTTAATCATTTCTTTGGATTGAATATTTCCGATACGCCTTTGAATATCATGACGGCCAATTTTAAGGTTAACTTTTTGTTAGTAATTGGTGCTCTTTGTATTCCGGTATTTGCTTATCTTTCTCAGGTACTTAGTATTAAGTTATCCACAGCAAGAAGCAAATCACAAAGTGCTACACCTGCGAATGATACCATGACACAGCAGATGGAAATGATGAATAAAGTGATGCCACTTATGTCATTGTTCTTCTGTTTTTCTATACCGGTTGGCCTTGGTCTTTATTGGATTATTTCTGCAGTAGTTCGTACCGTACAGATGCTTGTGATTAACAAATACATTGACAATTTAAATTTGGATGATGTTATTAAGAAAAATGAGGAAAAAGCAAAAGAAAAGCGTGAAAAAATGGGTGTTTATGAAAACCAGATTCGTAACGCCGCTGCTATGAATACAAGAAGCGTAGCAAGTCGTTCTTCGGTAAACGTTTCTTCTGATAAGGAAGCAATGTTAAGCAGAGCTGCTGAATTAAAGGCAAATGCAAGACCTGATAGTATGGCTGCAAAAGCAAATATGGTTAGGGAATATAACGAACGTAATTCACGTAAATAGTCGGAGGAATTTAGGATGGAATATATTGAAGTTTCAGCAAAAACAGTAGATGAAGCTTTGACAGAGGCTTCCATAAGACTTGGAATTCCAAGTAGTGAACTTGAATATGAAGTAATTGAAAAGGGTAGTGCCGGTTTTTTAGGAATTGGTAGCAAAAACGCTGTAATTAAAGCGTGGAAAAGATTTTCTATTGAAGATAATACAAAAGAATTTCTTTCTTCTGTATTTAAGGCAATGGAGTTAGAAGTTGAAATTGAAGTAAAAGTAAATGAAGAAGATAAGACCATTGATGTTGATTTAAAAGGCGATGATATGGGTATCTTAATCGGAAAACGTGGACAAACATTAGATTCTTTACAGTATCTGACAAATCTTGCTGTAAATAAAAATTCAGAAGAATATTATAAAGTAAAAGTAGATACAGAAGATTACCGCAAGAGAAGAAAAGAAACTTTGGAAAATCTTGCAAAGAATATTGCTTATAAAGTAAAGAGAACAAAACGTCCGGTTACGTTAGAGCCAATGAACCCATTTGAACGAAGAGTGATTCATTCTGCACTTCAGAATGATAGATTTGTGACAACACATAGCGAAGGTGATGAACCTTACAGACATGTTGTGGTTACATTAAAAAGATAATATAAAAAGAACAAAGACTGTTGCTTAGAATTTTGCGACAGTCTTTTTTGTGAAAATATTGTGTGTTCTTGCAATTTGGTTTATGATATGAGTATATTGGTAATTTTGCGTTTTTTATGTTAAAGAGAGGTTTAAGATGAAATCAGATACGATTGCAGCAATTGCAACTGCCATGAGTCCTTCAGGAATTGGGATTGTACGATTAAGTGGTGAGGATGCATTTTCAATTATAGATAAGATATACCGTTCAAAAAGCGGAAAGAAAAAAATAAGTGATTGTGATTCTCATACAATTCATTATGGTTATATTTATGATGGAGAAGAATGGATTGATGAGGTTATGGTGCTTGTGATGAAAGCACCAAATACGTACACAAAAGAAAATACCATTGAGATTGACTGTCATGGTGGTGTTTATGTTATGAAAAAAATCTTAGAGACAGTTATTAAATATGGTGCAAGACCGGCAGAACCGGGAGAGTTTACAAAACGTGCATTTTTAAATGGGCGTATTGATTTAACGCAGGCAGAGTCTGTCATTGATGTGATTAATTCGAAGAATGCATTTGCACTCAAAAGTTCGTTAAGTCAGTTAAAGGGTGCGGTATTAAAAGATGTAAAAGAAATCAGAGCAAAGATTCTGCATGAGATTGCATTTATAGAGACTGCATTGGATGACCCGGAACATATTTCTCTGGAAGGTTATCCACAATTGCTGATAACTGTAGTGGATAACCAAATAGAAGCGGTGAATCGATTATTGCGTTCTTCGGATAATGGGCGTATTTTAAAAGAAGGTATCAACACGGTAATTGTGGGTAAGCCAAATGCAGGAAAGTCTTCGTTGTTGAATATTCTTGTTGGAGAGGATAGGGCGATTGTAACAGATATCGCAGGTACGACAAGAGACGTTTTGGAAGAACAGATTAATCTGCATGGCATTTCTTTGAATATTATGGATACTGCCGGAATTCGAAATACAGAAGATGTGGTAGAAAAAATTGGTGTAAATAAAGCAAAAGAGTATGCAAATAAAGCAGATTTCATTATTTATGTCATTGATTCTTCTACAGGATTAGATGAAAATGATTTTGAAATCATGGAAATTTTAAAAGATAAAAAAGCAGTTGTGCTTTTGAATAAATCAGATTTGGATGTTGTGACGCCAAAAGAAGAAGTGCAAAAACATTTGGATAAACGGATTATTCCAATATCAGCGAAAGAGAATACAGGAATTAATGAGTTAGAGGAAACGATTAAGGAAATGTTTTTCCAAGGAGAAGTGTCCTTTAATGATGAAGTATATATTACGAATATCAGACAGAAAAATGCTTTACAGGAGGCATTGGATAGTTTACATTTAGTAGTGCAGAGCATTGAAAATGATATGCCGGAAGATTTCTTTTCGATTGATTTGATGAATGCGTATCAGGCATTGGGTCGAATGATTGGGGAAGAAGTAGAAGATGATTTGGTAAATGAGATATTCAGTAAGTTCTGTATGGGGAAATAAAAATGTTTCACGTGAAACAAAAGTAGAAGTATAAATGTGAGTATAGAATAGAAAAGAGGTACTTTATGCCTGTAATTGTAGAAAATTATGATGTATGTATTGTTGGTGCAGGTCATGCAGGATGTGAGGCTGCATTAGCAAGTGCCAGACTTGGAATGGAAACGATTTTATTTACTGTAAGTGTGGATAGCATTGCACTTATGCCATGTAATCCAAATATCGGTGGAAGTTCCAAAGGTCATTTAGTAAGAGAAATTGATGCACTTGGCGGAGAGATGGGGAAAAATATTGATAAGACATTTATCCAGTCAAAAATGTTAAATAAGTCAAAAGGACCTGCCGTCCATTCGCTTCGTGCTCAGGCTGATAAAATGGCTTATACCATGGAGATGCGAAAGACTTTGGAGAATACCGAGAATTTGACTATTCGCCAAGCAGAAGTAGCAGAAATTGTTACAGATGAAGATAATAATATTACCGGAGTAAAAACGGTATCAGGAGCGACCTATCATTGTAAAGCGGTTGTATTATGTACAGGAACATATTTGAATGCAAGATGTTTGACAGGTGAGATGATTGCACATACAGGTCCGAATGGATTGCAGTCAGCAAATTATTTGACGGATTCTTTAGTGGCACATGGTGTGGAAATGTATCGTTTTAAGACGGGTACACCTGCAAGAATTGATAAACGTTCGATTGATTTTTCAAAAATGGAAGAACAGTTTGGCGATGAAAGAGTTGTGCCGTTTTCTTTTACCACAAATCCGGAGGATGTGCAAATTGAGCAAGTGTCTTGTTGGCTGACGTATACAAATCCGACGACACATGAAATTATTCGTGCAAATCTGCATCGTTCGCCATTATATGCAGGTGTAATTGAGGGGACAGGTCCAAGATATTGTCCATCGATTGAGGATAAGGTTGTAAAATTTGCAGACAAAGAACGTCATCAAATTTTTATTGAACCGGAAGGATTACATACAAATGAAATGTATGTAGGCGGTATGTCATCTTCTTTGCCAGAGGATGTGCAGCTTGCGATGTATCGTACTTTGCCGGGACTCGAACATGCAAAGATTGTGCGAAATGCGTATGCAATTGAATATGACTGCATTAATCCAAACCAGCTTTATGCATCTTTGGAATTTAAGAAGATTCATGGGCTTTTTAGTGGTGGACAGTTTAATGGAAGCAGCGGATATGAAGAAGCAGCTTGTCAGGGATTGATTGCCGGAATTAATGCCGCAATGAAGATTAAAGGAAAAGAACCGCTTGTGATTGACCGTTCCGAAGGATATATCGGTGTATTAATTGACGATTTGGTTACAAAAGAAACATTTGAGCCATATCGTATGATGACATCAAGGGCAGAATATCGTTTGCTGCTTCGTCAGGATAATGCAGACCTTCGTCTTTCAAAAAAAGGATATGAAATTGGTTTAATTTCGAAAGAGCGATATGATTGGGTTTGTGAAAAGGAACGTTTGATTGCGGAAGAAATCAAGCGTTGTGAAAATGTAAAAGTAGGTGCTTCCAAAGAGGTTCAAGCATTATTGGAAAGTTACGGAAGTATTCCGCTTAATACAGGAACGAATATTGCAGAACTGATAAGAAGACCGGAATTGGATTATGAAAAACTGGCTGCAATTGATTTGGAAAGAAAACCATTGCCATATGATGTAATTGAACAAGTAAATATTTTGATTAAATATGATGGTTATATCAAACGTCAGGTAAAACAGGTAGAGCAGTTTAAGAAACTTGAGAAAAAGAAATTACCGGAGAATTTTGATTATAATGAAATTACGGGTCTTCGTATTGAAGCGGTTCAAAAATTAAATAAATATCAACCATTAAATATTGGACAGGCTTCACGAATTTCAGGTGTTTCACCAGCAGATACTTCTGTTATTTTAGTTTATTTGGAACAGTTAAAATATTCAAACCCGGATTTGTTTTATCAATTAAATGGGCATATGGAGGAGAATTAAGTGAATTATAATTTTGATAAATTTATAAGGGAACTTGAAAAGATTTCCATTACATTAAGTCAAAAGCAGTTAGAACAGTTTGCAATGTATTATGAGATGTTAATTGAAAAAAATAAGGTAATGAATTTAACTGCGATTACTGAGTTTGATGAGGTTTTGGAGAAGCATTTTTTGGATAGCGTATCTTTGATTCGAGCTGTAGATTTACATCAGCCTCTTAAGGTAATGGATTTGGGAACAGGAGCAGGTTTTCCGGGAATTCCACTTAAAATCGTATTTCCAGGGCTTCATGTTACATTGGCAGACTCTTTAAATAAAAGGGTATTGTTTTTAAGTGAAGTAGTGGAAGCACTTGGATTAGAAAATGTGGAAACCATTCATGGAAGGGCAGAGGATTTAGCCAGAGATAAAAAATATAGGGAACGATATGATTTGTGTGTTTCAAGAGCAGTAGCAAATCTTGCTACGTTAAGTGAATATTGTCTTCCGTTTGTAAAAATTGGAGGAAAGTTTGTTTCTTATAAATCCGGTGATTGTGAAGAAGAAGTGTTAAATTCCAGGAGTGCAGTATTTTTGCTGGGAGGAAAATTGGCAGATACCATAAAGTTTGATTTGGGAGAAGCAAAAAGAACATTTTTGGTAATTGATAAAGTGAAAGGTACCTCAAAAGAGTATCCGAGAAAAGCGGGGACACCATCAAAGAAGCCGTTGTAACAAAATAGCAAGATATAAAAAAGAGCCTATGTACTACATTTATGTTTCACGTGAAACATTGTGTAGTGCGTAGGCTCTTTTGCATTTTATTATTTGTGTACAAAAAAGGAATTATTAATCTGTAAAATCTTCCATAATAGAAGTAATCTTTTCAGGAATTTCCATGTGTGGACAAAGACTTCCATTGTTGATACGAACAATATTTAAATTTGGATTTAATAAATGATACGTATCTAAAATCTGTTCATATCCTTTTAATTCTTTACTTCCAATAATAAGAGTTGGAGTTTTGAGTTCTTTGACTGCATGTGTAATACCATTGTTAAGATAGTTTCCAATCATGCTGGAATAAAGATATCTTCCATTGCTTCCATCAGTATGGGCAGCTTCGTAATAAACATCTTCTAATTTGGATGAGATGAGCTGTGGTCTCATAGAATAGTAGTTGCGGAAGTTGTTATCTATATTTTTTGGACTGGTTAAAAGGTTATAAATAAATGTGCCGATAAAAGGCAGTTCCATAATTCTCATTTTCCATTTCGAACATTTATCCGGAAGAACGGTTAATTTTTTTACAGATACCGGATTGATTAAAATTATTTTTTTGAACAACTCAGAATCCATATGATTTGCCATAATTACGAAAGAAGTTGTAAGACCGGAAGCGGCTACGGTAGTTGTTTCTCCAATGACATCTTTTATAAATCCAGTAATCAGCTGCACATATAAGAAGTTGGTATATTCAATGCATGGTTTTTCGGATAATCCACAACCTAATAAATCCAATGTATAAACAGTATGATGTTTTTCTAATTTATGACGAATCTTAGACCATTCCGCAGAAGATGCAGTAGGATGTGTGTCATGTAATAACAATAAAGGACTACCGGTTCCTTTTTTGGTGTAATAAATTTCTCCGTTTTTCCATGGATAATAATATCCGTCTTCATCGGAGAGTAATTGTTTTTGTGTGGCAGTTGCGGATACAAATTTATTATATGCATAAATACCAGCAAGTGCTGTCCCTGTTACAAATAAAAAACGTTTTGTGCTCTTTTTCATAGAAACCTCCTTTAATTCTTATACTGTTATTATAGACACTTTTTTGTCATTATACAAACATAATTTTCTATTTGTGTGATAAAAAGTTTCATGTGAAACATAGGGCGTGAAACAAAGTGAAAGTAGGAGAGAATTGTTTCACGTGAAACATAGAGTGCGGAACAAAGTGAAAGTAGGAGAGAATTGTTTCACGTGAAACATAGAGCGTGGAACGAAATAAAAAGAGAGAATTGTTTCACGTGAAACATAGGGTGAGAAACAAAATGAAAAAGAAAAAAGTTTCACGTGAAACATAGGGTGTGGAATGAAATGAAAAGAGAGAATTGTTTCACGTGAAACATAGGGTGTGAAACAAAATGAAAAGAGAAAAAAGTTTCACGTGAAACATTTTGAGGTAGAAATAGAAATTAAGAAGTGTTATAATACAAAAGTAATGATAATTATAGTAGTCTAAAAGATTACAATAAAGAAATTCCACCAAAAGAAAGGACCTAGTAATGGGAAGAATTATAGCAGTTGCAAATCAAAAAGGTGGTGTTGGAAAAACAACAACATCGATTAACTTAGCTGCTTGTCTGGCTGAACAAACAAAAAAAGTGTTGGCAATCGACTTAGACCCACAGGGGAATATGACAAGCGGGTTAGGTGTAGATAAAAATGAAGTTGAAAATACAGTATATGAATTAATGTTAGAGGAATGTACAATCGAAGAAAGTATACATGAGACAGTTGTAGATAATGTACATATTATTCCATCCAATGTTAATTTAGCCGGGGCAGAAATTGAATTACTTGGGATTACCGATAAGGAATATATTTTGAAAAGGACAGTAGATGCTGTAAAAGATAGATATGATTTTATTGTGATTGATTGTCCACCATCATTAAATATGCTTACTATTAATGCAATGACAACGGCAGATAGCGTATTAGTTCCAATTCAATGTGAATATTATGCATTGGAAGGATTGAGTCAGTTGATGCATACAATTAGTTTGGTGCAGCAGAGATTAAACCCGAGACTTAATATAGAAGGAATTGTGTTTACTATGTATGATGTAAGAACAAATCTTTCTAATCAGGTAGTGCAGACTGTGAAAGAAAATTTGGATGAAAAGATTTATGATACGATGATTCCAAGAAATATCCGTTTGGCAGAAGCACCGTCTCATGGAATGCCAATTAACTTGTATGATGCAAGGTCAGCAGGTGCAGCAAGCTATAGAAATCTGGCAAAAGAAGTTATCGAGAGAAAGGATATTTAAACGATGGCCGTTAAGAAAAGCGGATTGGGAAAGGGGTTGGATTCCCTTATTACAAATAAAGTAAGTAAGCCCATCATAAGTACAGTCGTAACAGATAAAATAAATGAAGCCATATTGGTAAGCATAGCAAAAGTAGAGCCAAATCGAGAACAGCCACGTAAGAAATTTGACGAAGATGCTTTGTTGGAATTAGCAGAATCTATTAAGCAGTTTGGTGTATTGCAGCCACTTCTTGTACAGGCAAAAGAGGATTACTATGAAATCATTGCTGGTGAACGAAGATGGAGGGCTGCAAAAATTGCAGGCTTAAAAGAAGTTCCTGTTATTATAAAAAATCTGACCGAACAGGAAAAAATGGAAATTTCTTTGATTGAAAATATTCAAAGAGAAAACCTAAATCCGATAGAAGAAGCACAAGCTTATAAAAAACTTATAACAGAGTTTCAATTAAAACAAGATGAAGTCGCAGAGCGAGTTTCAAAAAGTCGTACTGCGGTGACGAATATCATGCGTCTTTTAAAATTAAATGAAAAAGTGCAGCAGATGGTGATTGACGAAATGCTTACAACGGGTCATGCAAGGGCATTGCTTAGTATTGAAGATGAAGAACAACAGTATTTAATTGCAATGAAGATTTTTGATGAAAAATTAAGTGTACGTGATACTGAAAAGTTAGTGAAAAGTCTGCAAAATGAGAACAAGGGCAAAGAAGCTTGTGTGAAAAAAATAGACACAACATTGGAGGCTGTTTATAGAGATTTGGAAGAACAAATGAAAGCAATATTGGGAACAAAAGTCTATATTCATGCTAAAGATGAGAAAAAAGGAAAGTTAGAAATTGAGTATTATTCCCAGGATGAGCTGGATCGCATTATTGATTTGCTTCGTACTGTGGAAAGATAGGAGTTGTTAGATGATTTCGCAGATGTTAGGAATAGAATCGGATTATATCATTATTGGTCTTGCTGCGGTAGTGCTTATTATGTTTATTATGTTGATTGTAAACATGATAAAGGTTAGTCGTTTAAAAAAACGGTATGAAGCATTTATGAGTGGCAAAGATATGAAAAGTTTGGAAGATACCTTAATTGAACGATTAAACCAAATTGACACCTTGATAAAAGCAAGCAATGTAAATGCAGAAAACATAGAAGTATTGTCTAAAAAAATGAAGTCCAGTTTCCAAAAAGTGGGACTTGTAAAATACGATGCATTTAACGAAATGGGCGGAAAATTGAGTTTTTCCCTTGCATTGCTGAATGAAAAGGAAGATGGATTTATTTTGAATGCAGTTCATAGCAGAGAAGGATGTTACACTTATATGAAAGATATTGTAGCAGGAAATGCAGTTGTTGTTTTATCTGAAGAAGAAAAAAATGCTCTGGCTATGGCAAAGGAAAATAATTAAAAAGGAGTAAAAAAGTGCATAGGTTCTTAAGAGCAATTGGTTTTTCCGATATTCGAGAAAAAGATTTAGAATTGATATTTAATGAAATAATAGAACATCCGGGTACAATGAAAGTGACGAGAGATTCCGAAGACAAGGAATTTGCGGAGTTCACAAAAGAATTTGCCAAGAATATAGGAATTGCTATCAGAGGCTCTTATGGTGAAGATGATATGTTTCACATGGATTATTATTTTCCATTTGTAAAGACGGATGAGCTTACCACTATGGAAACGGTAGAAGTGGAAAAATATGCGGAAAAAGAGTCTTATGCCGGAATTTGTGATGAAGTGCGTTTAGGTGTAGCACTTATTTTCTATTTACAAAATGTAGCGGATTTCTTATCGGAATATAGACATAATATTCATGATACAAGTTTTCGAGGAGCATATCTTTCTGCATTATCGGTAGAGGGAAAGATTATTTTGCCGGTTGAGCAAAATCTGCCGGCTAGGCTGAAAGCAAATTATAAATACGAAAAACGAAGTCAGTTGATGGCACAAGCACGAGAAGGAAATGAAGAAGCCATTGAAAGTCTGAGTATGCAGGATATGGATTTGTATTCGACGATTTCCAAACGAGTTTCAAGAGAAGATATTTTTAGTATTGTAAGTTCTACGTTTATGCCGTATAGTATAGAGAGTGACCAATATAGTATTTTGGGAGAAATTGTAGATGTATTAGAAATTGTAAATACACTTACGGAAGAGCGTCTTTATACATTGACATTAAACACAAATGACATTATATTTAATGTAACGATTAATAAAAAGGATTTATTAGGTAAGCCGGAAATTGGCAGAAGATTTAAAGGATATATCTGGATGCAGGGATCTGTATGTATATAGATATTATTGTACACATAGTACTTAGCATTTACTGCTAAGTACGTATGAAAATGTAAATTTTGCAAGTAAAAATCCATTTGCGGAGCAAATTTTTCATGGATTTTTACTCGTTACTGGGAGCGCAGTGTACAGTAACATATAGATATTAGCACCTATAGCTCAGTAGGATAGAGCGACCGCCTCCTAAGCGGTAGGCCGCTGGTTCGAATCCAGTTAGGTGCATTTCTGAAAATAGGAAAGGGAGAAAATGAAAATGGACGAAAAGGAAAAAGCAAGCGAGAAAAAACGGGATCGGGAAGAAAGTGTAAAATTAAAGTTAGGCATATCGGTATTAAGCTTTTTAACCATTCTTATCGCTGAGATATACATTATTATAAATATGGGAAGTGATGTTAATAGTATTACATTGTTTGCAATTATGTCATTAATTGCAGCTTACTTTGTAATAGATTCCATGATGTTTTTAAGTGATTTAAAAACGCAAAAATTAACTGAACAATATGAGGAAGTTTGCAATACACAAAAAGCAGCTTACATAGTATTGAATAATTCATTTGAAGAAATAAATGATAGATTGTCGCTTTTGGAAAAAATTATGAAAATCTCGACAGAAGAAATTATCAATGCACAAAAGGGAACATCTAAGGTTATCATTAATCGAAATAAAGATAATACGGAAGCACTTTTACAGTCTTATGTTCAGCTTGCGGAACAATTGGAAAGAAATGAAGAAATGCAAAATGAAAAATTATCTGTATTGGATGGTATTTCAGAAAAAACAGTTTCTGATGTAAATAAGCAAATGGAATTGAATGTGCAGCAATTAATTATTCAAATGAAAGATATGGAACTCCGTTTGAATCAGGCAATTATGCAAAATTCAAAAGTTGTTGTTTCAGCAGCTCCGATGGAGATAGCGGTTGATAAGCCGGTAGAAACTGCAATAAAAGCATCTGAAAGTATAGAAGTATCAGAAAATGTAGAGGCGTTAGAAAATCATGTAGAAGCATCCAAAAATGTAGAAGTGTTAGAAAATCATGTAGAAGCATTCGAAAATGTAGAAGCGTTAGAAAACCATGTAGAAGCATCCGAAAATAGAGAAGTATTAGAAAACCATGTAGAAGTATCTGAAAATGTAGAAAATATAGAAGTATTAGAAAATTCTATAGAAGTATCTGAAAATATAGAAACATTAGAAAATTCGGAAGAATGGTTAGATTCTCTTGCTGAGGTTGAAAGTAATATGGAGATGAAACCGGAAGATGTGGAGTCTGCTTTTGAAGGATTAGTAGTGGAAGAACCAATAATGGAATTGGAAGAAGGAACTGAAATAGAGGTTGCACCGGAAATTCAGATTGAAGAGCCAATGCTGGAAATCAAAGAAAACGAAGTGATGCCGGAATTAATGGTGGAAGAACCACTTATGGATGAGGGTATACCGGATGACATTACAATGACAGAAGTATCTGCTGAAGTGGTAGAAGCTGTTGTAGAAGAAGAAAAAACACCGATGCCGGATTTGTCAAATCCAAATAAAGTTATGACACCGGATGAGATAGCAGCTTTACTCGCAAATATAGGAGAAGAACCAGAAGCAGAGCCTGTGAAAGAGGAAAAACCACCAATGCCGGATTTGTCAAATCCAAATAAGGTTATGAGTCCGGATGAGATAGCTGCCCTTGTAGCAAATATGGGAGAAGAACCAAAGGCAGAGCCTGTGAAAGAGGAAAAACCACCAATGCCGGATTTATCAAATCCGAATAAGGTTATGACTCCAGACGAAATTGCGGCATTGATTGCAAACTTGTAATATATACATAAAAAGATAAAACCCTAATAATTAGAGAAAAAATATATTCTAATTATTAGGGTTTAAAAATTATCGGTCAACCGGATTTGCAATAATATTCTTTAAAATTTCCACAACCTTTTGCATAGAAGTTACGCTTACATGTTCATATGGTCCATGGAATCCATAGCCTCCGGTTCCGAGGTTTGGACAAGGAAGTCCCATAAAAGAAAGTCTCGCACCATCCGTACCACCGCGTACAGGAAGGGAAACAGGTTCTAAGCCTACAGAACGAATTGCATCTTTGGCAAGGTCTATAATATACATTTCTTTCTCAATCACAGAGAGCATATTTTCATAGGAATGTTTGATTTGTAAGTGTACAGTATCGTTACCATATTTTGCATTCATTTCTGATTCTAAAGATTGAAGTAAATCAAGACGAGAGAGGAAGCGTTCTTTGTCATGGTCTCTTATAATATAGGAAAGCGTAGCAGATACAACATCTCCATTCATATCGGTTAAGTGGAAGAAACCTTCTCTGCCTTCTGTATGAGCCGGTGTTTCTGATTGTGGAAGACGACAAGCAATTTCACAGCCGATGAGTGCTGCATTTACCATAATGTCTTTGGCTTCACCAGGATGTACACTTACACCATTTATCGTGAATGTTGCACTTGCTGCATTGAAGTTTTCATAGGCAATATCTGCTTCGTACGCACCATCTACTGTATAGGCATAGTCTGCTTTAAAGTAGTCTAAATCAAAGCTGTTCGGTCCCATACCAACTTCTTCATCCGGAGTAAAGCATACCCAAATATCGCCATGTGGAGTGTCGCTGTTTTTTATTTCTTCAACGGCTGTTATAATTTCGGCAATACCTGCTTTATCGTCTGCTCCCAAAAGTGTTGTTCCGTCAGTTGTAATTAAGCGATGTCCTTTTAACGTTTTTAGGGATGGAAAATCGGATACTTTAAGATAAGATTGACTGCCTGTTAATAAAATATCTTCGCCATCATAACATGGAATAATCTGCGGTTTTATGTTTTCACCGGAAAAGGCAGGTGCAGTATCCATATGGGCAATCAAACCAATTGCTTTTTTATGTTCCATACCGGGTGTGGCAGGTAAAAGACCATAGACATAGCAAGTATCAGAGAGAAGCACTTTGGTAAGTCCTATTTCTTCTAATTCCTGTTTTAAAACTTTTGCTAATGTAAATTCTCTTTCGCTGGTTGGGTTTGTTGTGCCTTCTTCATCAGAAGTTGTCCAATAGGAGACATAGTTTAGAAATCGTTCTTCGAGTTTCATAATGTAAAGTCCTTTCTGTATTTTCTAATTCTTTTTGTATATTTTTAGGTGTGTTTGGCAAGAGACCAAGCGGATTATAAATATCTGCTTGATTCACTAAAGAGACGAGCGTTTTCAATAATACTCATAAATAGTATACCATTATTTTTCCAAACTACAATTCTTAAAGTAATAATGATAATAGGAATATTTTTATAAAAAGTAAAAAAGTACTTGCTTTTTTGGTTTTTATAGTATATAATAAGTCTTGCATTTGTGAAAGAAATAATTGAATAAGCGCCTTTAGCTCAGTTGGTAGAGCACCTGACTCTTAATCAGGGTGTCCAGGGTTCGAGCCCCTGAAGGCGCATTGAAAAATCGGTAAACTTGAGGTTTACTGATTTTTTAATTTAAAGATAAAGTGTTTTGCAATGTAAGGATTCCCTTAAATATGAGGTATACAGATGATAGAAATAGGAAGAATTTTAAAATGCTTTCGAAAAGAGAAAAGACTAGCGATGAAACAGATATGTACGGGAATCTGTTCTCGTGCGATGCTGTCGGGATATGAGAGTGGGAAATATACACAAAGTTTTCTGTTGTTTGAATATTTTATGGAGCGAATAGGCGGATGCTTTAGCGATTTTTCAATTATGGTAACGGAACATGAGTATACGTATTATATGTGGAAAGAAGAAGTTTTTGAGGCACTCGAACAAAAAGAATGGAAGAAATTGAAAATATTGCTAAAGAATCAGACAGAGGTAATCGATGCCTGTGATAAAAAAATCAGTACACAGTTTTATGCGTATATGTATGGCATGATGGAGGCAATGGAATATAAAAATTGGAAAAAAGCAACAAAGTATTTAAAGGAAGCAAGTATCCAAACCAATCCAAAGATGTTTGCAGTATTAGAGGAAGATGTTTCCTTAAGTGTCATGGAACTGCATATATTGTTGTTATATTTGTATTATGGAATCCAAGCAGAGATAATTGACTTGGAAACAGGGAAAATATGGTTTTCTCAATTGGAAAAATATATACATGAAGACAGAATAGACTTAGAAGAACGTGCAAGAATTTATCCGAAGCTGGTGTGTGTAGGGATTCATATGTTTGAAAAGGATATGGAATTTACCGAGAAGATGGTACTATGTGAGAAAGCAATTACATTATTGCATACGACAAGAACTTTTTATGATATTACGGAAGTATTGCGAATCTATATCCCATTATTGCGAATGATAGAAAGTAAGGAACTGGCTTTTTATGAAAAACAATATGAAGTGTATTGTGATATATTTATGCAGGGAAATACAGATATGGAATTTCGTCCGGAAGTGATGGTATTTGGAAAGCCGAAAGTATATCTTATAAACGAATATTTGAGTTCTAGACGAAAAGAGAAAGGACTGACACAAGAGCAGGTAAGCGATTTGATTTATGAGCCTTCCAATTATTCGAGAGTGGAAAGCGGAAAAACGAAACCGCTTCCAAGTAAATTGAAAGAATTGGTAAAAAGTTTGGATATTCATTGGTGTTATTGCAGAGGGGAGTTGGAAACGGATATTCCGGAAGTGTATCGGTTGAGAATTATGCAAAGAACTGCGGATATTGAAGAACGATGGCAAGATAGTTTGGAAATTTTAAATAAGATGGAAGAACTTTTGGATATGGAGAATGTCATAAACTATCAGTACATAGAAGCGAGAAAGTGCAAAGTAAAACATTATCTTCGAGAAATATCATCAGAAGAAGCATATATGAGATTGAAATTCTTATTAGAATTAACACAGAAAATGGATATGAATACGGAATATTTGGTGTACTATTCTCAAACGGAAGTAGAAATTGTTGCAGATATGGCGAAAATTCTTCGAGAACAGAAAAAGTATGAGGAAGGAATTTTCTTACTTGAAACAGTATTAGAACAAATGGCTAGAAGTAAAGTAGATTTTGAATATCAATGGAATGGTATTTGTTTTGCATTAAGAATATTAGGGTTATTGTATTTTTCCATTGGTAATTATGAAAGGTCATTAGAAATATTAAATTATGTCTATGGTATTTATATAAAAAATAAAAATACGAGTAATTTAGCGAGTACATTAGATGCAATTGCAGATGATTTGGAACATATGGGGGAGCGATATAGTGAAGAATATAAAAAACTATATCGCCAAGCGTATTATGTAGCTGATTTTTTTGATATAGCGAATGTAAAGAGTATAATGGACAATTATTATAAGCAGAATTTTGATGTAAATATGGAATGGTATAAAGATTAATGTTTTTCTGAGTCAGAATGGGTATGCTCATGTGGTGCAATTGGATATTCACTATAAGTTTTTATAGCTGAAAGTGAAAGCATGCAGCAGATGGCAAGTGTTAAGAATAATTTGACTTTTTTCATAATTGATTGTTCTCCTTAAATTTTTTAATTTCAATATTATAAGGGGAAAAATAAAAAAAGACCATGTTGTTTAGCTTAACTTTTTTTGATTAAAAATTTAAGCTAAACAACATGGTCTTTTAAAAGAGATTGGTATATAGTGACTTATAGAAAGATACTGTAAAGTATAGAATGAATAACTTAGGTATTGATTCGTTTAACTAATTTTTATATAAAAAATGATGTAAAAAGCTTTTACATAAATTCTGGAACTGGTTGCAAACAGGGATAGGAAAAATAAGAACTTAAGTGTTCGTATAGAAAGGAGAAAATAAATGAGAAACAAAACATTTAAAGCTAAAACAATTATAATTTCCGCATTAGCTATGACACTTGCATTTGGTAATTGTGTATATGCTGGTGTAGCACAAAACGGAAGCGATGTAAAGTTTACAAAGCATCTTATTGATAGTGAAAATCTGACAGAGGTTGCAACCGGAACAAAGATTAATGAAGGTAAAGTATTGAATATGCAGGTTACATATATGTATGATGATGATGGCAATCTAAGAACAGATTGGAATTACACAAGATGGAAAATATATCGTGTAACTAATTCAGGTGTGACTGCATTTTCAGATACAATTACAGTTACGAAAGGACAGTATAAGGGACTTACTATGGACAGTAAAGTGACTCCAAGTGACACACTTTTAGTAAAAGCAAGAGGAAATAATGAGAAGTATGATACTAAAATTTCAGGTTATCTTTACAATTTTAATAAAAAATAGTAAATTTACTTTAAATAATTGATTTGATTATAAGGCTGTCATATAATGTGAGAAATATGGCAGCTTTATAAATGAATAAAAGTTGTTGCAATGTAAAGTGAGGACATATGTAATGTGGAAATATGTGAAATATAATTTAAATTTAATGAAAAGGCAAAAGAGCTTTCAGTTTGTGTTTGCTTTAATGTTGTTAATAAGTATCGCAATGCCTATCTATTATGTAGTTACTTATTGGGGATTTTATGAATATGCACTTCCTTCTTCCGATACTTTATATATAGGAAATAATGCAGGCATATGTTGGGAGTATCTCTCTTTGGTCTTTCCATTTCTGATTGTATTGCCCTATGGTTTTTCTTTTATGAATGAGAATAAATCGGGAGTTATTTTATATGTGCAAACAAGAGGAGAGCGAAAAAATTATTATTATGGTCAGTTGATAGCATGTTTTATAGGTACTGCTTTTGTATTTTTGCTTCCATTTTTATTCAATATATTCTTGAATGCATTATTGTTTTCGGTTAATGGAAATGATTATATTAGTACAAATAATGCTTATGATTTCAATTGGGCGAATAGCATTATGGGTAGAGGCTTTTTCAAAGAAACATTATTTAACGGATATATCTTTAAAGATATTGGAATTAACCATCCCCAATTCTATAACGTGATTTATGCGGTGTGGATTTCATTTGCTTCCGGTATTATGGGTATGTTTATTTATGCTGTTTCGATTATATTCCAAAAAAACGCCCTTTCTTTATTTATTGCAAATTATTTATTTTTTATGATTTTTACCGTATTGGATAGAATATTGGAAAATGGTAATCTGCCTTTGTATATAAACACAAATTTGACCGATTATTTGGCAAATGGGCATTTTAATCAAGGGCGTGTTTATCCGCTTTATTTGTTGTTTTTGTTATGCGAGTCGGTTGTTTCCGTTTCTATTATAAAACACCGCTTAAGAAAGGATGAACTATAGATGATACCATTTAAGAGGAAATATAAACATATATTTTGGTTGGTGCCATTGGTTTTATTATATAGATATGATTTACTATTTTTTCCCGAAAAAATGGACGAACGTGTGGGAGAAGTGTTTTTAATGCATTTATTTGGGGGAAGCTACAATATGGATAAAGCCAATTTAACAATATCTGTTGTAGGATTGTTTGGAATTGTATTTTTGTCTTTATTGTTTGCAGACTATGTGGTTTGTGATTTAAAAGAACATGCAGAATATATTTTTCCAAGATACAGGGAACGGAAAAAATGGTATTTGAAAAAATTAGGTGGCTTATTTGCCTATTGTAATTTAGGTATTTTTTTATATTTGTTGTTTTATATTGGAAACGCCTTGTGGGAATCAGAAAGGCAAATAGAAAAAGAGGATATTCTTATCATACTATGTACGTATCTTATGTTACTTTTATTTACCTATTGTATTATCGTAAGCATTAATTTTGTTTCCTTATTTTTTGATACAACGATAGGATTTATTATCTGTTATAGTGTGATTGTCATAAGCAGTATGGAAGTGATTACAATACAGGGAATGGAAAACAGTCAACTAGCGGAAATTCTCCATAAATTAAATCCTATGTCGAATGTGTTAGTGAGTTGGAATTTTAACAATGCTCATATTCGTTGGGGAATTATATATTATGTTTTATTTGCAATAGGAATATCCTTACTTTTATGGAGAAAAGTAAAAAATTATGAAATAGGATTAAGTCTGAAAAATAAATATAGAAAGAGAATCATAACAAATGGGTAATTGTATAGAAATTTGTAATTTATGTAAAGAAATAGAAGAAATTTCTATTTTGTCAAATATATCTGTCAGATTAGAGGCAGGGAAGATATATGGGTTTATAGGGAAAAACGGTTCCGGAAAAACAATGCTGTTTCGATTGATTGCAGGTTTGATAAAGCCAAGTTCAGGAGAAATTCGATATAATACTACTCCGATTTCTTTTGGAGAAAGACTTCCTTTGCGAATCGGATTGATGATTGAGAATGCAGGATTATATCCGGATTTATCGGGATTTGATAATTTAAAGTTTTTAGCTTCGATACAGGGAATTACTTCTCCTATTCAAATAGAAGAAACGATTGCGAAAGTGGGATTGAATCCGAAAGATAAACGGAAAATAAAGAAGTATTCCCTTGGAATGAGACAGCGACTTACGTTTGCACAAGCAATTTTAGAAAAGCCGGATTTGTTGCTTTTTGATGAGCCTACAAATGCGTTAGATGCAGAGGGCGTTGCATTAATTCGAAATCTGATTAGGAAAGAGAAAGAAAGAGGTGCGATTATATGTATTGCAAGTCATAATGCAGAAGATATCGAAGTTTTATGTGATAGAACATTTAAAATCATTGAGGGGAAATTATATGACTAGAAAAGTATGGAGGTAGAACGTGACAAATAAAAGATATAAACAGATACTTATTGTATTGCTTGTTGTATTTGCAGTTATTATTGGTTGTATAACCGTTAGAAATATTGCGTTTCCATCTTCTCCGATTTCGAATACAATGACTTTAGAGGAATTGCAAAAAATGGAGATACAAGTGGGATATGTTGAAACCTCGGAAACTTGGACGGACGAAGTTTATGATGCATATTATAATAATCAAATAGAAGGTTCAAAAGAAGCAGGTTGTATTCTGATTGGTGTTCCAACCGGCAATCTTTATTTTAACAGAGGAACTATTTTGCAAGAGGTTTTGGTAGAGCAAGTGATTCGAGGAACTTGTAAGTATGAAAAAATATGGTTGCAAAATGGTTTGCGTTCTACTCTTGTGTATGAGGAAGAACATGTAACATTAAAAGGGATGGATCGTTCTTTTATGCAAGAAGATTGTAAGTATTTATTATTTTGTGACCCAATTGCAACGAATAAATATTCTGATAGGAAAGTTTATACAGAGGCAGATGCGATGTGGTTTGGTTGTTATAATCTGACAAGGGATTGTGATGTTATAATGGGGGAAAATGAGAATGCATATAATCCAGACATTGAATTTTATACCAGTTCCGAAAAAACTATGCAATATTATAATGAAGCAAAAAGAGCATTGGTAGAGATGTATTGTGGAGAGTTATAGGTTACTTTGAATTTTGTTGAAAAGTGACTATGCAATTTCTCAAATTGTAATTTATTATAGAATCAGCTATACTAATCCTATATGGATAGGAATAGCTGATTTTTCTATTTATAAATCAGAGTTTTGAAAAAATTATTTTTGTTAAGAAATGTAAGCGAAGAATGGGTTTTCAACAGTTTTAAATAATGTATACATTTTAGTTAATGGTAGAGTGAGAAATTAGAAAAATAACTATAAAATATAGAAAGTTAAAATTAGGAGGGGCATATGGCAAGAACAGTAGCGATTGGGATACAGGATTTTGAGAAGATAATTGCAGAAAACTACTTTTATGTAGATAAAACGGATTTTATTCGGGAATGGTGGGATAGCGGAGATAGTGTAACGCTTATCACTCGTCCACGTCGTTTTGGGAAAACGTTAAATATGAGCATGTTAGAGCAGTTTTTCTCCATAAAGTATGCGAACAGAAGTGACTTATTTGAAAATCTTTCTATATGGAAACAGGAAAAATATCGTCAATTACAAGGGACATATCCTGTTATTAGTTTGTCTTTTGCGAATGTGAAAGAAACGAATTATAAGACGGCAAGTTATCGTATTTGTCAAATTATTATGGAACAGTTTGAAAAATATGCGTTTTTACAAAATAGTGAGTTGTTATCCCAAGCGGAAAAAGAATATTTTGTGAATGTAACATTTGGATTAAGTGAAGAAGATGCACCAATGGCATTACGCAGACTGTCAGATTATTTATACCGCTATTATGGAAAGAAAGTTATTATCCTATTGGATGAATATGATACGCCTATGCAAGAATCTTATGTATATGGATTTTGGCAGGAGTTAGTTGCGTTTACAAGAAGTATGTTTAATTCTGCATTTAAGACAAATCCCTATTTGGAACGTGCGGTTATGACAGGGATTACGAGAGTGAGTAAAGAGTCTATTTTTTCGGATTTAAATAATTTAGAAGTGGTTACAACTACTTCCAATAAATATGCAACTGCATTTGGCTTTACGGAAGAAGAAGTGTTTACAGCTTTGGAAGAATGCGGATTGGAAACAGAAAAAGAGCATGTAAAAGATTGGTATGATGGATTTACATTTGGAAGCTATACGGATATTTACAATCCATGGTCGGTATTGAATTTTTTGGATAAGGGAAAATATGGAATGTATTGGGCAAATACCAGTAGCAATAATTTAGTTGGAAAGTTAATTCGTGAGGGTGATAAACGTGTAAAAACAACATTTGAGGCATTATTAAGAGGCGAGTCCATTCGGTGTGAGATTGATGAACAGATTGTTTACAATCGGTTGGACAATAACCAGACTGCTATCTGGAGTCTGTTGCTTGCAAGTGGATATTTGAAAGTATTAAGTTTTGATAAGGAGAATATGATTGCAGCAGGAAAATATCCGGAGTATGAGCTAGGTTTGACGAATTATGAAGTGCTGCGTATGTTTTCCATTATGGTAAGAGAATGGTTTTTTGGGGTAAAAGGGGATTACAATGATTTTGTAACGGCTTTGCTTTGTGATAATGTGGAAGAAATGAATGCGTATATGAATCGCGTGACCCTTGAAACATTCAGCTATTTTGATAGTGGCAGACAGCCATCAAAGGAAGAACCGGAGCGATTTTATCATGGGTTTGTACTTGGGCTTATGTCAGAACTTTCGGGTGAATATGTATTGACTTCCAATCGCAAGAGTGGATTTGGAAGATATGATGTGATGATAGAGCCGAAGGATAAGAATAAAAATGCAATTATTTTGGAGTTTAAAGTGCATAATCCGAAGAAAGAAGCATCGTTAGAAGAAACGGTAGAAAATGCGTTGAAGCAGATTGAAGAAAAGCAATATGAAGTAAGTTTGGTTGCAAGAGGCTTTTCAAAGGAGCAGATTCGCAAATATGGATTTGCGTTTGAAGGGAAAGAAGTGTTGATTGGGTAGGGAAAAAATAAAATATCTAAAATTCAAGTGTAATCGGGGTATAGAAAGCAAAAAATTGGCTTTTATACCCTGATATAAAATAAATTTTTTACTGCCCAAATAAGAATCTTATTCGATTTCATAGGATTAATACATATGACCTGATTTTAACATAATAATCGTATGGAACGTAATATGTTCCTTATCATAATACATTTGGATATCACCATTATATTTTTTTAAGATACGTTTGATACTTTTTATTCCAAATCCATGTCGCAGAGTATCTTTTTTTGTAGAAATAAGTTGTTTTGTGTTCGGGTCAAAAGGGTCAGACCAACAGGAATTTGTCATAGTAAGCAGAGTAAATGCGGTGTGTTCTTTTCGCTCCATATTGATTTCAATGAACGAATTTTTTTGTTTACAAGCGGATTCATAAGCATTATCTAAAAGATTGCAGAATAGAGAAGTTAAGTCCTCATCTGATAAAAAATCCGCACAGCCACTTCGAATATCGGTGCGAAAGGAAATATGGGCATCCTGGCATTTGCGGAGATAGCGGGAAAGAATAGCATTTAGTATGGTATTGTCACACATACGGACGGAATCTCTTAAATCCGAGGAGTGAATAATCCTTTCAATATAGTTTGCAACTTTTTCCTGTTCACCCTGTTTATTTAACAGCGAGATAGAATTTAAGTGTTTTTTTATGTCATGAATTAGGATGTTTTGATTTTCATGTTGCTCGTTCAGCATTTTGTAGTATTCCGCGGAGTCGTATTCTTTTTGAAGTTGAAGCTGTAATTCCATAAATTCTTTACCTTTTTGTTGGTTGTAGTTATAGATGGAAAAAACAATCAGATTGATAATTAGCATAAGGATAGCACTAATAGCAATTAAGTAATTATGTATATCAGAAAGCTTTATATCAAGAGAAATGGAAGCAAAACTAAGGGCAATAACAGTAGTAAAAACGGGAACGATAGTAAGCAGACTTATTCCACGATTATAGGGTTGTTTTATTTCTTTTGATTTAACAAAAAAATGCAGAAGAATTTGTAACATAAAAAAATATAGAATTTTGCTTAATGTAGCAAAAATAGAAGCATTTCCTAAGTCAGACATTCCATCAAAAAAATCATAGGTAAGGTTAGACATAAAACCGGTAACAACTAATTCACTTGCACTCATGATAAGAGTAGTTATTGTGGAATGAAATAATGCAGAAAAGCATTTGGTTTCAAAGAATAAAATAATATAGATAAAATTACTAAATAAAAATGTAAACAGATTAAGCCAAATATTTTTTTGGAACATGATAAGACATGGAATAATATAAAGTATAATGGCAAAAAAGCATGTTTTATAATTGGAAAATTTAGAGAAGAATATATTTGTACAATATTGCCATAAAATAATTGCTTCTATAAAATAAACAATTATATAAAAAATAATAATATCCATCTGTTTTACCTCGTACTTTCCATGTAAAGAAAATAAGTTTCTTTAAATTCCGTATATTTTCTGCGTGTTAAATAAGCTGTAAATTGGTGATTATAAAGATGTATCACGGAATTAGTAAAATCACAAACATAAGCAAAGTTTACAATATAACTGCGATGAGATTGAAAAAAACAATGCTCATGAAGTACATCCAACCAATATTGAATAGGATGAATGGATTCAAAGTTTCCCAAAATGGTATATAGTATAACTTTTCGGGATTTTGCTTCTACACAGATAATATCATTGGTGAAAACAGTATGTACACCTTGTTTTGTTTCAATGATTGTTTTGGTATGCGTGGTAGTGTATAATTGCAAGGCATCTTTTAAATTTCGAAAAAGACGCATTTTATCAATCGGTTTAGATAAATAACGGAAAACATGAAAACGCATAGCTTCATCCAAATATTCCATAAAAGAAGTAATAATAAAAATTATTACTTCAGGATTTTCTTTTTTTAATTCATTTCCCGTAAAAATGCCATTTACTCCGGGCATTTCGATATCTAAGAATACAATATCTTTTTCTTCTGAATCGGTTAGTAAAGCATCTCCGTTTGAATAAGTCACTATTTCGGGACATTTTAGTTTATATCGGTCAAAAAATTCACAAAGATAGTTATATAATTGTTCTGTAATTAAATTATCGTCATCGCAGATAAGGATTCGCATAGATAAATTCCTCTGTTTGGTATTGTTAATGGTAGTATACAAAACAGAGGAAGTAAAAAGCAATATAGAATGTATGAAAAGACAAATTTTGCAACATTTTGGTAGTTAGATATGATTTTGTTCATTCCAGTTAGAACTATTTCTTTGAACCATGGCTTCAAGGAGGTGTTGTATCACCCAAAGGTCATTATGCGTACAAAGTTTTAATTTATCAATTATATTTTGGGATACATTATCTGCATGCATACTTCCTAAGAGTAAATAGTCAGGTGTTACTTTTAGAGTATCGCAAATTGCAATAAAGGTATCTAAACTGGGTTTTCCTTTTCAGGTTTCGATGGAAGACATGTGATTGTTGGAAATATTGAGTAGTTCAGCAAGTTCACTTTGTTTGATTTTTAATTCTTTTCTTCTCGCAGTTATGCGTTTCCCCATATCAATATATTGTTGTTCCAATGAAAATCACCTCTTTTTATAATGATATTAGCAATTCAAAACAAAAAGTAGAACAAACTGATATAGAATAGTTCTTTATTAACGGTAATAAAAATAACTTATTAGTTGTTATATTCTATAACAGATGGGATTTTTAAGTGAAACAGTAAATTTATAACCAAAATATGGCAGAAATTGTCGTTTCATGCAAAACCTATCACTTTTTTTAAAATTTATGGTAATATTCCGTTGTAGCAGAAAATTAAAAAGTAAATAGTGTGAAACGAAATGTTTTCATTATTTGACTTGAATAAAATGAAAGGAATGAGTGAGTTTTATGAAACGAAAAGGAGTATCAAAAAAAATAGCAAAAACAGTAGCAAATGTGGCAACGATATTTTTACAAACAGATGCAAATTCAGCTTCTTCTATCATTGTACATCAACCAAAAGCACCAAAAGAACTGGCACGTTTTAAGAAAAGTAAATAATGAATATCTGTGCTAGTAAAATTACAAACTGGTTAATTAAAAATGGAGCAATTGTACCTTCAGATAGAGAACTTTATGAATATGCTCTCTATAGTATGGGAATTACCATAGCACCATTATTCCTTGTTCTTATTATAGGAGCTTTTATGGGTGCATTAATGGAAGGGATTATTTTAATTATTCCATTTATGCTTATTCGAAAATTTAGTGGAGGCTATCATGCAAAAAGTGCAGTAGTATGTTTTTTCTGTTCCTGTATGTTGCTTGTGATGTGTATTTCTGTTGCGTCACATATAGAATACTCCATATGGTTTAGTGTATTTACAATAGTAGCAGTGATTAGTTTGGCAATCTTTAGTCCGATTGATTCCGAAAATCGCAGATTAGAGCAGGAAGAAATAGGGATGTATAAAAATATAACGATAAAGTTAGCGTTATTGTGTATGGTTTTACATTTTATATTGCTATTTGGAAACTTGAAAAGAATTGCAGTATGCATAAGTATAGGACTTCTTTTATCAGCAGGATTGCAGTTGCCATGTATCATAAAATCAGTTTGTAAAAAAATGTCTACAAAAGCGTAAAAATGCAAAGGCTATTGCAATAAGCAAATATTACACAAGCGATAAATTTTTTGTATCTTGCCAAGTCATATTTTATAATATTTCCCCTTACTGCAATAGTCTTTGTAAAATAAGTAACTAAAAAAATAAAAATAAGCAAAAAGAAAAAGCTCAAAAAATATTTGAGGAAACAAGATGAGATATACATTTATAAAACAACATGATGCTACAGACTGTGCAGCCGCATGTATGGCAATGGTTTGCCTGCATTATAAGAAAGAAACAACGATTACAAGGTTGCGTGACATGATGGGAACGGACTTAAAAGGAACAAATCTGATTGGTCTTTCCAAATGTGCAGAAGAACTCGGCTTTATGTCACAGGCGGTACGTATAGATAGGGAAGGATTTCTTAGTAAATATACGCTTCCGGCGATTGCTAATGTCATTACAAAAGAAGGACTTTCGCATTTTGTAGTTATTTTTAAGATTACCGAAAAATATGTCGTTGTAGGAGACCCGGCAAAAGACTTACAACGAATGGAGATAGATGAATTTTATAAGAATTTCACAGGAGCAATGCTTTTGTTAAAACCAAATCAGGAATTTGTAGCCGGGAAGTTAAAAGGTACAAAAATGTTTGACCGTTATCTGAAACTTCTCTTGCCACAGAAAAAACTGTTTTTCTATGCGGTACTTGCTTCTTTTCTGATTACGGTACTTGGGATTTTATCGTCATTATTTAACAATATTATCTATGATGAAATATTACCCTATCAGCAAAAAGATGTATTAAAAATAATGCTCCTTGTCTTTTTGGGAATTTCATTGACACAGACAACGGTGAGCTTTGTAAGACAATGGATATTGGTACACTTATCCATGAAAATTGATATTCCGTTAATGTTGGGATATTTTGAACATATTTATAAACTTCCCATGAAGTTTTTTGCTTCCAGAAAAACAGGTGATATTACCACCAGATTTTCCGATGCATTTACCATTAAAGATATTTTTACTAACATTGCATTATCCTTAATTATGGATATCACAATGGCACTTATTACAGGCGTGATACTTTCGCAGATGAATATGAAATTGTTTGGAATTATTCTGTTTATGACAGCAATCAGTATCTTACTTGTGTTTATCTTTAAGCAACCTTATAAGAAAATCAATGAAGAACAAATGCAACAAGCAGGAATCCTTAATTCAGAGATTATTGAAGGTTTAAGGGCAGTAGAAACAATTAAGGGAAATGCAAATGAAGATATAGAATTGGAATGTATTGAAAGAGAATATATTAAGTCACTTCGGATTAGTTATAAAGAAAGTATGTTATCCAATGTGCAGGGGACAATTTCCAATGTAATTTCAAGTTTGGGAAATTTAGTTCTGATGTATGTAGGTATTACACAAGTAATTAATAGTGATATGACATTGGGAAGCTATATGGCATTTTCTACATTGGCAGGCTACTTTATGGAACCAATTGGAAATTTAGTAAGTTTACAGTTATCCATTCAGGAAGCAAATATTTCCATGAAACGTCTTTCGGAAATTTTGGATTATGAAAGAGAAGCCGGAATGGATGGAAGTATGGAGAAAGATAAGCTGTATCAGGAGATTGAGAAAGTAGAAGGAGATATTTGTTTTTCACATGTTACATTTCGATACGGAAATCGAAAACCGGCTTTATCCGATGTGAGTTTTACCATTCCAAAAGGCAAAAAAGTGGCATTGGTTGGAGCAAGTGGCAGTGGAAAATCTACGATTGCAAAGTTATTGTTGAAATATTATGAAGTAGAAGAAGGGGAAATTACAATTGATGGTGTGAACATTCAAGATTATAAAAATGATTCTTTGCGAAGGGTAATTTCTTATGTACCACAGAATATTGAACTTTTTTCCAAGAGTATTTTTGACAATATTCGTGTCAGCAGACAAAGTGCAACCTTGGAAGAAGTGAAAGAAGCAGCAAAAGCAGCGGATGCACATGAGTTTATTAAGCGATTGCCAATGCAGTATTATACGTTTTTAGAAGAAGCCGGAAATGGCTTGAGTGGTGGAGAAAAACAGAGGATTGCTCTTGCAAGGGCATTTTTGAAAGAAAATGAGTTTTATATTATGGACGAAAGTACCAGTAATTTGGATTTTGCAACAGAAAATATTATTTTTGATATGATTTATAACAAGTTCAAAAAGAAATCGATGCTCATTATCGCACATAGACTGGCGACTGTGAAGAATTGCGATGTGATTATTGTGTTGGACAAAGGGCAGATTGTGGAACAAGGAACACATGAGGAATTGCTGGAGATGAAAGGGCAGTATTATAAGCTTTGGGAGATGCAGCAGGGGAATTTTCAGATTGAGGAAGATGAGGATATTGTTTCAGAAATGGATAGTATTGTTGATGAAGATGCAGAAGGAGTTATGAGTTATACCTAAATGTGATGTAAAAAGCTTTTACATAAATAAAATTCCAAAACCGGTTGCAAACGGGGGAGGAGAACAAAAACGAAAAGAAAAGGAGGAACACAATATGGAAATGTGTTACGATGGTGCATTAGTAATGCCGAGCAGTTATGCGGTAATGACTGAAGATGAGATGACTTATGTTGATGGTGGAATATCTTGGGAAACTGCAGCTAAAGTGGGAAAAGCTATTGTTAGTGTTTGTGGGACTGTAGGTGTAGTTCTTAATGCCCTAAATGCTGCCATTAAGTTTGGTTCAACAGTTACAGGCATGTCGGAATCAGCTTTTGTTAAAACAGTAGCAAGTAAGGCATCAGCAGCAGTCACTAGAATTGTGGCATGGATAACTAAGTATGCAGATATAATTCTTTGTGCGGTAACTACTATTCTTGCAGGAGTAGGAGCTTATGTGTTCTGTAGTGATGTTGCTAAACGTATTTATAAAGGTAAATAGTTGAACGTAGAACAAATAATCCTCCACTTCAAATGCGTGGAGCATTAAGTGGTGGATTTGGTAGATTTTTGTGTCAGTTGGAGATTGAAAAGCTCCAACTGACAAGTAGCGAAAGCGGATTGCGAATGAACGCTTTACTGAAGTAGTACATATGAGTTCGAACTCATATGTAGATTTATATTATAATATTATGAAATAAAAATTTATCAATTATTCTTAAGTAAAAATAGGAGAGATATAAATATATGCAGAAAATAAGAAAAAACTTATTTGTTAGAGAAATAGTACTTTTAATAATGCTCTGTGATATAGTTCTTATGTATACAATTAATTCTATTAGTTGTAGTACATTACAAATATCAAATTATATAAGTATTTTTATTCGTGCTGGATTTGATTGGATATGTATGTTTTTCCTTTGGTCTCCAATAAGATACGAGGAGTATAATGAAAAAAATCCGAGGACATATTCAATGGGATGGGCAGTTATGTGTCTAGCTGAATATATTATGTTTTCTATATATATGTATTTAGAACAATTTGATAAAGTGTTTGTGTCGTTGGGTATATACAGTTGTGTATTTATAATAATGAGAATTATAATTAATTTCAAACAAATAGAAGGACAAAAAGATATTATTGTGCAAATGGAAAAGGATTTACCTATAAGTGTACTATTAGTAGTTTTTTCTTCAATTTCAAATGCAGTAAATATTATGGTTTATACTAATGATACAATAAAATGGGTAAGTGAAATAATGGTGCTATCATCTTTTGGTGTTTCATTTTTATGTTGTTTTTATTATGTTAAATCAATGAGAAAAATATTAAAAAATAATTTAGAAAATAAAGATATATTTATTATATTTTTGAGTATTAGTATCATACATATATATTATTTTATAAGTAGCTTATGGTTGAAAGCATATGACATATTAATGGAAAAAACTATTTTTTTGCTTTTAAGTGTATTAGCAAGTGTGATGTATATATGTAAGATATCTTCAGTTATAAAATTAGAAACTGTTGAGGGGAGAGGAAATGGCTAAACTGCAACTATATGAAAATAGAATATTAAAATTATCTAATGTATTAAAGTATAAAATAGAATGGGAAAAAGATGAGGAGATTGATTTTAAAATAGTACTTAATAAGATGCAAAATTATATAAAAGCTAAGGGAACTATTCAAATTGGACCATTTATTAGTTTAGTTAATTCATTTGTAGATAAAGAAGGAAAAACAGATATAGAAACATTTTTCATGTTACAATGTAAAGAATATATACATAAGGTAGAATATCCTTATATTATGGAATCTTTAGTCCGTATTCCTAATTGTATGTATTGTCGATATATTGGTTCTGAAAGTAAGCTGAAATTTGCATATGATAAAATTCAGTTAGAAGCATTTGAAAAAGATATTTTGCTCAAAGGCAATAGTTATACTATTTTTGTAAATAGTAATGAAGATGATGATACTATTGTTGCAGATGTATTCATGGAGAGAGTTAATTAATGAGAAAACATATAAAATCATTAGAAAATTTAAAAGATAGTCAAATATTATTTGATAGAAATCCTCCTTTATTTGGGTATTTATTAATTTTAATTTTTTGTTTCTTTTTAGGACTAGCCATTGTTTGGAGTATCAAAACCCCAAAAGTCTACACGATTCAAGCACAAGGCACCGTAACAAACACAAATGCTAACTATGTCATGTGTACCTACACCGGAGAAATCGAACATTGCAATATGACAGAGGGAATGTTAGTCGAAGCAGGAGACATTCTTTTCACTGTCAAAAGCACCGATTACGATTTGCAAAAGGAACAATTAGAAAATAACCGTATCGCTTATGAAAAACAAATCGAACAAAATGAAAAATTAGTTCAATCAATCAAAGATGATACAAACTATTTTGATGCCGCAAATCCCAATGATGAGTTATATTACAGTTCCTTTGAAGCATACAAATCCAAAATTGAACAAAGTACATTAGACACCAGTACTTACAAGGCATATGGCTATTCTGATGAACAAATCGAAGCTGAAATTGTCAAAAACCAAGGTAAAATATCGGAAATCTACTATTCTGCCATTCAGTCCGCAGAAAGTGCTATTCAGGAAGCCAAGCTGCAAATCGCTTCTATTGATGCCCAGTTATCTGCGACTACCAGCGGTCAGGAAGCTTATGTGGTAAAAGCAACGGTATCCGGAAGATTACATATGTTAGCAGATTATAAGAGTGGTATGGTGGTTCAAGCAACGACTACCGTAGCTACCATTACACCGGAAAATGCAAAAAGAGTTATCGAAGCTTATGTTTCTACCGCAGATATGGCACGTATGCACGAAGGGGATACAGTTCAGATAGTAATAGATGGACTTTCACAGACTGTTTATGGAACAATTAGCGGTACAGTCAAACAGATTGACAGCAATGTGACAACACAGCAAGGAGAAAATGGCTCTGCAACACAGGTATTTCGTGTGTTGGTAGACATGGATACCGATTATATGGTTAGTCAAGCCGGTGATAAAGTAGATATTGTGAATGGTATGACCGCAGTTGCCAGAATTCAGTACGATAAAGTCACATATTTTAATTATGTTTTGGAAAAATTGGGATTTAAGGCGTAAAATAGCAGTAAATTTTATGGAAACAACTAAGATGAAAAGATGGAATATAGGAAAAATCAGTTTGTTCTTGATAGCTGTTCTTTTTTTTATAAATAATAACATGACAGTTATGGGAGCAAGTGTAGAAACGAATAAAATACCAAAGTTGTCGACAAGTTTCGACACACAAATAGTGGCAGAGTCTGAAACAGAAATGGAAACAGAAAAAGATACAGAATCTGAAATAGAAGTAGAAACTGAACGTGACACAGAAACAAAAACAGAAGTCGAAACAGAAGAAAAGATTGCTGTCACGGAACTGGATATGGGAGAGTATGAGGAAAAGATGGTTGTAGGGGAAAAACAGCTTTTATCGGTAACGGTTCTTCCGATGGATGCAACAGAAACAACCATTACTTATACATCTTCCAATACAGAGATTGCTACAATCAATGGAATGGGACGAATTACAGCAAAGACGATTGGAACAACTACCATAACAGCTTCTTGTGATGGAAAAAGTGCCTCGTTTGTTTTACAGGTAACGGAGGAAGAAAATACAACGATTTCGGTTACGGATATTGAGATTGGAAGTTATGAAGCAGAACTGGAAGTAGACAATACCCTTACTTTGTCGGCTACGGTGTTGCCTTCGGATGCAACAAACAGTACGGTATCCTATCGTTCTTCTAATGAATCTATCGCAACAGTCAGTTCTTCGGGAGAAGTGAAAGGGATTTCTGCTGGTAAAGTCATCATATATGTGTCAGCAGATAGTATTACAAAAGAAGTACCTATTACTGTAAAAGTTGCTACAACAGGAATTAACATAAATAAGGATTATCTTGTGTTAAAACCACAAACGACATTTCAGTTATCGGCAGAGGTTACTCCATCTGAGGCAAAACAGTCTGTAACCTATCGTTCCGTGGATAAAGAGATTGCGACAGTATCGGAAAAAGGTCTTGTTACAGCCAAAAAGGCAGGAAATACAACTGTTATTATTTCGAATGGAGAATCATCAGCAGCAGTTTCTGTTATTGTAAATCAGCAAACCACGGCAATAGAGGAAGATGATTTTATAGAATCAAATGGAGAGATTCCTAAGGAGTATGCAGAAACCATAATGGTTTCAGAGGTAGAAAAAGTGGATGTGGAAACGTTGTATCATCTTTATTCTACAGGAAAAATATTGGAAATTATAGGGGATGGATATCGGATTGAGATTGATGGAACAGAAATTGTAAACTATGAAAATGAATTTTATACGGATATTCAATTGACACAAAAAGAAAACGGAGTGTCCTATTCATTAAATCAGGGAAATTATTTGTGTGGAGATATAAAATTATATTTTAATGAACCAAAGGGAAAATATCTGTATTTATATAATGAAGCAAAAGAAAAGTATGAACTGCTTCAAGTTGACAATATGACAGAACTTACCTTAACAACACAGGGAGAATATTGGATTACGGATGAGAAAATGGTGAACGATTCGGTTGTTATCATTTCTGTTCTGGTATGTGGAACGATTGCTATTTTGACTGGTGTTGGAGTTTATATTGTGGTGAAGAAGAAATACTGGTTTTGGTAGGAAAAGTTTGTTCTTTTGATTTCTATAAAAGGTTCTGTTACCTTTTGGCAGGAACAAAATTGTAATTTATAGTGAAATCAGCTATACTAATTTTATATGAATAGGTATAGCTGATTTTGCTATATAAAAATCAGATTTTTGAATGTAGAACAAACAATCCATCACTTTAAAGGCGTAGAGTAGTAAGGGCGGGGATGGGCGAAAATCTGCTTTAAAAATTAGTCTGGTTAAGAAAAATGAGTGAAGAATGCCTCTTTAACAGGTAGTGTGAGAAATTAAAAAAATAACCATAAAATAAAAGGGAACAATTAGGAGGGCATATGGCAAGAACAGTAGCAATTGGGATACAGGATTTTGAGAAAATTATTACAGAAGATTACTTTTATGTAGATAAGACGGATTTTATTCAGGAATGGTGGGAAAGTGGGGATAGTGTAACACTTATCACCCGCCCGCGTCGATTTGGGAAGACGTTAAATATGAGCATGTTGGAGCAGTTTTTTTCTATCAAATATGCAAACAGAGGCGATTTGTTTGAGGGACTTTCTATTTGGAAACAGGAAAAGTATC
The DNA here is from genome assembly GCA_937889225.1 of uncultured Lachnobacterium sp. Lineage (GTDB taxonomy): Bacteria > Bacillota > Clostridia > Lachnospirales > Lachnospiraceae > Roseburia. The sequence continues at coordinate 6,515 of CALAST010000017.1, read as the reverse complement.
GTCAGATACAAGGGACATATCCGGTTATCAGTTTGTCTTTTGCGAATGTGAAAGAGGATAATTATGAAACAACAAGAGAAAAGATTTGTCAAATACTTACAAATTTATATACGGAGTTTTCATTTTTAAGAGATAGTGATGTATTAACACAGAAAGATAGAGATTTTTTTGATAGAGTATCCATTCATATGAGAGATAGTGATGCCACAATGGCATTACATCAATTATCTGATTATATGCATCGTTATTATGGAAAAAAGGTTATTATATTGTTGGATGAATATGATACGCCAATGCAGGAAGCGTATGTACATGGTTATTGGGAGAAGTTGGTATCTTTTACCAGAAGTATGTTTAATTCTGCATTTAAGACTAATCCCTATTTGGAACGTGCGGTTATGACAGGGATTACAAGAGTGAGTAAAGAATCTATTTTTTCGGATTTAAATAATCTGAAAGTAGTTACTACAACTTCGAATGAATATGCAACATCCTTTGGTTTTACAGAGGAGGAAGTGTTTTCCGCTTTGGAGGAATGTGGATTGGAAATGGAAAAAGAACAGGTGAAAGAGTGGTATGATGGATTTACATTTGGAGGCTATACGGATATTTACAATCCATGGTCGGTATTGAATTTTTTGGATACAAGAAAGTATGGAACCTATTGGGCAAATACCAGCAGCAACAATTTGGTTGGAAAATTAATCCGTGAGGGTGATAAACGTGTAAAAACAACGTTTGAGGCATTGTTAAAAGGAGAAACGATTCGTTGTGAGATTGATGAACAGATAGTTTATAACCAGTTAGATAACAACCAGACCGCCATTTGGAGTTTGTTACTTGCAAGTGGATATCTGAAAGTATTAAGTTATGAGCAGGAAGACAGAATTGCAGCAGGGAAATATCCGGAGTATGAACTACGTTTGACGAATTATGAAGTGCTTCGTATGTTTTCGATTATGGTAAGAAATTGGTTTTCTAAGGTAAAAGGGGATTATAACGATTTTGTAACCGCCTTGCTTTGTGACAATGTGGAAGAAATGAATGCCTATATGAATCGTGTCACGCTTGAAACATTCAGTTACTTCGATAGTGGCAGACAACCATCGAGAGAAGAACCGGAGCGATTTTATCATGGATTTGTGTTGGGTCTTATGTCAGAATTGTCGGAAGAATATGTCTTAACATCCAATCGTGAGAGTGGATTTGGAAGATATGATGTGATGTTAGAGCCAAAAGAGAAAACAAAATGTGCCATTATTTTGGAGTTTAAAGTGCATAATCCGAAGAAAGAAGCATCGTTAGAAGAAACGGTGGAAAATGCGTTGAAGCAGATTGAAGAAAAGCAATACGAGGCAAGTTTGCTTGCAAGGGGATTTGCAAAAGAACAGATTCGCAAGTATGGATTTGCGTTTGAAGGGAAAGAAGTATTGATTGGAGAGAGATAGTTTGTAAAGGTAGGTGATTGAATGAAAGAATGTATCATAATTGGATTAAAATGGATAAGTATTTTGGGACAGGCAGTAGCAATTTTAATGATGTTGCTATCTTTGTTTCAAGATAGAAGAATGTCGGATAGTGTGATGGATGTATATTCTGTTTTTATGGTGTGTTCATTAGGAATCGCATGGTACGAGTGTTGGAAAATGCAAAAGGAGAAATAAATCCATTTACAAATCCAAGAATTTCTCGTAAAATAAAAGAAAATACACATAAAGGAGAGGGTAACCATGAAAACAGAAAAAAATCAGGTTTGGGTCTACAATCAGGATATTGATTTACAGCCATGTGGAGAAGGCATTGCAAGAAAAATCTTAGCATACAGCGATGACTTAATGTGCGTAGAAAATCATTTTGAAACAGGTGCAGAAGGTGCGTTGCATCATCATCCGCATACACAGATTACGTATGTAGCTTCCGGTAAATTTGAATTTACAATTGGCGATGAGAAAAAAATTGTAGAAACCGGAGATACCATGTTACAGAAAGATGATATTGTGCATGGATGCAAATGTTTGGAAAAAGGAATTATCTTGGATATCTTTACACCTATGAGAGAAGATTTTGTGTAAATAATTAGGTATAAGGGAAGGAAGAAAAATGTTGGAATTCAAATACGATACACAATTGTTAATCGAAGGAACGAATCTTGATGAAGACACAATTAGTGACTATTTTGCAAATAATTTTAAGGGAGATTGTTTGTTGGCAGTTGGGGATGATGAATTGATTAAAATTCATTATCATACAAATGAGCCTTGGAAAGTGTTGGAATATTGTTCTTCGTTAGGTGAGATTTATGATATTGTTATAGAAGACATGGATAGACAAGCCAGAGGATTGCAAGGTTAAAAAAGAAGATACAATCAAAAAAGAGATACTTGTGTTACAAATATAGTTTTCTATGTAGACGAGTCTCTCTTTTTTGTGTTAGCTCTTATCTGGAAGCAATCAGTTTACAAATTGGATTTCCTTTACTTGAAAATTTTTCTTCATATTCTGTCATGATATTTCCCACATTCATAACTTCGTCATGGTGCAAATCATATGTTTTTGCATCCAGTTTCCAAATGGATGAATTTTCAATTTCTTCTACAGAAAAGTCAAATAAATCTCGATTATCAGTCTTGAATTCTAAATGTCCTTTTTTTGCCAAAAACATATCATAACGGCTTAAAAATTCAACAGAGGTAAGTCTTCTTCTTGCGTGTCTGTCTTTTGGCCATGGGTCAGAGAAGTTTAAGTAAATACGGTCAATTTCTTCAGCTGCGAAAATTTCAGGTAAGATTGCAGCATCTACGCATAAAAAACGTACATTAGAAAGCGGACACTCTTCCATTTTTTGAATAGCACGAAGCAAAACGCTGGTATAACGTTCAATGCCAATATAGTTAATGTCCGGATGAAGTGCGGCAAGGTCCATAAGAAAACGTCCTTTTCCCATTCCAATTTCGATATGAATTGGATTTGTGTTTCCAAAATAGCTGCTCCAATTACCTTTATGCTCAATAGGGTTTTGGATGCAAAGTGGGCTGTTAGATACGATTTCGTCAGCCCCTTTAATATTTCGAAGTCTCATAGTTGGTCTCCTTTATATAGATGATTTTTAGTATGATTGTTAAGAAAGTAATACTTGAAGTTATCCTCAACTTGGAATGTATTTTTATGAGTAAGTAGCGAAGCAGATTGTGAATATCCACTTAACTTTCTTCCTTGTATATATGAGTTATTTTTTATATCAATTATGATTTTTGGTGTTCTCTTAGTTAATATCAGATTTTGTAGCAATTTGTACACACCGTAATTATTGTATTACAAAACTATCAAAAGAGAAAGTGTTTTTTATGCAGAAAAAAGTTAAAAATAGTTGCCTTAAAAAATAAGACACATTATACTATGAATGATGATTTATTACAATCTATAATTGCAATTTATAATTGCTCATTAGCAGCATTTTAAATATAAAGTCTAAATTTCAAAGAAAGGAGAACGGCACTTCTCTTATGATGAAAAGTTACGAGTTTTTGTGCCGGTATTATTATGAAAGAGAAAAAAACAATCTGGAGAAAAGTCGGATGTGTGATATTGGCGGTAGTTACGTTAATAACATCTCATCCGATAACTGTAAAAGCAGAGGCATATTGGCCGGAAGGTCCGATAATTGAAACACCGAGTGCTATTGTAATGGAAGTAAATTCCGGAGCTGTATTATATGAAAAAAATAGTGATGCGAAAAACTATCCTGCCAGCATTACCAAAATTTTGACCACACTTTTGGCAATCGAGCAATGTGCAATGGATGAAGTCGTTACATTTTCAGCAGATGCCGTATATAAAAATGAAGGAAATTCTTCTCATATTGCAAGAGACTTAGATGAAGAAATGACAATGGAGGAGACGTTATATGGTGTTATGCTCGAATCCGCAAATGAATGTGCCTATGCAGCAGCAGAACATGTAGGTGCAAAGCTTGGAGGAGATTATCAGACATTTATTGATTTGATGAATGAGAAAGCAAAAGAATTGGGATGTGAAAATTCGCATTTTAACAATGCAAATGGTTTGCCGGACGAGCAGCATTGGACAACTGCAAGGGATATGGCAAAAATTTCAGTAGAAGCATATAAAAATGAAACGTTTCGCACCATAACAGGTACAAAAACACATCAGATTCCGCCAACAAATAAACATGCAGATATTACCTATTTAAATAATCATCATGCAATGTTAAATTATTATAGAACAAACAAATATCTGTATGAATATTGTACAGGTGGAAAAACGGGTTATACGGCTGCTGCGGGCTCTACACTTGTTACATTTGCAGAAAAAGATGGACTGGCATTGGTTTGTGTTGTAATGAATACAGATTCTACCCTTCAATATTTAGATACAACAGCATTATTTGAATACTGTTTTCAGAATTTTAAATCGTATCGTATTTCAGATAATAATACTGTTGTTTCCGATGCAAAAAGTAAGGGCATTATGAACAATAATGAATCTTACGTGACATTTCATGAAGATGCAAGCGTAATTTTACCAATTACAGCTTCATTTGAAGACGCAGAGTACCGTTTGATAGAAGATACAACGGGGGGAGATTCCGTTGCACAATTGCAGTATTCCTATGCAGGGCGTGATGTTGGAACGGTGGAAATTATTTCAGCAAATGCCAGCGTAGAGGATAGTTATTTTGATATCGCAAAACTTGTAGAAAAGCAGGAAGCAGATGTCGTAAAAGTAAAGCTATCTACGATTTTTATTGTGATTGCAAGCGTGATTGGATTTATTATCCTGATTATTGTGATTAAAAAGATTTATGATAACTATTATTTCTTTGTGAATGATTATAAATATAAAAAAGAAAGACGAGACCGTTTCCGTCCGATTGAGAAAAAAAGAAGACGTAGAAGAAAAAGTGACAGAATGTTTAAATAAAGAAAGGATGTTACGTAGTTTGTGTTACAGGAAAAACTGACAGATTATGCAAAAAGTGATGTATATCCGTTTCATATGCCGGGGCATAAAAGAAGAAGCATAGCAGACATTTCTTCCTATAAAATAGATATTACGGAAATTGATGGATTTGACAATCTCCACCATGCAAAAGAAATCTTAAAACAGGTACAGCAAAAGGCGGCAGAATTATATGGTTCAAAAGAGTGCTTTTATTTGATAAATGGAAGTACGTGTGGGATTCTTGCAGCAATTAGTGCAGCAGTAGGACGAAATGAAAAAATTCTCGTAGCTCGAAACAGCCATAAGTCGGTGTATCATGGTTTGTTCTTACGACAATTAAAAGCCGAATATGTTTATCCGGTAGAAACAAAATTGGGGATTCAGGGACAGATAACAAAGGAACAAATAGAACAGAAATTAAGGAAAGAACCGGATATAAAGGTTGTGTTTATTACATCGCCGACCTATGATGGAGTGGTGTCTGACATAGAAGGAATTGCACAAGTGGTGCATAAGTATCAGATTCCATTGATTGTAGATAGTGCACATGGGGCACATTTTGGTTTTTCCAAAGGATTTCCTCAAAATGCAGTAAAATTAGGTGCAGATATTGTAATAGAAAGTGTGCATAAAACCTTGCCGGCATTTACACAAACTGCACTTTTGCATGTATGCAGCGAGCGAGTATCGTTGGAGAAAATAAAGAGATATTTAGCTATTTATGAAACCAGTTCGCCATCCTATATTCTTATGGCAGGAATTGATGTTTGTATGGAGTTCTTAAAAAAAGAAGGAACGATATATTTTGAGAAATTTGAAGAAAATTTAAGACTGTTTTATGAAAAGGTAAGCTCCTTAAAATATCTGAAAGTGATACGAAAATGTGATTTTGAGAAAGAAGATGCATTTGATTTTGATGAATCAAAAATCCTGATTTTTAATAAAAATGCCAAAGCAAATTCACATATATCAGGAGCTTATTTGCAGAACATCTTGTTAGAAAAGTATGGCTTGCAAATGGAGATGGCTTGTGGAAATTATACATTGGCATTAAGTAGTATTATGGATACAAAAGAAGGATTTGACAGGCTTGCAGAGGCTTTATTAGAGATAGATGTACATTTGGAGGGAGCGTTTGAACGCAACACAAGCTGCGAAGCAGCTTTCCAATATCCGCTTTACGGGAATGGATTTAATCAAACGAAGGAATCTTTTCAACAGCAAAATATATATAAGATGCAAAAGAAAAACATAGAGATTTTTGAGGCACAGGAGATGGAATCTATTTCTGTTCCGTTAGAAGAATCTATCGGAAAAATAGCTGCTGATTATATATATTTGTATCCACCGGGAATTCCAATTCTTGTTCCGGGGGAAGAAATTACAAAAATATTTGTAGAAGATATCAAAGCTTGTCAGGAGAAAGGTTTGGAAGTGGAAGGCTTGTCAGAAGATGGAAAGATGAGTATAGTTGATAATTGTTATATCTAAAGTAGTGGTTACTGTACACACAGTACTTAGCATTTACTGCTAAGTACGTATGAAAACGTAAA
>CALAST010000016.1 GCA_937889225.1 uncultured Lachnobacterium sp. | reverse complement strand
GGACAGGCTGGTGCTATCAGACATGGTATCGCTCGTGCATTACTTCAGGTAGATGCAGACTACAGACCAGTACTTAAAGCAGCTGGCTTCTTAACACGTGACCCACGTATGAAAGAACGTAAGAAATACGGTCTTAAAGCAGCTAGACGTGCTCCACAGTTCTCCAAGAGATAATTATACTTCGGAAATCAGTTTTTTGCAAGAAGTCAAAACCCCAGACGCCGCAAGGCTTTTGGGGTTTTTTGAAATTAATTTTGGAGTTAGGAAAATTGAAAATAGCATTAAAAAGGCTTAAATAGGTATATAGCAAATACATTAAAGAATTGTGAATGTAAAAATGAGATTATTATCTATGATGATATGAATTATTTTTGTTATAATACTGAGTATAAGATGCTACGAAAGGGGTAACTACAAGTGGTAGCAAAAAAAACATTTAATTTGCATAATAATGAATATTATAAAAAAGGAATATTTAATATTGATGATTTGAATTGTGAAAAAGAATTTTGGAATGTTGATGAGACAATTTCTGAATTATCATATTTAACACATGATTATTTTAGATATTATGGAAAATTTCCATCAAAAGTTGGAAAGATGATTATTGAGGATTTAATAACTAAAAAATGTATTGATAAAAATGTTGATTTTATAATAGATAATTATGCAGGATCAGGAACATCGTTGGTTGAGGCAAAGATAGCAAATTTATATTCTGTAGGATTTGACATAAACCCATTTGCTGTTTTGGCATGTCGTGTTAAAACATATAATTATGATGTTGAAATTTTAAAAAGAATGTGGGAAAAAATAAATTTAAGAATATGTAAATATGATTATTGTTATTCAAATGAGATAATGAAAACGCTTATTTCAGGTATTGATAAAAAAATTGAAAAAAAGATTAATGAAATGACAGAAAAATTGATAAATGATGCTGATTTTTCAAAATGGTTCTCAGAAGAAGTTATAAGACAATTATATATCATTAAGGAAACTTTATTGGGATATGAATATACAAGAGAACGAGAATTTTTTGATCTAGCTTTTTTTGCTATTATTAGGCGAGTATCGTTTGCTCACGATGCTGAGGTTAGACCGCATGTAAATAAGAAAAAACGCAAGCGTGATGCAATTGAGGCTTATGTGAAGAAGGTTGATGAAATGCTTGAAACCATGGTTGAATGGAATTCAGTAACTAATCCACAAGTGTATTCTAATGCTTATATAGTAAGTAATGCTAACAGAGAGGAAGTAAATGCTATTATTAAGTATGAAAGAGAAAACAGCGGAAAACAGTTAGGTGCTGTATTATCACATCCACCTTATCTAAATTGTTTTGATTATATTCCAGTATATAAACTGAAATTTTTATGGGCAGATGGATTTGAGGAAATATTCGGAAAAAAAACATATGAAGAAATTAAACGTTTAGAAATAAAATCATATCCAGTAAATAACGATGAGGCAATTAAAAAATATTTCACTCATAATTATGATGCATATAGAAATGTATATGAAAATTTACGAGATGGAGGATATTGTTGTATTGTAATAGGAGATTGTACCGTTAAAGGTGAATTATTTAGTGTTCATAAATCTTTTATTACAATGATGGAAGAGATTGGCTTTACTCTAAAAAAAATAGCATACCGTTCTACACGTTATGGTATGGGGCGGTATGCATATAGTTTTAGAGCTGATTATTCAGAAGATAAAGATAAGAAGCAAGATGCGATATTGTTTTTTAAGAAGTAAAAAGGAAACCCTTGGAATTTATGCCAAGGGTTCTATTATTATAGACTTTTAAGTCTTAAATTATTGTTAATACAATCAAATTCTACATACTTATTAGTTGAGATATCATACAAAATATGATTATCAAAGTGGTCTAATATTTCAAAAATAGTATTACGAACCTGAGTATTTCTTTCAAATTGAGTTTTCTTTACATAATTAAGCATATTTGAAGTTCCAAATTTTTTCTCAAATTCCTTAAATGCATAAATAAGAATTGCATCTGGAATAACTAGATTATGATCTATACATGTTTTGATTACGTTTCTGGATTTTTCTTCCCAGTGTGAATATTCACAAAGTACATGAATAAAATTCATTTTTTTAGATGCTTGGTTCACATCTTCCTTTCCCCAGTGTCCATCTATTTTTTTGCGAAGATCCATTGCAACTAGAGATGCTTGTTTTGCTTTTTCGATGGTTTGGGGACCTGTAAGGCAATTCCAAAGACTAAATTCACATGTATTTGATTTAATGGATTTTACTTTTATTGTTTTGCAAATACGGATTATGCCGGGAATTTCATTTAACATATTTCCGTGAGGAGTAGTATTAAGAAAATTTTCATTTTCATCAATAATTAGTTTTATGTTTTCATCTGTTGTGAGTGTAATTATTTGTTTTCTGCTATCTTTAGTGTTGCTTATTTCAATTGATACATTGGATGCTGAAATAGAAAGAAGTTTTATTTGTGCTTGGATAGAATTTGACATCCATTGACTGGAGAATGAAATGGTAAAGAATTCTCCTGTTTTTATTTTTTGAATATGTCCAGAAGTGAATTTTGTTTCCTCAACTCCAACACATTTACATTCAATTGCTCCAAATAGTCCCTTTTTCGAACTTGGTCTATCAAAAAAACCAAATTCAACTTTATGACCTGCAGAGGTAAAGCCTTCTAATTTACCTTCTGTATTCAAATGCTGTTTAAGAGTATTATTTGTGTATACAACACCCATTGTTAGTATTTCGAGCATATCGCCAATTTTTCTACCAATCTGATGTCCCATTAAATTATAATTAGCAATACACTTATATAAGTTTGTTATGTAGGTAAAATCTCGTAGTTCAGTAGACATATCTATAATCATGATTTGTTACCTCTTTTCTCTATTCTTTAGGTTGAAAAAACTTATATTTAATTGTATAATCAAAAACAAAAAGAAAAAACCGTATATATACGGTTTTTGGAGGCTTTTATGAATATTGGTGCTGCATTAAAGTATTATAGAAAAATAGGAAATTTAACCCAAATGCAAGTAGCTGAAAATGCTGATATAAATGAAAAATACTATGGGGAGTTAGAAAGAAATGAGTCTAGTCCAACATTAAATAAATTAGAAAAGATTAGTAGTGCATTAGGGGTTAATATTCAGCAGATAGTGTCATATAATCCTTTAAAGGAAATGGTAGTACAATTTAGAGATTATGAACTTGATGTGGGAACAAGGATGGGATATTGTAATTGTTGCGGAACAGAATTTTACATATATTCAGATAATATAGTGTGCCCACAATGTGGATGCGAATATAGTGAAGAAAACGAATATATTGAAGTATATGGTTGATTTGTAAAATAATTAGAAAGTCATATTTCATATTGATTTATAAAGAATGGATAACATAATCGAACAGTTCAGAGAGAAGACGGAAAAGCTATTTTGTAAAGTTGATGGATATTCTGCACGAGAATTGGAGGAGATAGTGCATGAACAAATTGAATCTATGGTAATGGAATATAATTTAGATGTCGTAATGCAAGAAGTTGTGTTGTCAGGAAGTCAATGTAGAGGTTTGGAACACGATGGCTCGGATTTAGATTTTGTAGTATCGTTTTTGGGGCAGGAAAGAGAAGATGTGTTATTTAATGTACTAAATGAATCCCATTTTGAGATAGATGGAGTGAAAGTGGATATTAATCCCATTAATGAAGAAAAAACAGGCAGTTTAGAAGATTATTTATTGAAAGCTGAGAAATATTTGGAAAGGCTGCAATTAGACAGAATAGGGAGATGATAAACAAAATCCCTTCCGAAAATTTCGGAAGGAATTTTATACTACTATACACAAATATCAATATTTCCACTAAGGTGAGGATTTACAGACTGTTCCATCATTCGAACCATCTGTGTGTTCATCGCCTCGCTCATTTCCATTGTTTGGTCTAACATCATTACACTTGCCACATAGGCTACGTTCTGTGTAGAATCATAAGAACTAACTGCACTTAATGCAGATGATACTGCTCCAATTTCCATAGTAAATCCCTCCCTTTGAGTTTTTATTTATGTATGTATTATTGCATGATATTCCACTAAATGCAAGTGGTAAGGTTAGAACGGGTTGTCCATTAAAAATAATTTTTTTAGAGAAAAATAAGAGTACCATCTATTCGATTTGTAAAGGAATAGTTTTTTTGCGTGATTGGTCTAAATAATGGAAAGTATTACACAGATTCACGTATGATAGGAAACTGCATATATTAATACCATAAAAAAACTAGGGTGAGAATCATGCGAAAAGATGATATGTATTTTAGCCAATTGGATATGCTCTGGAATATTTTTTCGAGACAGCCGGATGCAAGAGCGAGAATAAGGGGAAGTTTGAAATATCCAAATATAAAAGGACTTATGCATTTTTATGAAATGATAAACGGAACGCTTGTAGTTACGGAAATGATGCATCTTCCACATACAAAAGGCACTTGTGAAAGAGGCATATTTGCACTTCATATTCATGACGGAGAAGCTTGTTCAGGAACAAAAGAAGACCCTTTTGCAGATGCAGGTATGCATTTTAATCCAAAGGGATGTGAGCATCCTTATCATGCAGGAGATATGCCACCATTATTTGAAAATGAAGGTTATGCATTATCCGTATTTTTGAGTAACCAATTTTTAGTACGGGATGTGATAGGGAAAACGGTAATTGTGCATGGAAATCCTGATGATTTTACAACACAGCCTTCTGGAAATGCAGGAGAAAAAATTGCTTGTGGTGTGATTGAAATTGTATAAAAAAGAGTTTTTATTTAACCGAATCAAAAAAGTCCCCCACTTTAAAGGTAAGAAATATTTACCTATAAGTAAGGGGGAATCTTTTTGAGTTATAAATAAACGAAACTTTCTATTTGTTATAAAAGTGTTGCATTTTAGAGTGGTCGGAATAGACCAATATTAGGTGGTGCAATTGTAAATACCACAAACAAAAGAGTAAGGACAATGAAAACAATAATTGCAGAAGTAGTATTTAGCAGTTTGCTACCATGTTTGTTGTGATGCAATATTTTATTTTCTGTCCAAAAGACAATCAGTACGCTTAACAGGAAAATAACAATATTAATCCAGTCAATTACGTTGCCGATTATACCTGTAACGGTGTAGAAAACCACTATAATAAATAAAAGTCCTGCAATGATACTGGTGACTCGTGCTGGAAGAAAATTCGGAGATTTTTGATAGCCTGTAAATAAATCCCGGATGGTAAGCAAAAGCATAGGTGTAAACAATAGCTTTAAATGTTCCCAAGTGGATTCATTTACAGGGGCAAACAAACCTACAATTGGATTTTCACCGGATAATTCATAAGTGAAATGCAAAAGCACCCCAAGAAAGACTACAAAAAGATATCGTATAACAAATCTTGTTTTATTTGACATAATAGAGTTCCTTAAAATTGTTTTTATTATAAGGATATGCAATTTTTTGAAAATTATTAAAAGAAAATGACAATATCACATCGTTTTCTAATATTCTCTTTCTCAAAATAGTATTCTTCCATAGGAATCCATGTATCGACAAAGCGTTTGAGCATTTTTTCTCCATTGCGTAAGCGAATGCGATTAAGCTGTTCTTGAGGAGAAATGTCACAAAAAATAGAAAAATCCATATAGTTTCCAAAAGCAGGGTGCATACTGTAAGAGCCTTCTACAATATACCATTGATTTGTAAGAACATTCTTTTCTCCATTATAGTCCATAATATGACAATCAAAACAGCGATAGGAAAAAGGCACATTTTTCTTTAAAAAAGGAATAACTTCTTCACAAAAGCGTTCATAATGAACATTTCCTCCTGATTCGTTTAAACGGGAATCTGTGCGTAAGGCAGGTGGTAAAAAGAAATCATCCATTTGAATGACTGGAGCACACAGCGTATGTGATAAAAGTTCTGCAATCGTAGATTTTCCTGCACCGGCTCGTCCATCAATCGCAATGACATTTGCTTTAGAGCAAGCGGATAAGCTGTCGTGGTTCATAAGTGTGAGCTTTTTTAAGATTGGCAAAAGTTTCGTGTATTTTATATTTATCAGGCGGTAGGCAGGATGCTCATTTTCGCGATAATGTTCACTATGGTGAACAGCCGTAACTGCATGTGTTTTGTAATGAATGATATAGTATTTCCATTCTTCTTTGGAAAAAGAAAATATATTTTCAGCAAGCAGAGATTCTGCAATGCTGATATAATTCCAAAATAATTCCTCTGTTCCAAGTCCCTTTTCCGAAGCAGTATGATAAAACATTTCAAACAGCCATTCGGCAGGAAGTCCGATTTGTTTCCATGCGGCAAAATTGCATCTTGCGTAAGAATCACAGATTGGCTCAAAGATAGGGTAAGAATTTGGAGGAGTTTTGTCATATTCTTTTATAAAATAGTCAAAAGCTCTGTCTCGATGTAACAACAGATGCTCTGCACCAAAGGTTGCCTGATAGCAGAGTTTTACAATATCCTGAGGCTGAATTGCGATATGAAGTTTTGATTGTTCCAGTAAAATTTCTCTAAAATGTTGCATAAATTCTCCAAACTAAAAAAGATAGGGATATCATAACATTTTGAGGAGGTTTCTACAAGAGTGAAAGAGGTAGTGCTATGAAAATCCATTTTGTGCAGGAATAATATGATAGAAATTTTTAAAAAAATTGTTTTGGGATTCTGTTTAGATGTATGTAAAACATATTTGTATCTATGATGTTGTCTAATGCAATGGGCTTCGAAACGCATAGAGGTATAGAAAACTGAAAATTCGAGTTCTATACCCCATTTAACATAAAATCATTGTATTGTTTAAAATTATAAAAAATTTTGTCTTTGTGACGAGTTTTGCGACTGGTTTGGCATTTGTGATTAATTAGAATTTTGTGACCGATTTTGCATTTGTTATTGGTCGAAGTTTTGTGACCAGTTTGGCATTTGCGATTGGTCAGAGTTTTGTGACCAATTTGGCATTTGTGACTGTTCGAAGTTTTGTGACCAGTTTTGCATCTGTGACTGTTCAGAATCTTGTGGTTGGTTTGACATTGGGGATGGAGTGGTTCTTGGTGATTGATTTGGTCTTTGGAATGGTGGTGGCATCTGAGGTTGATTTGGTCTCTGGAATGGTGGCATTTGAGGTTGATTTGGTCTAGGACGAGAATCCGGTCTTCGTGGAGGCATTGGTCGTGGCAAAGGAGGCGGTGTCGGTCTTTGTGGCGGCATGGAAGGTTGTGGACTCCGTTGAATTGCTACAAGAAATGCATTTGCTTGTGGCGGATTGCTTCTTGTCATTTGCGAAGAAAAAATGACATTTACCCACATGCCAGGTCGAAGGCAACATAAACAGGTACTCTGTCCCGATTCATCTAATACTAAAGTTCTTTGATTTAAATTTAAGCGAATATTTTGTATTGAAGTATTGTTATTTTCTCTTACAGCGTAGGAAATCAGAATTTCAGAAAAGAAATCATTGGAGCAGGAAACTTCTTCAATTAAGGCATTGTTAATGAAGATAAGGTTTCCCTGCTGCATCATGGTTCCTCTTGGGTCATTATTCATAGAAATTCACCATAGTCGTTTTAGTTTAGTATATGCATTTTTTTGATATATGGGAATTTTTTTGTTGAATTAAAAAAATTAGAAATATAAGTTATTAGCTATGTATAAAAATAAGACATTTTCTTTAGGGGTGGGATGGATAGCACTCTTGTGGTATAATATAGGAAAAGATTTGGGGATTTTAACCAACACTCCATGTAGGGAAGCCTGTATTTCGGATAAATGAAAGTTATACACCACTTAATGCTTCACACTTGAAATGCTGAAATTTCTTGATTCGGTTAAAATCGCAATAAATGAAAAGGAATAAAAATATATGCAAATTCGAAAAGCAACCATAGAAGAATTAGATAAAATTATGGAAATTTATGCATTTGCCAGAAGTTTTATGGCAGAGCATGGAAATCCAACGCAATGGGGACAAAGTAAGCCGTCCAGGGAGCAAATAGAGAGTGATATTCTGGGAGAAAAATGTTATGTATGCATGGAAGATGAAAAAATCGCAGCAGTATTTTATTTTGCAAAGGAAATAGACCCTACCTATACAAAAATATATGAAGGAACTTGGTTGAATAGTGAAGCATATGCCGTTGTACACCGTGTTGCTTCCGCAGGGATTGTAAAAGGAGCAGGTTCGTTTTGCATGAATTGGGCAAGCAAACAATGCGAAAACTTAAAAATAGATACACACAAAGATAATTATGTAATGCAAAATATGCTGAAAAAATGCGGTTTTGTGCATTGTGGCACGATTTATTTAGAAGATGGAGAGCCACGTCTTGCATTCCAGAAAGTGTGTAAGAAAGTATCTAATTGTTGAATGTAGAATAAGCAATAGGTAATTGCGAAATCAGTATATTTAAAGGTTTCAGAGTTTTGCAAATGCCTAAATAAGTAAAGTAGTAGAAAGGAGGAACATGGCATATAAGAAACGCCATGTAGAAAACAATGATTAAAGTAGAAAATTTATCGTATGGATTTCCGGAAAAAGAGTTATATCATGAAGTTTCATTTACTATAGAAGACTTTGAGCATGCGGTATTAATCGGTAGTAACGGAACCGGTAAAACAACACTAATTGATATGCTGATGGACACAGAAAAATATCTGTATGATGGTAAAATCATAAAGGATATCGAAGGTCGCATTGGTTTGGTAAGTCAGGGAGAATATCGCAATGCATCCTTAAATGATGAGGAAATTCCAACAGTATATGAATTTCTAAGTGAGGATTTTGTTCGTATTCAAAGAGAAACAGAGAATTTATGTGAAGAAATGGGTACGGCAGAAAATATTGACGGCTTATTGGGAAAATATCAGGAATTATTGGACTTATTTGCAGCCATTGATGGTGATAATTGCGAGAGCAATATCAAAAAACAGCTTGCAATAGCTGGGCTTTCCGAATTGGAAAATGTAAAAGTATCCGTTATTAGCGGTGGGGAATATAAATTAATTCAGGTTATTCGTCAAATGTTATTGAAACCGTCACTTCTTATTATGGACGAGCCGGATGTATTTTTGGATTTTGAAAATTTAACAGGACTTAGCCAACTGATAAATAATTACAAAGGAACCATGCTTGTAATTACGCATAATCGATATCTATTAAATCATTGCTTTGATAAGATTTTACATCTGGAAGATACGGATATTCAGGAGTTTGAAGGGAATTTTGTAGAATATAATTTCTCCCTTCTTGCAAAGAAGATTGAGTTGCAGGAACAAGTGGCAAAAGAGCAGGCTGAAATTGACCGTAATCAAAAATTGGTAAATAAGCTTCGGAATGAAGCCAGCAGAATTAATAGTGCATCCAGAGGAAAATCTTTAAAAGCAAGAGTATCTTATTTGGCAAGGTTAGAAGCAAGACGTATTAAGGCACCATTTGTAAAACTTCGTCAACCTAAAATTGTACTTCCGATTGTGGAAGAATATACAGGACAATTAGAGAGTGCTGACGATTCCATGAACCAAAGTAACGATGTATCATTCATTTCTAAGCAATTGGATAATGGAAAGTTATCAACCATGCAAAGTCAAGATATAATTTACGAAAAAACGAAGCAAGAGCAAATATCTGCCAACAATTTAAAAGAAAATACTGTGATTTCAGATACTAAGAACGTAATTTCCGCAGAAAATAATAAGAAAACAGAAGTAAACATTCCTCCAATTCCAAAATTGCCGGAAGAAAAGAAGGTTGTACTTTCTGTTAGTGGATATTCGGCAGCTTTTGATGAAACGTTGTTGGAAAACGTAGCATTTGAAATGAAAGAAGGGGAAAAAGTTGCTATTGTAGGACCAAATGGAACGGGAAAAACGACACTTCTTCGTGATATTTATAAAAACAACAGCGGATTTATTTCCTTTGCGGAGGGGGTAAAAACGGCATTCTTATCCCAAAATCATGGAGAAATGCTAAATGAAAGTAATACCATCTATGAAGAATTTGAAGCATTAGGATTTGAAACACATGCAGAGATTGCCGAATACTTAAAAGATTATTATTTCGAACCGGATGTATTGGAAAATAAAATTGAAATCTTATCCGGTGGTGAAAAAAACCTGCTTCAGCTTGCAAAGATTAGTATATCGGATGCGAATTTCTTATTATTAGATGAACCAACCAGCCATTTGGATACGTATTCTCAGATTGCACTTGAAAAGGCAATCCAAGATTATAAGGGAACGGTTCTTATGGTATCACATGATTTTTATAGTATTGCAAATATTGTAGATTATGTATTATTTGTAGAAAATAAATCTGTTCGCCGTATGCGAATCCGTTCTTTCCGCAAGATGATTTATGAACATCATTTTAATAAAGATTATTTGGAACTCGAACAGAAGAAGAAAGAATTGGAAAGCCGTATTGAAAATCTGTTAAAGGAGAATGAATTTTTGAAAGCAAAACTTATTTGTGAAGAATTAGAAGCAATCGTAGAAAAGATGTAGTATATTCCGAAAAAATGTGTTATGATAGTAGGTGTCATTTTTCGTAAATTTTAGAGCTAATCGTTAGGCAAACGATAGGATGGAGATAAATTTTGACCGAGTTAGAATTGTATTATAACAAATTTAATGAAGAAAAACGTTTAAATTCCCGTCATGGACAGGTAGAATTTATTACTACCATGAAATATCTGCATAAATATCTGGACAAGCTCAAAGAAGAAATGGTAGAATCAAATATCTGTATTTTGGATATCGGTGCGGGCACAGGACGTTATAGTATTCCGCTTTCAGAAGAAGGATATGATGTAACAGCCGTAGAACCGGTAAAGCATAATCTGGGACGCTTAAAGCAAAAAAGCAGTAAGGTGAAGGCTTATCAGGGAAATGCATTAAAATTATCCAGATTTTCAGATGAATCATTTGATGTGACATTGGTATTTGGACCAATGTATCATCTGTTAGAGGAAGGAGAAAAGATACAGGCATTACAAGAAGCGGGGCGTGTGACTAAAAAAGGCGGATTTATCTTAGTTGCATATATTTTAAATGAATATAGCGTAATTACACATGCTTTTAAAGACCGACATATCAAAGAAAGCATGGAAAAGGGCATGCTGGATGAAACATTTCATTGTACAAAAACAGCAAACCCTTTGTACAGCATGGTTCGTTTAGAAGATATTGTTAAGCTGAATGAAGCCGTTGGTCTAAGACGCGTGGAAATTGTGGCAGCAGATGGTCCTGCTAATTATATCCGTCCATTCTTAAATGCATTAGATGATGAGGAATTTCAGTTTTTTATAGAGTATCATCTGGCAACATGTGAAAGACAGGATTTGATGGGTGCAAGTGCACATGTAGTGGATATTTTACAAAAGGGCTAAGGAGTTGTGGATGACAAAGGGAAAAAGGTTATGGATTCTGTTAATGGGAACGTGTTTGTTAATTTCAGGCTGTGCAAAAACAGGGAAAACAAATGACAATATCCAACAGGATGAAGTAACACAGAGTGCAGAACATGCAGCGTTGGAAACAGAGGTGGATATCGAACCTGAAATAGTATCAGAAGAATCGGAAATAGAGCCGGAACCGGTAATAACAACGCTGACACTTAGTGCAGCAGGCGATTGTACCTTAGGTGTAACGCAGCAGCATGGTTATGAGAATTCTTTTCATGAATATTATGATAATTATGGAGAGACGTATTTTTTTGAAAATTTCAAAGAAATTTTTGAAAAAGATGATTTGACTTTAGTGAATTTAGAATGTGTGCTTACAGATTCGAATAAGCGTGTAGAAAAGGCTTTTAATTTAAAAGGAAAGCCAAAATATGTAGGAATTATGACTTCAAGCAGTATTGAAGCTGTTTCTCTGGGCAATAATCATACCAGAGATTATGGGGAAGAAAGTCTGATGGATACGCAGGAAACATTAGAGCAAGCTGGTATTTTGTATGCATATAATGATAGGGTTTCTTATTTTACATCAGATGAAGGAATTGTAGTTGCCATGGTATCAGCCAGTATTTTAGCAAGTACCAGGTCTTATGAAACTTATTTACTTGAAGGAGTGGCAGAAGCTGTTTCAGCAGATGCGGATATTATTGTTGCCTGTTGTCATTGGGGAATCGAAGGCGACTATTACCCAACAGAGCATCAGCAGCAAGTAGGGCATAAACTGATTGATGCGGGAGCAGACCTTGTAATTGGTCATCATCCACATGTATTGCAGGGCATAGAAGAATATAATGGAAAAATTATCTGTTACAGTCTGGGAAACTTTTGTTTTGGGGGCAATCGTAATCCGGCAGAGAAGAATACAATCGTATATCAACAGACATTTACGTTTGCAGATGGTATTTTACAGCCGGAGATTAATGCAGGGATTGTTCCAAGCCGTGTTAGTGGACATTCCGGATATAATGACTTTCAGCCTATGGTTGCAACGGGAGAACAGGGGGAAAGTATTATTAATAAAATGAATCAATATTCTGCTCCATATAGCAATGTCATGTTTGATGCGAGTGGAACATTGGTCATAAATGAAAGTAAACAATAAAAAAGACAAATCGAGGTAAAGACATTGAAAAAGTGGCATATTGGAAAAAAACCTAACAAAATCGACAAAACAAGCAAACCAGTAGCAAATGTAGCAACAAGTAGTGATTATGCAGCAAGAACAACAAATGAATATGTAGCAAGTAATGATTTAAAAGTATCGGAATTACAAAAAGAAGTCAGACCTCGTCCAAAACGAGAAATTAATGGCTTTAAAGTAACGACAGGTTTCTGTCGTATGATGGGAGCATTTCCAACGGCTGGTGGAGTAAGCTTTACGATAAACAGCCATAATGCGACCGGTTGTACATTATTATTATTTAAACCATCAGAAACGGTACCATATGCAGAAATTCCGATTCCGGAAGAATATCGTCTTGGAGACACCTATTCTATTTTAGTATTTGGGTTAAATATTGAAGAATTTGAATATGCATATCGTTTTGATGGACCAAATATTCCGGAAAAAGGATTAATTTTTAATAAAGAAAATATTATTTTAGACCCATATGCAAAAGCTGTAACCGGACAGTATAAATGGGGACACAAAAATCCGGGAGATACACCATTTCAATATAGAGCTCGTGTCGTAAAAAATGATTTTGACTGGAAAGAAATGGACCAGTTAAATACTCCAATTGAAGATTTGGTTATTTATGAAACCCATGTAAGAGGATATACAAAGGATAAATCTTCCGGTGTTACAGCAAAGGGAACTTATGAAGGATTAAGAGAAAAGATTCCATATTTAAAAGACCTTGGTATCAATGCCATTGAGTTAATGCCGATTTTTGAATTTGATGAGATGGAAAATGCCAGAGTGGTAGATGACGTACAGTTATACAATTACTGGGGATATAATACAGTATGTTTCTTTGCTCCAAATACAGGTTACGCATGGGAGAGAGAACATAACTGCGAGGGCAGGGAGTTAAAACGCCTTATTTATGAATTAAAGAAAAACGGTATTGAAGTTATTCTTGACGTTGTATTTAACCATACAGCAGAAGGCAATGAAAAAGGACCTTGTTTCTCGTTTAAAGGAATTGACAACAATATTTACTATATGCTGACTCCGGATGCACAGTATTACAATTTCAGCGGATGCGGAAATGTAATGAACTGTAACCATCCGATTGTACGTCAGTTTATCTTGGATTGTTTACGTCATTGGGTTGTAGAATACCGTGTAGATGGGTTCCGTTTCGACCTTGCATCTATTTTAGGTCGTGACCAAAATGGTGCACCAATGGCAAATCCACCTATTTTGGAACAGCTTGCATTTGATTCTATTTTAAGTAAGACAAAACTTATCGCAGAAGCGTGGGATGCAGGCGGTTTATATCAGGTAGGAAGTTTCCCATCTTGGAACCGTTGGGCAGAATGGAACGGAAAGTATCGTGATGATATGCGAAGCTTCTTAAAAGGTGATGCAGGAATGGCGGGAGCGGCAGTTACCCGTATATTAGGTTCTACAGACCTTTACAGTCCGGAAACACGTGGACACGGAGCATCTATTAATTTTATTACTTGCCATGATGGCTTTACAATATGGGATTTATATTCCTATAATGACAAACATAATGAGAAAAACGGATGGAACAATACGGACGGTGATGGCAATGGAAGAAGTTGGAACTGTGGTGTAGAAGGAGAAACCGATAAGAAAGAGGTAAATGACCTTCGTCGCCGTTTGGTTAAAAATGCATTTGCAACCTTGTTTTGCAGCCGTGGACCGGCGATGTTCTTTGCAGGAGATGAATTCTGCAATACGCAGTTTGGCAATAATAATGCATATTGTCAGGATAACGAAGTTTCATGGTTGGATTGGACACGTTTGGAAAAATATAAAGAAATCCATGATTTTGTTCGCTTTATGATAAAATTCCGTAAGGAGCATCCGATTTTAAGAAAGAAAACCAAATTGGCAGCATGTCAGCTTCCGGCTATTAGTATCCATAATGGATATCCATATAATAGCGTAACTGAGCATAATACACATTTGATTGGTATTTTATATGCAGGACGAAATGAAGCAGATACCAAGGATGACCTTATTTTCTTTAGTATTAATACGTATTGGGAACCTTTGACGTTACAGATGCCTGCACTTACGAATGGCATGGAATGGAAAGTTGCGGTAAATACAAACTGTGAATATGCAGATGGCGTGGATTTCCAGTCTATGACAGAAAAATTTAGTGAAAATACAGTACGTGTGCCGGCTAGAACGGTAATTGTCTTTGTGGCGGAATAAGGCTTTTTGTGTTAGTGGTAGCACGAATTTAAGTATTTATTAGCATTTTTAGGGAGAGTTAGAGTGTCCTGTTAGGGCAAATTTCTAACTCTCCCTATTTTAACCGAATCAAGCTACGATAGTAGCTATTCGGTTATGAGCAAGTAGCGATAGCGGATTGCGAATATCTGCTTGACTAAAAAGATGAAAGCAAAACCTCCTTTAGTTATATTTGTTTTGTATAAAATTTTGGAGTATGATTTAGAGAATAATATAATCATTAAGCCCAAGAAGATAGTCCGTGGTAATATTAAGTTCTATCGCAATACGTCGAAGCAAATCACAATTTGGTGTGCGATGACCATTACAGTAGCCATTAATTGTAGTGCGAGTGACAAAGATACGTTCTGCAAGTTGGTTTTGCGTATAGCCACGGATTTCCATGGCAAATTGAAGCCTTTGGGCAATGGTGTGAGATTGATGTTTGGGTACTTTAATAAATTGGAGTTTTTTTCTTTTCTTTTGCATGAGATGATTATAAACCATAAACTTAAAAAGATGTAAAAAAGACGCATTTCGCGTCTTTTTTCTTGGTATTCGAGAATATGAAGCGGAAGTTGCTTATTTTGTAAGAGAATAGGAGTTTATAACTTCTAATATTTTTTAACCGAATCAAGAAAATCCCCCACTTCAAGTGCGTAGAGCACTAAGTGGTGGGTAGGGGGAGTTTGCCACAGGCATATGTTCTCACTAAGTTCGCACTACACTTCGTTTGTGCTTACTAAGTGTTCACATTATCTTGTGTCAGGTGGAGATTTCAAGCTCCATCTGACAAACCGCAAAGCGGTTATTCGGTTATGAGCAAGTAGCGATAGCGGATTGCGAATATCCGCTTGACATGAGCTAGATATTTCTCGTGACATATTCCCAGCACCTAAGAGGAAGGTGAATTCTTGCTAAATTTCACTCACTTTAGCTGAAGGGAGCTTTAAGTCCATCCGCCATCTAATGTAATAATCTGTCCTGTCAAATAATTATGTCCCGAAGCAAGAGCGAATGCTAATTTTGCAACTTCTTCTGCTTGACCAAAACGACCTGCCGGAATTTCTTCTTCTAGTGCCATGCGTTCTTCTGCGGAAAAACAAGCATTCATTTCCGTATCAATACAGCCGCAAGTAATTGCATTGACTTCAATATGGCTTGGGGCGAGTTCTTTTGCAAGTGCCTTTGTAAAGGCATTAACAGCCCCTTTTGTGGCGGAATAAGCCACTTCGCAGGAAGCACCTACGTTTCCCCATACGGAAGAAATATTGATGATTTTGCCGCATTGCTTGGAAAGCATATGTGGTACAGCCAGTTTGCTTGTGTAAAAAACAGAAGAGAGGTTTGTGCTTAAAATCTGTTGCCATTCATTAGGAGTCATATCGGTAAGCAGTCCGATATGGGAGATGCCGGCATTATTTATTACGACATCGACACCGACAAATTGTTTTTTGATTTCTTCAAAAAGATTTGAAACGTAAGAAAAATCACCGATATCACCAACAGAAGCTAAAATTTCCGTTCCATAAGAGGTTTGGAGGTTTTGTTTTAATTCCATAAGCAGTTCTTTGGAATGATGACAATTTAAAACTAAAGAATAGCCGTTTTTAGCAAATTCAATGGCAATTGCTTTTCCAATTCCACGGGAAGCACCGGTAATTAATGCACATTTTTTCATAGAGAAAAGTCCTTTCTTCTGGTATAACGATTTGTAATTTGTTGTGTTACTTGTTGATAAGTCAAGCGGATATTCGCAATTCACTTTGCTGCTTGTTCCTAATGGAGTAATCGTTTTGGGGTTTCAGTTAAATAAAAAATAGCCGAACCCCTTTATTTTGAAGGGTTTCGACCATTTATAAAAGTCGATGCGACAGGATTCGAACCTGCGACCTCTGCGTCCCGAACGCAGCGCTCTACCAAGCTGAGCCACGCATCGTTCACTTGCGTACCATTCTATTATAATAAAAATATATAAATTGTCAAGGTGTTTTATAAAATTTTGTTGTAAGGATTTAATTGACAGTTTAAGAGATTTATATTATTATGATGATAGAAAAGGTGCTAACGAATAGACGGTTAGCCCAAAATAAATGTTACACAAAAAGTAACTCTACCTTGGAAGGGCGGTTACTTTTTTGTGTTCCGGATAATTTCTAATAATAATGTAACAACGATACTGAGTATCATAAATACAATTGATAATATTTCAAAATATGTATAAAAAGACAGAGAAATGTTACTGTTCAGACAGTACTTAGCATTTACTGCTAGTAAGTATGGACACGTTAGCAATAGTTTTGTTAGTCAACCAGACATTCGTCATCTGCTCACTACATAAGATTGGAATTAAGCTGCGTTGTCAAATATTATAGAACGGTTAGGAGTAAGATATGGCAAATGGATATCAGTTAAAAATAACAATAAAAGGAAGTCATCCACCAATTTGGAGACGGGTTATTGTGCCGGAATTTATTACATTTTATGATTTGGATGATATTATAGAAGAATTATTTGGATGGACACATTCACATTTGTTTGAGTTTTATATAACAAAATTTGGAGAGAGATTTACCGGTGGGATGTTGGAAGAAGATAATGCAGATGAATGTGTTGATTCATGGATTATAGAGGGCGATACATTTGTATATACCTATGATTTTGGGGATAATTGGGAACATACTATTAAAGTAGAAAAAGTGGTGGAATATCCGCATCGTTATCCAACGGTTTTAAAATATAAAGGTGCAAACATGATAGAAGATTGTGGTGGCATCTGGGGATATGAGGAGTATAAAGACGAAGCAGAGCCATTTGATATGGAAAAAGTAAATGAAATATTTAAATCTTGGGAGATTCCGATTGCAGAATTGTCGGAAGATGAGCTTTTGGATGAATGGGAAGAAGATGATGAAGAATTTTCATTGCTGGATATGCTGAATGATGGATGGGAAGAAAAGTTTGAGGAAGCAATGCAGCAGCATCAGCATATTGAAGAAGGATACCGAGCTTATTTTGGTGAAGTAGAGCATTTGGAAGAAGTTTTTTATAAATATAAAAAGAATGAATTGCAGATGATGGCAAAATCATTAGGATTAACTGATTATGGAAAATGTAAAAAAGCAGAATTGGTGGAATTGCTGTTACAAACATTATTTCAAAGTGATAGAATGCCACATATGTTGGAGCAAGCATCTCAGGAAGAAATAGAATTATTTGAAAGTGCAATAGAGGAACATGGAATTTGCATATCTGAAGAATTATTAGAAAACTCTCCGTTATTGTGTTGTTATGGTGCATTTATAGGTGACGCAGATTTTTATCGTGTACCTTTGGATGTTCAGGAACAATATAAAAAAGCAATGACACCTGAGTTTCGTAAAAGTTTGGAGAAAGAAGCAGAATTTAAAACTATATGTGATGCGGCAATTTATTTATATGGTGTGATTTCCGTCTCAAGATTTACAGAAATATATAATCACTATGCACAAACATCTTTATCGGAAACAGCAATTATAAAAAAGTTAAAATTGTATACAAGAGAAAATCAGGATGTTGTTTTCTTTGGTGATTATTTTATGCATGAGATGCTTGAAGAATTTGATATGTATAAAAATCTACTGGAATGTCAAAAGGGGATAGAATATTATCTTCCGCAGGACAAAGAAGAATTTATGAACTATGGATTGCATGAGTGTCAACAGCCGGACGAAGACACAGAATTTTTTGTGAAATATTTGGAAGAAACGATACAATTATCTTATCCGCAGGCATTGATATATTTTTATAGTATGCAGGAAATGATTCGTATGAACCAAGACGATGCGGAACTTATAGAAGTGATTATGGAGAAACTAACATCTCAAAAGGCATTGAAAAAAGCGGAGAAGATGATAAACAGGTTTGCAAAAAATATTCGTAAATGGGATTTTTGTGGGCATACATTTTATGAAATTAATCAGCAAAATAAAATAATAGAATTTCCAACAAAAAGTAAAATATATCCAAATGACCCATGTCCGTGTGGAAGTGGGAAAAAATATAAGCATTGTTGTGCTAGAAAGTAAATATTTTTGAAAGAATGAGAATTACATATGAAGAGATAGAGAAATTTATGTATCATAGCATAAATTCTCTATCTTTTTTTAGTTTTTTAAACGTTCCATTAACTCAGATAATAAGGAAACATTATCGTCTTGTAAAATCACTCCTTTTTACGTAAAAACGTATGTTTTTTCGTATTAATTATATTCTTTTTTTGTCAATTTATTTATAATAAACCACTTTACAGATTTTCAAAAATAGTTTTATATTGCATCAAATTATCTTCATTCAAACAATATTTTGTGCAAATTAAATAAAAGAAACTATTATATTTTATTAAAAATATCTAATAAATATTTTGTATTATAAAAAGTTGTAAACTACTGTAGTAGTATAAAAATGCCGAAAATCGAAAGAATGATTTTCGGCATTTCAAATTTGTAATATTATTATTCTATTTTGCTTATTTTGTCATCTTCTCCTGCTTCACCTTATGGTCAATCACATGACGAGAAGCAAGTTCTTTATGAATATCCTCAAGGGAAATACCCATTTCAATCATAAGCACCATTACATGATAAGCTAAGTCTGCAATTTCATAGATGGTTTCTTTTTTATCATTGGATTTTGCCCCAATAATCACTTCGGTAGATTCTTCGCCAACTTTCTTTAAGATTTTATCCAATCCTTTTTCAAAAAGGTAAGTAGTATAAGAACCTTCTTTTTTATCGGTTTTTCTGCCTTCAATTAATTCCATAAGTCCTTGGTAGGAAAATTCGTGGCGGTTTTCACTTTGGAATACCGGATTTTCAAAGCAGGAGTCACTTCCTAAGTGACAAGCAGGTCCTTCTTTTTCTACCATAACAATTAATGCATCCTTATCGCAGTCTGCGGTAATGGAAACGATATGTTGGTAATTTCCGCTTGTTTCGCCTTTGAGCCACAATTCTTGTCTGGAACGGCTCCAAAAACAAGTGAGTTCTTTTTCCATGGA
Source organism: uncultured Lachnobacterium sp. (assembly GCA_937889225.1). GTDB lineage: Bacteria > Bacillota > Clostridia > Lachnospirales > Lachnospiraceae > Roseburia. The sequence goes on along the minus strand of CALAST010000016.1, from coordinate 33,770 downwards.
AACAGCAAGGCTTTCTTTATTCATGTACGCTAAAGTGAGTACACGTTTAGAAACAGCATCCACAACAATTGCCGGGATAAGACCGTTTTCGTCAAATTTTAATTCGTCTATATTAATCATGTGAAATCTCCTTATTTATTTTCTTAACTATAAATGAGTAAATGCAAAGTGGACACTTAAAATCTGCATTCGCTACTTTCTTGTGAACACAGATTGCTACGTGGCTTGCATTCAAATATTGAATAATCTTGTTTAGGTGTATCTATTTTTTCATATACGCTTATTGTGGTAACAGACAGGTATATTTCTAAGTTTGTTTTTATGTAATTCTTATGCTTTGTCCAATTATAATTCTTAAGCTTATAATCGTGTAGGGATATTATGTTTTGCCATTTCTGCCTTCAAATCAGAAATTTTCACTTCCCCAAAGTGGAAGATAGAAGCGGCAAGCCCTGCATCTACTTTTGGAAGTGTTTTGAATAATGTAATAAAGTCAGAAATTGAGCCTGCACCACCGGAGGCAATGACCGGAACGGATACGGCATTACATACGGCTTCTAACATTTCTAAGTCAAAACCGTTTTTTACACCATCGGTGTCGATGGAGTTTAATACAACTTCACCTGCACCGTTGCCGACACAGCGTTTAATCCATTCAATGGCTTCCATACCTGTATTTTCTCTACCGCCTTTGGCGAATACACGGAATACACCATCAACACGTTTCACATCTGCGGAAAGAACAACGCATTGGTCACCGTAAAGTTTGGCGGCTTCGTATACGAGATTTGGATTTTTAATTGCTCCGGAGTTTACGCTGACTTTATCAGCTCCACATTTTAATACACGATCAAAGTCGTCTAATGTATTGATGCCACCACCTACAGTCAGCGGAATAAATACACTTTTTGCAGTTTCACATAAGATATCGGTAAATAGCTTGCGACCATCGGAAGAAGCAGTAATATCATAAAATACCAGTTCATCTGCTCCACATTCGCTGTAGTATTTTGCGAGGGCAACAGGAGAGGATACGTCTTGTAATCCTTCGAAATTAACTCCCTTCACAACTCTGCCATTTTTGACATCTAAGCAAGGGATAATTCGTTTTGTAATCATAATGTTATAGGCACAAAGACTTTTGTTGTATTACATTGTTTGTATATTGTTCTTATGCAAAAGTCTATATAGAAGTGCCATTCTCCTTATAGTATTTGTTTTTGAAATTTGTAAAAATCTATTCTTTTATTTGGAAATTGCAATTGCTTCCGCTAAGTTAATTGCTCCCGTATAATAGGCTTTGCCAATAATTGCTCCATAAAGGTTCATAGCAGCAAGTGCTTTAACATCTTCTATAGAAGAAACACCACCCGAAGCAATAATTTGTAAATCAAATTTTTCGGAAAGCTGTTTGTAAAGACTATGATTTGCACCTTGCATAGCACCATCTTTGGAAATATCGGTACAAATAATTGTTTTTACACCAATGTCCTGCATTTTTGCACAGAAATCCATGGCATTAAGACCTGAATTTTCTGTCCAGCCTTTGATAGCTACAAAGCCATCACGAATATCAATGCCGACTGCGATTTTATCACCGTATTTTAAAACGGCATCTTTTACAAAATTTTCTTCCGTAACTGCGGCTGTGCCTAAGATAACGCGGTCAACACCGGCATTGATATAACGTTCAATTGTTTCTAAGGAACGAATACCGCCACCGATTTCACAGAAAAGGGAAGTATTCTTCTTGATTTCACATACAATATCTAAATTTGGGGTAGTGCCGCTTTTTGCCCCTTCTAAGTCTACCATATGGATATGTGTAGCACCTGATTGTTCGAAATCTTTGGCTACGGATAATGGGTTTTCATTATATATGGTCATTTGTGCGTAATCGCCTTTGAAAAGACGAACCGCTTTTCCTTCATATAGGTCGATTGCCGGATAAATTAGCATATGGTTTCCTCCTTCATCTCAGCGAATGCTTTTAATATGTTAAGTCCTACCGTACCGCTTTTTTCCGGATGGAACTGACAGCCATATACATTTTTATTGGCAACAGAAGCAGTGAGAATTGCACCATATTCTGTGCTTGCGATGGTATTTTCCTTACAGTCCGTTGCATAGTAGGAGTGGACAAAGTATACGCAGTCTTTGTCATTTATGTATTTAAAGAGTGGATGTTTTTCGCCTTCCATAAGAAGTGGGTTCCAGCCGATATGTGGAATTTTGTAATCAGATGGAATGACATCGGCGATTGGTTTTACCGAACCTTTGATAAGTCCAAGACCTTCGTGACAGCCATATTCATAGCTTTTTTCAAAAAGGAGCTGCATACCAAGGCAAATGCCAAGAAGCGGTTTGCCGGAAGCGGCTAATTCTTTTAAATATACATCCAAACCGGTTTTTCTTAATTTTTCCGCAGCATCGCCAAACGCACCTACGCCCGGCAAGATAATCTGGTCAGCGGAGCTTAAGATTTCTTTGTTGGCGGTAACAACTACATCCACGCCGATGGCGGCTAAGGAACTTTTGAGTGAGAATAAATTTCCCACACCATAATCAACTATTGCTATCATAAGTTTCCTTTCTGTTAAATAATTTCTTTATAAGACACCTTTTGTCGACATAATATCATCGGCAAAATCAGCATCGATTTTGACTGCAGTTTTGATACTGTGTCCAACTGATTTAAATGCTCCCTCAATAATGTGATGGGAGTTTGTTCCAGCAAGTTGGCGGATATGGAGATTACATTCCGCATTGCGGATAAATCCAAGCCAAAATTCTTCTACCAGTTCAGTATCAAATGTCCCTACTTTTTCCGTAGGGATATGGAGGTCATATCCAAGACAGCCTCTGCCCGATAAGTCGATGGCAGTAAGGATAAGTGCTTCGTCCATCGGAAGTATCATAGAGCCATAGCGGTTGATACCTTTTTTGTCGCCTACCGCAATTTTTATCGCCTGACCGAGTGCAATTCCGATATCTTCGGTGGTGTGATGGTCGTCGACATAAGTATCTCCTTTGCAGGTAAGCTCTAGATCAAAACGAGCATGCTTTGAAAATAATGTGAGCATATGGTCAAGAAAACCACAGCCGGTATTTATCATGCTTTTTCCGATTCCATCAATATTTAATGTAAGTGAAATGTCCGTTTCCGCAGTTTTGCGGTTTATAGTTGCTGTTCTCATTGTAACTCCTCCAGAACTTCTTTTAAGGCAGTAAGGAATGCCTGCATTTGTTCTTTATTTCCTACGGTAATGCGGTTATATGGAGATAATTGCTTTGTATCAAAATGACGTATCAGTACGCCTTTTTCTTTTAATTTAAGGTAAATCTGTTTGCCGTCTGCTGTTTTGTGACGGGCAAAGATAAAGTTTGCCATGGAATTAGTCATGGTAAAGTCCATAGATTTTAAGGCTTCCATTGTCCATGCACGAACTTCCTGAATGATTTTGCAATTTTCTTTTGTATAGGAATCATCCATAAATGTGCCAACACCTGCTGCCATCGTCATACTGTTGATGTTGTAAGGGTTAGTGGAATATTTGATGGTATTTAAATCCTGTATCAATTCCTTACATCCGATACCAAACCCGAGTCGACCGCCTGCTAAGGAACGGGATTTGGAACAAGTCTGCGTTACCAATAGGTTATTGTATTTATGAATCAGAGGTACAACACTTTCTGCACCGAAATCCACATAGGCTTCATCAATGACAACCACATTGTTTGGATTGCTGATAATGATTTTTTCAATGTCTTCTACGGATAGTGCAATGCCGGTTGGGGCATTTGGATTTGCCAGAAAAATGGTTTTGTTGATATTCATATACTCTGCAACGTCCACCGTAAAGTCTTCCTTTAGAGGAATGGTAGTATAAGGAACGTTGTTGATTTGGGCAAAAACAGAATAAAATCCGTAAGTAATATCCGGAAAGGCTGCCGGATGTTCGTTGTCGCAATATCCCATAAAGGCAAAGTTTAAAATTTCATCAGAACCATTGGTAAATAAAATTTCATCCGTATCGACACCGAAGTGTTTTGCGGCAAGCGTAACAAGTGCCTTACATTCCGGGTCAGAATAAAGCTGTAAGTTTTGTGCCGCTTTTGCAGACATTTCCTGTGCTTTTGGAGATGGTGCAAAAGGGGATTCGTTAGTGTTTAATTTTATGTATTTGGTATCTTTTGGCTGTTCTCCCGGTGTGTAAGGGGTCAGCGTATTATATTTATTGCTAAAAAAGCGACTCATAGCATAGAAGTCTCCATTTCTCCACCATAGCATATTTTGAGTATCGTTTATGGTGGTGTGTATGATTAAAAGTTTTGTTTCGTAAAGCGGATACAAAAATCCTCCCTCCCCACTACTGAATGTTCCATGCATTTAAAGTAGGGGAGTGCATTTATCTAATTTTCCTCCGTCCGAATCACCGCACTTTTTGCATGTGCAGTAAGCCCTTCCTGATTGGCGAAATAAGCAACGTCTGCAGCTACTTTTTTGAGAGCATCGGCTGTATAGTAGGTATATTGTGTCTTCTTAACAAAGTCATCTACGGAAAGCGGGCTGGAAAATTTAGCCGTGCCACTTGTAGGCAATGTATGGTTTGGTCCTGCAAAGTAGTCGCCTAAGGCTTCCGGACAGTTTCTTCCCATAAAGATAGAGCCGGCATGGCGAATTTTATCGAGATAATCAAATGGATTATCCACACAAAGTTCTAAGTGCTCCGGTGCAATTTCATTTGCGATTGCAATGACTTCATCTAATGTATCGGCTACGATAATTTTTCCGTTGTTGTCAATAGAAGCTCTGGCAATGTCCGCACGTAAGAGTTGTGGAATCTGTACTTCCAATTCGTCACGTACCGCTTCTGCAAGTTCCATAGAATCCGTAACAAGTACAGCACTTGCCATTTTATCATGCTCTGCTTGAGAAAGCAAATCTGCGGCTGCAAAACGAGGATTGGTCTTTCCATCAGCTACGATTAAAATTTCACTTGGACCGGCAATCATATCGATGGAAACCTGACCAAATACCTGTTTTTTTGCTTCTGCAACAAAGGCATTTCCCGGTCCTACGATTTTATCTACTTTTGGAATGGACTGCGTTCCATATGCTAACGCCGCGATTGCCTGAGCACCACCTACTTTAAAGATTTTATCAATGCCTGCGATTTTTGCGGCTGCAAGGATAACAGGGCTGATTTTACCTTCTGCATTTGGCGGAGTTACCATAACGACTTCGCGACAGCCTGCAATTTTTGCAGGGATGGAATCCATCAGCACGGTGGATGGGTAAGCAGCAGTACCGCCCGGCACATATAAACCGGCACGGTCAACAGGGATGATTTTTTGACCGATGACAATGCCATCTTCATCATTGATAATAAAACTGTTACGCACTTGTTTTTCATGGAATTTACGGATATTAGCCGCAGCTTTTTGTAAGATTTCCAAGAATTTCGGTTCTACGGAATGAACTGCTTCTTCCATTTCTTCTTCCGTAACAAGGAGAGAAGTTAAGTGTGCTTTGTCAAATTTTTCACAATAAGCATAGAGTGCAGAATCACCATTTGCTTTTACGTTTTCAATAATTTCTGTTACGATTTGTTCTACATTTATGGTTGGACTTACACGGGCGAAAATGTCCGATGCAGCCACTTCATTATATTTTAAAATTTGTATCATTTTTTGAGCCTCCGTGAAGTGTTTTAATTTTGAATTTTCGTAACGATTGTCTCAATTTGCTCAGATTTGAATTTATAGCTTGCTTTGTTTGCAATGAGTCTTGCACTAATTGGAACGATGGTTTCAAACACTTCTAAGTTGTTTTCTTTTAAAGTCGTACCTGTTTCCACAATATCTACAATGACATCGGAAAGTCCTAAAATTGGTGCAATTTCGATAGAGCCATTTAAATGGATAATATCGATTTCACGCCCTTTGGATTGGTAATATTGTCTTGCAATATTAGTAAATTTTGTTGCAACCTGAAGAGTACGCTGGGTATCGTCTTTGAAATCTTTTTTAGCGGCAACAGCCATGCGGCATTTTCCGATATCAAGGTCAGACAACTCGTAAACGTCCGGTTCATATTCTAAAAGAATATCTTTTCCGGCAACACCGATATCAGCAGCACCCCGTTCCACATAGATAGCAACGTCCGATGGTTTTACCCAGAAGTAACGGACACCTTTTTCTTTATTTTCAAAGATAAGTTTGCGGCTGTTTTCCTTAATCGAAGGGCATTCAAAACCGGCTTTTTCAAACATATCGTATACTTTTTCGCCAAGTCTGCCTTTTGGAAGAGCGACATTTAACATGGGAACTTCTTTGGTAGTGTTGTCACGTTTGGCAACAGAACCGTCTTCATTTACAACCGCATTCTCAGTAGTATATTGTGTAGTTGTTTTATCATCATTTGTATGTATATATAAATTTCTAAGATGTGATTGATTGTTTAGGCGTTCTAAAACGTCTAAATATACAGCAAAACCAATCGCACCTGATTTGCGGTGCATTTTTTTCATCAGTTTGTCATACTGACCACCGGAAAGAACCGGAAAAGGAATGCCTTCGATAAATCCCTTAAATACGATACCGTTATAATACTTGATATCGCTTACAACGGAGAAATCAATACGAAGCATATCCACAATTTCTGTATCCAAAGACTGAATCAACGTTTGTAACTGCATAAGTGCATCTGATTTTGTCTCACTTTTTGAGACAAAACTTAAAGCAGTAAGTACTTCTTTTGCTTTTCCGCTGGAAGTTAGGATTGTTTTTAAACATTCCGTTTTTTCAGCAGGAACGGACAGTTCATTGCAAAGTGCAGTTAATTCATGCATATTTTTTTCGCCAATGTATTTAAAAATAGTTGCTTTATCGCTGGAAGAAATTTCAAACTCATCAATGATATCTGTTAAAAGACCAAGATGAGAGAGTTCTAAAACACTTGCAGAAGAAATGGTTTTTAAACTTTTGGCAGCTAATGTAATGACTTCATAAATGTTTTCCTGATGGATGTCACCAAAACATTCCAAGCCCATCTGCATCAACTCTTTGAATGCACCGTTTCCATCGGAAATGCGATATACATTTTCATTATAGAAAACTTTCTGGACTTCGCCCGGCTGTTCCTTTATATTTTTAATGATGGATAAGGTTACATCCGGCTTTAATGCCATGAGTTTACCGGTAGTATCGGTAAATGTGATGACGTTGTCTGAAATAAGAAAGTCCTTATTGCGTGCATAAAAATCATATTCCTCAAATTTACTCATTTTGTAAGGAACATATCCACATTCGCGGTAAAGAGCACGAAGTGTAAAAATTATTTCTTCATTGAAATTCAGGAATAAATCGTTCATGTTTTCTCGTTCTCCTGTTTTAATTTGTTGATTACTTTTTTGTATCCGCCGCTGCCATAATTTAAGCATTTGCTGACTCTGCCAATTGTAGCGGTACTAACTTCAACCTGCTGTCGAATTTTCTGATAGCTAAGTCCTTCGGATAATAAAATGGCGGTATCAAGCCGCTGTGACATATCCTGCAATTCTTTGATTGTACAGATATCTTCAAAAAACATGCGGCATTCTTCTTTTGTTTCTAATGTGGCAATTGCCTGATAGAGCCTGTCTATTGATTCGGAATGAAAAGTCATATTTGATTGTACCTCTTTGCATTAATGTTTTATCATATTAACACTTTAGCATATTAAAGTCAAGAGGGGATTATTTAAATTTTAATCGTGAAACCAAAACGAGGTTTCACAAATTAAAGTGGAGAATAATATGTACAAAGTATCATTTGTGAAGTATAATATTTGTATAAAATGTCGAAAAATTCACAAGAAGGAGTGTAAAAAATGGATAATATAAACAAAAAAATTATAATTGATACACCGGAAAACAAAGAATTTTTAAAAGAGATAAGAAATACATTATTTAATTTTGGACACAAGTTTCCATCACCGGGGGGCAGTTCTTATTATCTTGGAGACGATGGAGAGCCATGGAAAGAACGAAATAGAGAAACATGGATTACAAGCCGTATGGTGCATGTGTACAGCATAGCAGGATTTTTAGGACATGAGGGAAGCAAAGAATTAGCAGATGCAGGTTTAAAAGGTTTGCTTGGGGAACTGCATGACAAAGAAAATGGCGGATGGTATGCAGGCTTAAGTGCAAATAATGAAATTCTTCCAAACAAACAATGTTATGCACATGCATTTGTTATTTTGGCGGCATCTTCCGCAGTTCTTGCTGATAGAGCAGGTGCAAAAGAATTATTGGACGAAGCATTAGCACTTTATGACAAATATTTCTGGAATGAAGAAGAAGGACTTTCCTGTGATACATGGAATACAGAGTTTACCTTTTTGGATGATTATCGCGGATTAAATGCAAATATGCACACGGTAGAAGCATTTTTAGCAGTAGCGGATGTAACGGGAGATGAAAAATATCGTGTAAGAGCAGGTCGTATTATTGACCATGTTGCAGGTTGGGCAGCAGAGAATCATTATAGAATTCCGGAACATTTTTCAAAAGAGTGGATAGCAGATTTGGAATGCAATAAGGAAAAGCCGGATGACCAGTTTAAACCATATGGTGCAACACCGGGGCATGGACTTGAATGGGCAAGATTAATTACACAATGGGCAATATCTACATATGAAAATAAAGAAGATGCCTCTAAATATTTAGAACTGGCAGAGAATTTGTTTAATAGAGCAGTAGAAGATGCATGGAATGCAGATGGTGCACCGGGAATTGTTTATACAACAGATTGGGAAGGTAAGCCGGTAGTTCATGATAGAATGCATTGGACATTAGCAGAAGCAATTAATACAGCAGCAGTTCTTTATCGTGTAACTAATAATAAGAAATATGCAGATAATTATGCAGAATTTATGCAATATCTGGATGAAAAAGTATTAGACCATGTAAATGGCTCATGGTACCATCAGTTGAATCAGAAGAATGAAGTGATTGGTACGGTATGGCCTGGCAAGTCTGATTTGTATCATGCAGTACAGGCAACATTGATTCCGTATTATGCGGTAGATACTTCGATTGCTGTGGCAGTGAAAAATAACAAGGTGCGATAGCAACTATTTACAATGAAACTAAGTGAACCAAGTCCATAGGAAGCAGGTCAGCTTAAGTTTCATGTATCCGGAATGCAGATTTAACTGCATGGAGTGTCGATTATGAACAAGTAGCAAGGAGGATTGCGATATCCGCTTAGAAAGATGGGGAAGAAAAAGTGGAACAGAATACAAAAAAATATGATGTCGTAGCATTGGGAGAATTGTTAATTGATTTTGCTATGTCAGGCAGCAGTGAACAAGGAAGTGCGTACAACACTTGCATTTGTACATACATTTCGGGATGGCGACAGAGATTTTTCGTTTTACAGAAATCCGAGGGTGCAAACATGATGCTCAAAGCAGACGAAGTGGATTATGATATGATACGTGAATCAAAAATTTATGAAACAATAAAATGTTACTGTTCACAAATAACTAGTAACATAAAATTTACCTTTTTCCACAAAAAAGCACAAAAAGAATTGCAGTTTTTGTGAAAAGAGTATATGATAAATTTACAGTATGGTTACACATACACCATAACAACGCTATAAAACTTTTTAGGGAAAGGAATGAAGGAATTATGAAAGATTGTAATTGCGGATATTGTATGAGGGGAGAACTTTTAGATAAGTTCGGTATTGAAATTTGTGATTTAGAAGTAAGCCAGTTGATTCTTTTCAAAGAACAGAGCCATCCGGGACGTGTTATCGTAGCTTACAAAGACCATGTAAGTGAAATCGTTAGCATTAGTGATGAAGAACGTAATTTATTTATGGCAGACGTAGCAAGAGCTGCAAAAGCACTTCACAAAGCATTTGCACCAAAGAAAGTAAACTACGGAGCTTATGGTGATACAGGATGTCACTTACATATGCACCTCGTTCCAAAATACGAAGATGACCCATTTGAATGGGGCGGCGTATTTGCAATGAATCCGGACAGAGTATACTTAACAGATGAACAGTATGCAGAAATGATTGAAAAAATCAAAGCAAATCTGTAATGTAACCGAAACCACGAAGTGATATTCGATTATGAGAAAGTAGCAAAGCAGATAGAAAAAACTCATGTTGTCTCTTTAAGGGGCAGCATGAGTTTTTTGATGATAATTAACGTGAGTTCGACAATGAAAAATCTAACATCCAAGTTTACTTGGGGTATAGAAAGCAAAAAAAGAACTCCTATACCCCCAACTTAAAAACTCACGAGTATGCATTTGATAAAACATGTATTTTATAATTCCGCCGAATTTATCTCCTGTCTGCAAATACAAATTTCCAAATTTCCGTTTCGACAACGAAGCATATCAATGAATTCCTTCTCTTTGGAACTATCCTTTAATGTAATATTGTAAACCAGTTTAAATAAACTTCCCATATTTGTGGTTTTTACGGAAATGAGTTCATGATAGGTTGTGTATTCATTTAAAAGGTCATCAAAAATTTTGGAATAATTCAAGTCTTCCGGAATCGTAATACGTAAAGTTTTATCGCAAGATGGTTTCCGGCTCGTCCCAAATCCAAGCAAAGTATAGAGCATCATGGCAGTTCCCATAATAAGCGTAAAAATAACTGCAAATCCTAAATAGCCCATGCCGGCAATTAACCCTGCACCCATAGCGAGAAAAATCGTTCCGATATCACGAGCAGTTCCCGGAACAGAACGAAAACGGACAAGACTGAAAGTGCCCGCTACCGCTACTCCTGCACCTACATTACCGTTTACCATCATAATTACAACGCATACAACGGCGGGCAACAAAGCCAAGGTGACAAGAAAACTTTTGGTATAACGGCTTTTGTAGGCATATACGAATGCAAGAAATAGTCCAATAAGTAAACTGATAGCAATATAAAGTATAAACTGAAATATAGTAATGGAAGCAGTTGCGGAATTTAAAATTCCGGAGGATAAAAAGTCTAACATAGTAAAGTCCTTTCTGAATTGGTATTTGTAATGATTTTATATATAAAGTTGTGTAGAAAAATTATAATATAAAAACGAAGGATTCTTCTGTATGAAGATATTCTAAAAATCGTAAGATTTGGTCAATAAATCGTTGCATGGATTGGGAAATCTGCAAATTTTAGCGTATTTATAGTTTATGGCATAAAACAAGAGTTGTTTCCTTGTGCATATTGCAAGTCTCTTAATATAGTACGATAAGCTGTCCCGTATTTTGAAAAAGAAGTTTTATAAATTTTATGTTCACTCAGCAGTTGCACAAGCCACAATGGAATGGCATCTGCTGTCTTTATTTCCATAAGTATTTTATCCGGTTCTAAAACCGGAGTTCCATAAATTCCTTTGGTTAAACATAAGTCATAATTACGCCATAGAATGTCTGTATCAAACGTAATACGAAATTCAGGATTGTCCTTTGCATAAAACGCTTCTCGGCTGTAACTAAGGAACATAGTTGGCTGTAAATTTTTATAAAATTCCATAAAATAATCAAGTTCTTTTGTAATCTGTGAAGTTTTTTCAATTTGTCCACAAGATAGATAGGTCATGGCTTCTCTTTCGGGAAGCAGGATTCTTCTTTTATAAACAACTTTTTTATATTTCTTTTTTAATTCCACAAACACAGGTGTCTCACTTTTTGCAACTCCATAGCTTCGCAGACGCAGTTTTTCTTTATAAACGGGATGTTCAATTGAGCGACGAATCAAAAGAAAGTCCGGTGTGTCATAATATAAGCTGCAAATGGTATTTTTTCCATGTTTATCTGCAATCATATATTCAGAAAATGTGTCTTTTATAGTAGAAAATTGTTCTGTTGTAATCATATATTTGATTTCATGTCGCTTAAATGTCATTTGGTCAGCCAAAAGAATCTCCTCCATGATGAATGGGAATAACGGTATTATTTTCAAGTCATGTTTAGAATAAACCCAAAATGTGAAAAATGTATGATGGAATGTAAAACCTTTGTAAATTTACAAAACCTTTACAAAACTATGATAGTAGATTTTACGTTACGATATTATAGTTCTCTTGTAATCACAAATTGCAGATATATTATGAGGTGCATAAATTCTGATATGACATACAGTAGCAAAGCCGATTGTGAATATCTGCGTGACATATGTAAATTCTGAAAGTCATGCGAATTCGGAAGATCGTAATGTATCTGTAACAAAAATGGTAACATGAAAGGAATGATTGAAATGAAAAAAAGATTAACAAAACTGGTAACTTTACTTACAGCGGCAGTGCTTACAATGGGATGTTTGACTGCTTGTGGTGGGAGTGACACAGACAATAACAAAGGTACAGATACACAACAGACAGGTTCTTTAAGCGGAAGCATTACATTGTCAGGAAGTACCTCTATGGACAAAGTAGCAAAAGCACTTCAGGAAGGATTTATGGCAAAAAATAAAGGTGTAACCGTAAATGTGGAATTTAATGGTTCTTCTGCCGGAATTGAACAGGTATTAAATGGCAGTGTAAACATTGGAAATGCATCCAGAAATTTAAAAGAAGCAGAAATTAATGAAGGTGCAGTAGAAAATATTATAGCTATTGATGGAATTGCTGTTATTGTAGATAAAGCAAATACAGTAACAGATATTACAACAGAAGAACTTACAAAGATTTACACAGGCGAAATCAAAAACTGGAGTGAACTTGGCGGTGAAAATTCTCCAATCGTTGTAATTGGTCGTGAAGCAGGTTCCGGTACAAGAGGTGCATTTGAAGAACTTCTTAAGATTGAAGATGCATGTGCATATGCACAGGAATTGGATTCAACAGGAACCGTACTTGCAAATGTAGCAGCAACACCGGGGGCAATCGGCTATGTTTCTTTGGATGTTATCAATGATACCGTAGCAACCGTAAAATTAGATGGTGTGGAAGCAACAGCAGAAAATATTGCAGGTGGTTCTTACTCTCTTTCCAGACCATTTGTAATGGCAACAAAAGGTGAAATTAGCGAACAGGATGAACTTACACAGGCATTTTTCGAATATGTAGCATCGGAAGAAGGACAGGCAATTATCGAACAGGTAGGTTTGATTCTTCCACAGTAAGGGAAAAGAAAATGGAAACAAAGTTATCGATTATCCAAAATAAAAAAGTAAAAAATACAGTTGAATCCATAGCGGAAAGAATATTTAAAGTTTTTGCAATCGTAGCGATAGCAGCAGTGTTTTCTATAACCATTTATATGATTATGATAGGAACTCCGGCTTTTTCGAAAGTCGGAGTTACCGAACTGTTATTTGAAACAGAATGGAAACCGACAGCACAAACACCGGTATTTGGTATTTTTTATGTTATTTTGACGTCTATTATTGGTACAGCAGCGGCACTTTTGATTGGTGTGCCGATAGGAGTATTAAGTGCCGTATTTCTTGCAGAGGTAGCCGATAAACGGATTACGGCTATAGTACAGCCGGCAGTAGAGCTTTTAGCAGCGATTCCTTCGGTTATTTATGGTCTTGTTGGTGTTATGATTTTAAAACCATGGATGTATGAAATTGAAAAAAGAATTTTTGCAAACGCAAATGAGCATCAGTTTACGGGTGGTGCGAATTTGCTTTCTGCTATTTTAGTTTTGGCAATTATGATTTTGCCAACAGTAATTAATATCAGTACATCTTCGATTAAAGCAGTACAACCGGCACTAAAATCTGCTTCATTAGCATTGGGAGCAACAAAAATCCAGACAATTTTTAAAGTCGTAATTCCGGCAGCAAAATCAGGAATTATGACAGCGATTGTGTTAGGACTCGGCAGAGCATTAGGAGAAGCAATGGCAATTAATATGGTTGCGGGTGGTTCTGTAAATTTACCGCTTCCATTTAACTCTGTAAAATTCCTTACAACAGCGATTGTCAGCGAAATGAGTTATTCGGAAGGACTTCACAGACAGGTGTTGTTTGCAATTGGTCTTGTGCTTTTTGTATTTATTTTATTTACCAATCTGGTTCTGACACGAATAATTCAGAAAGGGGATGAAAGTTAGTGGTAAGTATTTATGGAAAGAAAAATCGAATCCTTGATGCGTTAGCATATGCATTGATTTATATGAGTGCAGCATTTTCGGTGTTTCTTCTTGTGGGAATCGTAGCATTTGTATTTTTGAATGGTTTTGATAAGGTAAATGGGGAATTTTTAACAACTACAAGTAGTATTTTAAGAGGAACGGTTGGAATTGCAGGCAATATTTTAAATACCATTTATATTATTTTATTGACCATGCTGATTGTAACTCCGATTGGTGTGGGAACAGCGATTTACTTAAATGAATATGCAAAACCGGGGAAATTTGTAAAATTGATTGAACTTGCAACAGAGACATTATCCGGTATTCCCTCCATCATTTTTGGTTTGTTTGGCATGATGTTCTTTGGTGAGACCTTGGGACTAAGTTATTCGATTCTAACAGGTACATTGACATTGACACTTATGGTTCTGCCTCTTGTTACAAGAAATACGCAGGAAGCATTAAAAACCGTACCGGACAGTTATCGAAACGGGGCAATTGGTCTTGGAACAGGAAAATGGTATATGATTCGTACCATTTTACTTCCATCCGCCATGCCCGGCATTATTACAGGTGTTATCTTAGCGATTGGGCGAATTGTGGGAGAATCAGCAGCACTTTTATATACGGCAGGAAGTGGGGATTTACTGCCTGTAGGTATAAAAGGGTATTTAAATAAAATTTTTGAGTCAGGCGGAACGCTTACGATTCAGCTTTATTTAAGTGCAACAAAAGGAGAATATGATGTGGCATTTGGTATTGCAGTAGTACTTCTTGTGGTGGTGCTTGGAATCAACTTTATTACGAAGTTTTTGGCAAAGAAATTTGATGTAAATAATTTGAAGTAATTGAAAATATATTCAAAAATATTATCTGCAAGAGTTGATGTTTCAATAGGCTTGAAATTTATAGGAGAAACAGATGGAAAAACAAACAAAAATCAAGGTGCGTAATTTAGACCTTTATTATGGCGAAAATCACGCCCTAAAAAATATCGATATGGATATCAAAGAAAAAAGCGTAACTGCTTTTATCGGTCCTTCCGGTTGTGGGAAATCCACATTTTTAAAAACGCTAAATCGTATGAACGATTTGATTGATAGCGTGAAAATCAGCGGAGAAGTGACGATTGATGAAGAAAATATTTATGCTCCAAACGTAGATACTACCATTCTTCGCAAGAAAGTTGGTATGGTATTCCAGCAGCCAAATCCATTTCCAATGAGCATTTATGATAATATTGCCTATGGTCCGAGAGTGCATGGCATTAAGGACAAGGCGACTTTAGACCGAATTGTGGAAGAAAGTTTACGTGGTGCGGCAATTTTTGATGAAGTAAAAGACCGTTTGAAAAAATCGGCATTAGGTCTTTCCGGCGGACAGCAGCAGCGAATTTGTATCGCAAGAGCACTTGCAGTAGAACCGGAAATTTTGCTGATGGATGAACCAACTTCTGCATTGGACCCGATTTCAACTTTGAAGATTGAGGAATTAATGGAGGATTTAAAGAAAAAATATACCGTTGTCGTTGTTACGCACAATATGCAGCAGGCGGCACGTGTTTCTGATGATACTGCATTTTTCCTTGTAGGGGAAATGGTAGAATTTGCAAATACAAAAACGATGTTCTCTTATCCAAAAGATAAACGAACAGAAGATTATATTACAGGGAGGTTTGGTTAATGAGAAGACGATTCAACGAGCAGCTTAACGACTTGAATGATGCACTTATGGAGATGGCAAATCAGGTACAGAGTGCGATTCAAAAGGCAATTGGTGCACTTTTAAAACAGGATATTGAGTTGGCACAAAAAGTCATGGATGGTGATAAGGAAGTAGACAGACAGCAAAAACACATTGAAAATATGTGCTTTACATTATTAATGCAGCAACAGCCGGTAGCTTCCGACCTTCGAACGATTTCAGCAGCACTTCGCATGGTAACAGATATGGAACGAATCGGTGACCATGCTGCGGATATTTCAGAAATTACCATTATGCTTGCCAACCAGCCGTATATTAAAAACCTTGAACATATCAGCAAAATGGCATCTGAAACCATGTATATGCTGATTACCGGAATGGAAGCATTTATGGATAAGGATATGGAGAAAGCAAAAAAGGTCATTGCACATGATGATATTGTAGATGCGTTGTTTGCAGAAACAAAGCAGGAACTTATTGAATTGATTCATAAAGATAAAAATAATGGCGAACAGGCAGCCGATTTGCTGATGGCGGCAAAATATTTTGAGAGAATCGGCGACCATGCTACAAATATTGCAGAGCATATCCTGTTTTCATTAGAAAATCGTCCGCAGGCATAAGGGAAAAGAGGCACATTAGGAGGGAGGGTTATGTAGGAAAGCTGCAAAACTGCCTGCGTTTACGAGGAAATAGCGAAAGAGGATAGTTCACATTGGTCAATTTGGACGAAAAACATAGAATAGAATTGTAAAAACTGTGTAAAATATGTAAAATCAGAGCACGAGAAGTTTACAAAATGAAAAATTTATGTAATAATGGCTTCATACGAACTAAATTTTAGTAAAGAAAAAACGTATGAAAAGGAGTCTGAATATGGACATATTTAGTGTGTTGACAATGGTGGGGGGGCTTGCTCTGTTCCTGTACGGAATGAATGCGATGGGCGATGGCTTATCCAAAGTATCCGGTGGAAAACTGGAAAGTATCTTGGAGAGACTTACGTCTAACCGTTTGATGGCGGTATTATTGGGTGCTGGTGTAACAGCCATTATCCAGTCATCTTCTGCAACTACGGTTATGGTAGTTGGTTTTGTTAATTCCGGTATTATGAAACTGCAGCAGGCAGTTGGAATTATTATGGGTGCTAATATTGGTACGACCATGACTTCATGGCTGTTGTCTCTTGTAGAAGTAGAGGGTTCCAGCTTCTTTATGCAAATGTTGAAGCCGACCTCATTTTCTCCAATTCTTGCCGTAATCGGTATTATTTTGATTATGACCGATAAAGAAAGCAGCAAAAAGACAGATGTAGGTAATATTTTAGTTGGTTTTGCCATCTTAATGACGGGTATGGATACCATGAGTGATGCAGTAAAACCGCTTCGCAGCAATGAACAGTTTACAAGTATTCTGACACAGTTTTCCAATCCAATTTTAGGCATGCTTGCAGGTGCGGTTTTAACAGCAGTTATTCAAAGTTCTTCTGCATCCGTTGGTATTTTACAGGCACTTTGTGCAACCGGTGCGATTAATTTTGGGGCGGCAATCCCGATTATCATGGGACAAAATATTGGTACTTGTGTAACAGCAATCATGTCCTCTTTTGGTGCAACAAAAAATGCAAAACGTACATCTATGGTACATTTGTATTTTAACTTAATAGGTACGATTGTATTTATGATTGTATTTTATGGAATC
Organism: uncultured Lachnobacterium sp.; assembly: GCA_937889225.1. GTDB lineage: Bacteria > Bacillota > Clostridia > Lachnospirales > Lachnospiraceae > Roseburia. The sequence continues at coordinate 16,266 of CALAST010000016.1, read as the reverse complement.
AATGCAGTTATGCCGTTTGGATTTTTAAATGGTCCTGCAGATGCAACCGGTATTGCGATTGTACATAGTATATTTAATATTGCATGTGCAGTATGCTGGTTCCCATTTGCAAACGTGTTAGTAAAACTTGCAACACTTACAATTCGAGACAAAGGCGATGAAACAGAAGAAAAGAACGAGTTTGCTATTTTAGATGAACGTTTCTTAGACCAGCCGGCTTTTGCTATGGAGCTTTGTAAAAACACAGCTGTAAAAATGGCAGAATTATCAAGAGATGCGGTTTATCTGACAATAGACAACCTGACATCTTATAGTGATGAAAATATGAAAAAAATCATTGAAATGGAAGAAATGGTTGACCGTTATCAAGATGCATTAGGGTCATTCCTTGTAAAATTAAGCAATCGTGATTTGTCACAGGCAGACAGTCGTACGCTTTCTATTTTACTTCATACCATTAACGATTTCGAAAGAATGTCTGACCATGCGGTAAATTTGGCGGAATCTGCAAAAGAAATGAACCGAAAAGGATATCAGTTCTCAGAAAATGCAGTAAAAGAATTTAATATATTTGCACGTGCAATTCGTGAAATTGTAGGTTCTGCTGTGGAAATATTTAAAACGGGTGATTTGGAAGAAGCGAAAATGGTAGAACCATTAGAACAGGTTATCAATAGCCTTGTAGCAGAAATGAAACAGCGTCATATCAAACGTTTGCGTAAAGGTAAATGTACTATGGATGTAGGACTTATTTGGCAGGAGCTTTTAATAAACTTTGAGCGTATATCTGACCATTGTTCTAATATTGCAGTATGTTTGATTGAAGTTGGTATAGACGAGTTTGAAACACACAGCTATTTATTAGAATTAAAATCACAGAATGTAAAATGGTACAATAATGCGGTTAGTGTATGGAGTGATAAATACAAACTCCCAAATAATATTATTGAAGAAGAAGAAAACTGTGTAGTTATATCAAATGTAAAATGAGCTATCACAGACCAGTATTATAAAAAAGGCGGAAAATTATGGCGTTCATTTTTATTGTAGAAGATGATGCAGATATTCGTGAAATAGAAAAGATTGCTCTAAAAAACAGCAATTATGAAGTAAAGGCATTTGAAAATGCCAAGGATTTTTATAAAAAATTAGAAGAAACCATTCCGGACCTCGTGATTTTAGATGTGATGCTTCCGGATGAAAGCGGCTACGAAATTGTAAAGAAACTTCGTTTGCATGAAGCAACACGCAAAATTCCTGTTATTATGGTAACAGCAAAAACACAGGAAATGGATATGATTCGGGGACTTGACGAAGGGGCAGATGATTATATCAAAAAGCCGTTTTCCGTCATGGAACTGATTACGCGTGTCAAAGCGTTGCTTCGCAGAACTGTTTCTGCAGAAGTGAAAGTTTTACAATTAGAAGAACTTCGGATTGACCACGAACGCCGTGCTGTGTTTGTGAATGAAGAAGTAATCGAATTAACCTATAAAGAATACGAACTGCTTCGCCTTTTGATGACAAACCAAGGAACGGTTCTTTCCAGAGATGTGATTATGCGGCATGTTTGGGGGACGGATTTTGAAGGAGAGTCAAGGACGGTGGATATGCACATTAAGACACTTCGGAAAAAATTAAAAGAAGCGGGATGTCGCATTAAAACAGTTCGAAATGTGGGTTATGTAATTGAATAATTAGATAAGAAGAAACACTATTTAAGACGCCTTCAGACATTTGTTGTCTGAGGGCGTAAATTTATAATATGACCAATCTACCCATAGAAAGCAAAAAGGAATTTTATGGGTAGAAAACTTAGCGAAAGAATATTGAATTTTCTATCCATAAGTGTTTTATTACAGATGTTACTTGGTGTTATTAGTTATGAATAATAAAGAGGTTTTTATGAATTATGAAAAGAAAAATTAACATCCGATTAATTGGAATTGCACTATTTGCAATATTAGTCACTCTGGTTGGTGTGGCTAGTATTTACTATCAGCTCTTTCAAAAACAGGTGAAAAATGATTTGCATGTTTTGGCAGAGATATTGGTGGATTCCGATATACTGGAAACGGAAAAAAAACTTGATTTTGAAACAATGGAAGTGCGTATTACATGGGTAGATGCAAACGGTGTGGTATTATATGACAATCGCACGGATGCCAAAAATATGGAAAACCATGCAGACCGTCCTGAAATTATGGAAGCGATGGAACTTGGAGAAGGGGAAAGTATCCGTAATTCAGATACTCTGGAAATGAATACGTATTACTATGCACTTCGCATGGAAGATGGAAGCGTGGTGCGTGTTTCACGCAATGCCAATAGTGCAATAAGTATTTTTCTGACACCACTTCCGATGTTGCTGTTGATTGTGGGGTTGGTAATCGGGTTATGTGTGATTTTAGCTGATTATTTAACGAAAACGTTGCTTTATCCGATTAAGGCATTGACAGACCGGATTGAACATTCATCTGAGGAATCGCAGCAAGAGAATGTTTATAAAGAATTGATACCATTTGTGCAGACAATTCAAAAACAGCATGAAAATATTTTAAAAGCAGCGAAAATGAGGCAGGATTTTACTGCAAATGTAACACATGAATTGAAAACACCTTTGACAGCAATTGCAGGATATGCAGAATTAATTGAAAATCAGATGGTAAATGAAGAACAGCAGATAAAATTTGCAGGTGAAATTCGTAAGAATTCCGATAGACTTTTACGGCTGATTAATGAGATTATTCGCTTGTCGGAATTGGATAACACGGATTATTTAGAGCAGACGGAACGTGTGGATTTGTATGCATTGGCATCAGAATGTGCAAAAAATCTTAGAATAAATGCATCCAGAAGAGGAATTTCCTTTACTTTATCCGGAAGTAAGTGTATCATTCGAGGTAATCGTGATATGTTAGGTGAGTTGATTGATAATTTATGTGAAAATGCAATCCGCTATAATAATGTTGGCGGAACGGTGATTCTGACTGTGGAAACGATAGGAGGAAAGCCCCATCTGATTGTAGAAGATAATGGAATTGGAATCCCCAAAAAACATCAGGAAAGAGTATTTGAGCGTTTTTATCGTGTGGATAAGAGTCGTTCCAAAGCAACCGGTGGAACGGGGCTTGGTCTTGCCATTGTGAAACATGTTGTGGCAATTCATAAAGCAGAAATTTTTTTGGAAAGTGAAGTGGGGAAAGGCACAAAAGTAACCGTAATTTTCTAGCAATAAAATAGGCATTCATATATGAAAAAATTTTGTGCATTGTTTTTTACGGATTTACCAGCCAAAATGGGCACAGATACAGAAAATATATGTTCTATGCTATTTTTTTGTTGAATTGCTTGCATTTTTTTGAAAAATAAGAGATAGTGGGAGAAAGTATTGTTATGTATCTCCTTTTTAGAAAAAGGGGATGTATGGAAGATATCCGTATCCCAAAGAATTTTTCTATAATGCTGGAATGGATTATTGATAATTGAATTAATAAAAGATTGGAGAAAGATTATGTATAACGAAGTAGCACAACTCCTTATGTATGGAGATATGAAAGAAGATGAAATTCTTTATCAAATGGGAGAAATTTTTGCCCGTTATGAAAAAGGCAATTATGAAAAAATGGAATTGGTACGTGCAATTCATACGCAGGTAAAACGTCTGTTAAAGGTGGCGACAGACTATGGTTTTGATGAAAATTTGTGGCAGAATTATTTGACTTTTTATTTAATGATGAATGAAAACCCATTCAGTATTACCTGTGAAAAAGAAGGTGCGGGAGAAGGCAGCGTAAATGTATTTGTGGAAAATGATTTCCGCATTTTCAAAGCATTGTTTGATTATGACTTTTCTGCAATCGAAAAAGAGTTAGGATTAAGCTGTTTTTCCCAGTTAACCAATTATAAAGCGATTGTAAAAAAAGACTTGATGTATAACAAAAATGTCAGCGAAAAAGTACAGGCACTTAGTAAAAAACTGGCAGCAACAAAAGATGAAAAAGAGTTTTTTGATGTCATGACAGGTTTTTATAAAGAGTATGGAGTTGGAATGTTCGGCATGAACAAAGCATTCCGTATTGAAGAAAAGGGCGAAGGAGAAATTATACTAAAACCAATCAACAATATGGATGCCGTATGTTTAGATGATTTAATTGGTTATGATATCCAGAAAAAGAAATTGACAGATAATACGGAAGCCTTTGTAAATGGTAAAAAAGCCAACAATGCATTGCTGTTTGGTGATAGCGGTACAGGTAAATCCACAAGCATTAAGGCGATTGTCAACCAGTATTATGGCGATGGTCTTCGTATGATTGAAATTTATAAACATCAGTTTAAGTATTTATCCAAAATCATTTCTGAGATTAAAAACCGCAATTATAAGTTTATCATCTATATGGATGACTTATCTTTCGAAGAATTTGAAATTGAATATAAATACTTAAAGGCAGTAATCGAAGGTGGTGTGGAAACAAAACCGGATAATATTTTAATTTACGCAACATCCAACCGCCGTCATTTAATCAAAGAAACATGGAATGACAGAAATGACATGGATACTTCCAATGATAAGCACCATTCTGACACAATGGAAGAAAAACTTTCCCTTGTACATAGATTTGGTGTTACCATCAGCTTTAGCAAACCAAGTCAAAGAGAATATTTCGACATTGTTATCGGTTTGGCACGTAAAAATGGAATTACCATATCAGATGAACAATTGCGTGCAGAAGCAAATAAGTGGGAATTGAGCCATGGAGGCATTTCAGGAAGAACGGCGCAGCAGTTTATTAATTATTTATTAGGTATGGTTTAAGTAAGAAATGAAATTAGCTTTGTTAATGGGATAAAGCGTTTTAGAATAGTTGAATGCTCTATTAAAAATAAATGAGAGTGGCAATATTACCAATAAAATTATAGTTATTTTTCTATATTTTTGATAGGGCTAGACAGGAGGATTATGCTATATCAGATTTCAAATGGCGCAGTCGTATTTGGCGATGACGTTATTTTGCATGATATTTATTTTGAAATTCGAAATACAGAAAAGATTGCAGTTGTTGGCAGAAATGGCTGTGGGAAGACAACGCTTTTAAAGTTGATTTCCGGTGAAGTGGATTTATATCAGGAAGATGGCGAAGATGCTTCGATTGCAATGACGGGGAAACCGCAGATTGGCTATTTAAAGCAGATTGCGTTTGATGACCCAAATATCACATTAGAAAAAGAAATTCGCAAAGTCTTTGCTCCAATGATTGCGATGAAAAAGCAGGTGGAAGAAGCAGCAGAAGCATTAAACCATGACCATTCCGATGAAAAAGTAAAAGCGTACACGACATTAGAAGAAAAATTTCGTGAAGCAGGCGGTTACTATTTTGAAAAGGAATATGAAGTGCTGATTCGTAAGTTTGGATTTTCTGAGGAAGAACGAAAAAAAACGCTTCGCGACTTTTCCGGTGGACAGCAGACAAAAATTGCGTTTATTAAGCTGCTTTTAAGCAAGCCTGATATTTTATTATTGGACGAGCCGACCAACCATTTGGATATTACAACAATTGAATGGTTGGAAGGGTATTTGAAAAATTATCCAAAAGCCGTTGTTTTGGTGTCGCATGACCGTATGTTTTTGGATAATATTGTGGATGTTGTATATGAGATTGAATACGGAACGGCAAAACGCTATCCTGGCAATTACACCAAATTTATGATTCGCAAAAAAGAAAATTATGAGAAGCAATTAAAAGACCATCTTGCACAACAAAAAGAAATTGAACGTTTGCAACGAATGGTAGACCGTTTTAAAGGACACCCAACGAAAGTGTCCATGGCTCGTTCCAAACAAAAGGCAATTGAGCATATGGAAATTATCGAAGCACCGGATCGCTATGATAATAAGACATTCCATGCAAATTTCCAACCAAAAGTGGAAACCGGAAATGATGTGCTTTCCGTACAAAATTTGGAAATCGGCTACGATGTTCCGCTTTCTACGGTTACATTTGAGCTGAAAAAAGGGGAAAAACTGGGGATTTTAGGTGGAAATGGGTTAGGAAAATCCACATTATTGAAGACGATTGTGGAAAAACTTCCTGCCATTTCCGGGGAATATAAATATGGTGTCAATGTGCAGATTGGCTACTTTGACCAGCAAATGGCAATGTACCAAAGCAATAAAACGGTACTGGATGATTACTGGGATGAATTTCCGACATTAACTGAAACGGAAGTGCGAAATGCGTTAGGTGCATTCCTGTTTACAGGCGAAGATGTATTTAAAAATATCAGTATGCTTTCCGGTGGGGAAAAAGTGCGTCTTGCCCTCTGTAAAATCTTAAAACGCAAACCAAATGTACTGATTTTGGACGAGCCGACCAATCACATGGATATTATAGGAAAAGAAACCTTAGAAACCATGTTGAAAGACTTTAAAGGCACATTGATTTTCGTATCACATGACCGTTATTTTGTAAAACAGGTAGCAACACAACTTCTTGTATTTGAAGATGGCACGACAAACTTATATCGTTTTGGTTATGAAGAATATCAGGAGAAATTAGACCGTGAAGCAGAGCTTGCAGAAAACGGTTACAAAAAGACCATGGATTTAGGCGGGCTTATCAGCAATAAAGGCGGTGGACTTAACTCTGCATCCGGCAATATGCAAGATGTATCAGGAAATCAAAGTAATTCCAAAAATGCGGAACAAATAAACGGTAAAAAAACATATTATAATCCGGGAAAAGAACGCTCTAAGATTGAAAAGAAGATAAAAAAGGCAGAAGAAGAACTTGCTGTAAAAGAAGAAAAATTAGAAGCCTTAAAGGCAGAGCTTTTAAATCCACAGTATCAATCCAGTTACTCCAAGCTGACAGAAATCCAAAATGAAATTGATGCAATGGAAGAGGCAATTATGGAAGATATGGAAGCCTGGGAAGAATTGTGTGTGCAGTTGGAAGAAATGGTGAGTGAATAGTTAGTTGAAATGTGTCGATAATAAAACGATAATATAAAAATTATCTGTTAATTTTAAAAAAAATATAAAATTGTAAGAAAAAACTTTACGAATGGGTGGTTGATGTATTATAATAGAGGCATGATAAAGCGAATAAAAACCTGCTTTATTAAATAAACTGCAAAGGGGTTGACAGCATGAGGATTACTATTAGCGGAAGAAATATCGAATTGACACAGGGACTGAAAAATGCAGTAGAGGAAAAATTAGGAAAACTGGAAAAATACTTTAAACCAGATACCGACGTATATGTAACGATGAGCGTGGAAAAGGAACGTCAGAAAATAGAAGTGACGATTCCAACCAAAGGACATATGATTCGTTCCGAACAGGAAAGCAGCGATATGTATGTTTCCATTGATTTGGCACAGGAAGCGATTGAAAAACAGTTACTCAAATATAGAACGAAGATTGTATCTAAAAAATTAAATGCAGCAGCAAACTTCAAAGCGGAATATATGGATGAAACCATAGACGAAGATGATGAAGAAGTAAAAATTGTGCGAACCAAACGCTATGATTTAAAACCAATGTATCCGGAAGATGCATGTATTCAAATGGAATTGTTGGGACATGATTTCTTTGTATTCGTAAATGCGGAAACAGATGCAGTAAATGTTGTGTATAAGAGAAAAGGAAGTACATATGGCATAATTGAACCGGAATAATACCAATAAAGCCGTGCGACCCAGTAAAGAAAAGGGTTGCACGGCTCTTTTATTGGTTATTGATATAATTTAGGTCATTTTGTGGTGTCTAATGGTACAATAGCAAGCGTCTTTCCCAATGGGACTAATACTTTTAAAAGAGTATTAATCTGTGGATTGGTAGTGCCACCCTTAAATCGCTTTCTGCTATTTCTTCCGGGGTGAAAAGTTCCTGCTCTACTTCGTCCCAACTTCTGCCGATGGCAGGATTTTCATTTACAATTTTTGTATTAGTCATACTGTATGCCCCTTTCTATAATGTCTGTAAGCTCTCGTTTTGCTTTTTCAATTTCTCTTTGTAAAAATGTATTTTGTACAATGGTTGTTCTCCTTTCTATATTATACGTAAAAAGTTATCATTGCGTCAATAACTTTTAAGTTATTATTAAAATCAAAATTTCCAAAAAGTCAAGAAAAGGTCGCAAAACGCGACTGTCGCGTTTCGCGGCTTGCGTATTGGTAAAAGATGAAGTTATAATATATACAGCAAAGGCAATGGAATTGGGGAACAGGTCTTTGTGAAAGAATTAAGAGAGGTGATGAGGGAATATAGAAAAGACAACACTTATTATGTATCTGTTTGATGCCATGCAAGATGGGGAACGGTGGCATGAAATACAAACAAAGGTAGCACATTGCGGAGTAGATAAGGTAAGGATATTGTGGGAAATCCTTTTTGAAACCGACATATGTGATACGGAAACTTTAAAAAATAAAATTTATGAATATGGAAGCTGTCTAAAGGAGAATGACTATTTAGGCAGAGAAATATTTGTGATTATGGCAGAACTTATAAAATAAGGTTAATTAATCGAATTCAATGAGATTTATGCATATGTTTGGGGAACTAAACTGTTACAAAAATTTAAACAAATTAGCAAAGTATCAGTTGGTATAAATTGAGAAATGGATACGAAAAAAGTACCTATCACTACTGGGGAATGAACGCCTGTGGAGTGTTACAGCAAACGAAAGTAGCTTTGGCAAAATCGGACACGAAGAAAACATATACAAGAGACAATAAGTGAAGCCATATTTTTTGACTAGGAAATTATCATAACAAAATCAATTTTATATAAAAAAGTGCGACTAAGAGAAGGGGAAATCTAAATCGCACTTTTTTTATTGGAAATTGTATTTGAGGAATAAAAAAGCTTCATTAATAAGAAGGCAAAGATGTCAGGTGAAAATATAGCCTGAAAATGATATTGAATATTGTTTAGGAAAAGGAGACTTAATGATAAATCAAATAATGACAGAACAAGAAGTAAAAGAGATTTTAAGAAATCGGGAAACATTGCTTATTTCTATACACCAAAAAATGTCTGCGATAGAGCAAGATATGGCAAAAACAGATGATATGATTGAAACCATGTCAATGCCCGCAAATTCCATGTCAGGAATGCCACGAGGTTCCGGAAAGCAAAAAGATTTAGGTGATGTATATCGAAATTACAAAAAAATATTAAAACGGCGTAATGAAGATTACAGAACGATGTTTTTGGAATTGGTTTTAAAAGAAGAAATGATAGAACGGGTATGGGAGGCGTATATGCGATTGGAAGAACCGTATTATAGCATTATCAACAGAATGTATGTACAAAGTATGCTATATGCAGCAGTAGAAAGGGAATCCGGTTGGTCGAGGCAGGTCTTTGAGAAAAAGCGAAAAAAGGGAATTCAGTTAATTGTGGACAGAGTAAATCGGCAAGAGGAGAAACATAATAGAGTAATTTCTTTGCAGGCTATATAATTGGATTACACAGTCAAACAGCAACTGTATAATATCTTGATAGTATCCAATGCCTGGAAAAACTTGTCATTGTGAAAAATAAGAAGTATAATAAAAGAAACAATGCAAGAAATTCGAGGTGACGAAAGTGAAACAATTTTTTGGAAAAAGTAATAGCGGAAATTTAAAAGAAGCGGTAAAGGGATTGAATCAACCGAAATTAATCTTATTAATGTCAAATAATAAACAGTTTGAGTCTCATGTGAAGGAATTAGAGGAACTTTATCCAAATATTCCAAGCATTGGTTGTATTGGCATGGCATATGATACAGCGATTGTGGAAAATGGAGTAGGTGTTGTTGCTTTTTTAGATAATGTAGAAGCAACTGCAAATGTGCTTGAACATGTATCTACAATGCCGGCCCGCTACATTCAGCGTGTAGAAAAGGATTTGCAGAAAGTGAAAGCATCTTCTTCGAATACGGTTTGCATTGATTTTTGTGCGGGTAATGATGCCTGTGTGTTGACAACAATTTATAGCGTGTTTGAAAAGAATGACATTCCACTCATTGGCGGAACGGGAGATAGCGGAAAAGTATCTGCAAATGGGGTGATTTATGAAGATGCAGCAGCATATGCCTTAATTAAAAATTTAGGTGGAAAGGTAAAAATATATAAAGAAAATATCTATCGACCTATGGAAGGCTTTCGTTTTATTGCTTCCAAAACAGACCGAAGTAAGTATCTGATGGGTGAATTAAATGGAAAACCGGCAAAACAGGTATATCAGGATGCGTTGCATATTTCTGAAAGAGATATCGGAACACAGACATTTAAAAATCCATTTGGTCGCAGAAATGGAAAAGATATCTGTATTATTTCTATTAAAGAAGTAGTTGGGAATGCACTTGTTTTCTATCGACAGGTAAATGACTCCGATGTTTTGGAATTGTTGGAACTTAGGGATTACAGAGAAATCGTACAAGAAACGATAGATGCGATAAAACAGGATTTCCGACATGTTTCAGGCGTATTTTCCGTAAATTGTGCATTTCGTCATTTATTATTTTCTCAGGAAAACTATATGCAGGAATACTTGAAAAAAATGAATACATTAGGCAATCATGTTGGTTTGGTAGGATATGGAGAGCATTATAAAAACCAGTTTGTAAATCAATCCATGGTTTGTGTTGTATTTGAGTAAATAGGCGGGAAATTAGGAGGAAAATTTATGTTTTTATCAAGAAAAAAAGAAAAAGCAGTACGAACAGAAGAACTGGATTTGTATCCAATCCTGCATATTGCGGATAGTATGAAACATTACCAGAAAAAATTGGTTGTAAATGAAGTGGCATCTTTAAATGAGCTTCAGGAAATTCAAACAGCATTTGATGCGGTATTAGAAGAAAATAAGAAATTAAATGAAAATTTGTCCTCATTTTATGAAAATTTTTCAATTGTGGGCGAAGTTTCTCAGCAGTTTAGCGGTGTTCAGGAAAATATTAACGAAGCTGTTCAACAGGCAGAAAGACAGGTTGACGGATTGAAAAACAGTTCTTTGCAAGTGCAGGAACAGTTTACTGAGATTGAAAACCGCTTTAAGAGCTTTCAAGTGTCCGTAGAAAAAATTGAAGAATGCATGAAACAGATTGTAGCGATTGCAAATCAGACAAATATGTTAGCACTTAATGCTTCCATTGAAGCAACAAGAGCTGGTGAGCAAGGACGCGGTTTTGTAGTTGTAGCTAATCAGGTAAAAAAACTGGCGGATGAAATAAAAATTCTTGTCAGCAATGTAAACAGCAGTATTAGAGATGTGCATGAAGATACTACGCTTTTAAATCACAGTATTGAAGAGTCTAAAAAGGCATTAGGTGAAAGCGTAAACGAAGTAGAGGCTTCTTATGCAGTATTTAATGAAATCATAGATGCAGCAGGTGGTGCAGGTATGGTGCAAAGTGAGATTGCAAATGCATTGTCAGATTCCGAAAGCCAGTTAAATTCTATCCAGAATTCTTTTTCCGAAACAGGTTATCAGTTGCAGAAAGTGTTGGGACATATTGAAGAAGCAAATGATTTGGGTACAACAAAGAGTACGATGTTTGAAGATATCGACAATATGATTTCACAGATTCACCCAATTGCAGGAGAGTTGAAGGGAAAGAAAGTGCTTGTAAGCGAAGAATAATTTTCTGAGATAAGCGTAAGTTGTATCAGATAAATTATGAGATGCTTATTTCATTATGATTAACTGAAGAAATGAAAACTACGTTCACGAAAAAGTAGCGAATGCGGAAAAGATGATAAAGAAGGGAATTAACATATGAAAATGATATGTTGATTCTCTTTTTTGTTTTTTGGGAAATTGTGGTTGTTTATACAGTTTTTTTGGACTGTAAATAAAAAATGGGCTTGTCGGAAAATAGGATTAATATACAAAATATAGTATTCTTAAAAAGAATAACCTACTAGATTTTTCATTTCCCGACAGCCCATGGAGTTTTACAAAACTTTTCCCATTTGTTTTATGGTTTAGAAGTCAACTTCTGTTCCGTAATAAATGCAGTTAAATAATTTTTCCATCGCTGCAGGGTCAATGGCACGAGGATTAGAACCTGTACAAGCATCGCCAACAGCACGTTCTGCAATTCCTGCAATTTTTTCTTTAAATTCTTCTTCCTGAATGCCGAAATCTTTTAATGTCTTTGGAATATTTAAAATTACATTAAATTCGTCAATTTTTGCACAAAGGCTGTTGATAAGTGCTTTTTCAGAAGTGCCTGCAAGTCCCATCTTACGTGCAATTTCTGCATAGCGTTTTGCTGCGATAGGGTCTTTTGCATTGTATTTGATAACATATGGAAGATAAATTGCATTTGCACATCCATGTGGAATGTGTCCGGTATCAAAAGCAGCACCTGTTTTATGTGCCATAGAGTGTACGATACCAAGCAAAGCATTGGAGAATGCCATACCTGCAAGGCATTGTGCATAGTGCATCTGTTCTCTGGCATCCATATTGCAATTATAGGAAGCCGGAAGGTAATCAAATACCATTTCAATTGCCTGTATAGCAAGCGGGTCAGTAAATGGTCCGTTTAATGTGGAAACATATGCTTCGATTGCATGAGTTAAAGCATCCATACCTGTATAAGCAACCTGTTTTACAGGAAGTCCTTTTACAAGCTCAGGGTCAACAATGGCTACGTCCGGTGTAATGTTAAAATCTGCTAATGGATATTTTACGCCTGTTTGATAGTTGGTAATAACAGAGAATGCAGTTACTTCTGTTGCGGTTCCGGAAGTAGTAGGAATTGCACAGAATTTTGCTTTTTGTCTTAATTCCGGGAAGTTGAACGGAATACATAAGTCTTCAAATGTAACATCCGGATATTCATAAAATGCCCACATTGCTTTTGCTGCATCAATTGGAGAACCGCCACCCATGGAAACAATCCAATCCGGTTCAAATTCACGCATTGCTTCAGCACCTCTCATAACGGTTTCAACGGAAGGGTCTGGTTCAACACCTTCAAAAAGTGCTACTTCCATACCTGCTTCTTTTAAATAAGAAACTGCTTTATCAAGAAAACCCTGACGTTTCATAGAACCGCCACCAACGACAAGAATGGCTTTTTTTCCTTTTAAATTTTTTAATTCTTCTAAGCATCCTTTTCCGTGATAAACATCTCTTGGTAATGTAAATCTGCTCATAAGATATTCCTCCTTTTAAGAATATATGTATTTTATTAGATACATATATTATAATATTGTTAATTATTTAACGCAATAGGTTTTATATTAATTTAAAGAAAGAGTATTCTATGAGTTACTTTTCAGACCCATGCCAATCACTACGCTGATTGGCGTGGAGAGAACACGTAAAGCAAGCCAAAGCGACACCCATCTCGCCAAAGGCGACTTCTAATATGAGTGTCGCCCGTTACAATTCAGGCATCAGCCGGCTGATGTCTGAATTGTAACGGGAAAGAAGTGCCTGTTAGAATTTATGAAAATAACCAATATGGAATTAATCATCTACATCAAAGTTTTCAAGCATACTCTTTTTCGCAAGTGGCTTTGTATCGCCATGTCTTACCTGTGACATAGTAAGGAATGCTAAAATACAGAATGTTACAGAGTATGGGAATAAGGTTCTGTAAGATACATGCTCTAACAAATATCCGGAAAGGATAGGTGTAATAACCTGTGCAGTCATAGAAAATGTATAATAGTAACCTGTGTATTTTCCAACGTCTCCGGCACTTGCCATTTCAACAACCATTGGGTAAGAGTTTACACCGATGGAAGCCCAAGCAAAGCCAACGATACAGAATAATACAATCATAATCGGATGGTATTTGTTGAATAATCCGGCAACAAGGAAAGCACTTCCTAACATGATAATACCGATTAAAATGGATTTCTTACGTCCGATTTTGCTTGCAATAGATCCGATTGGTATGTAACTTACGATGGCAGAAACGGTTGCAAATAAAAGACAATCTGCATATCCGCCGCCTTTTAAGCCCCATACATGTTCCGCATAACGTGAGAATGCGGTTGTTACCGCATTATATGCGATAAACCAAAATGATACGGATGCAAGTAAGAAAATCAAGCTTCGCTGTACATCTTTTGGAAGTTTGGAAGATGTTGTTGTTTCAGTTGCAGTAGTAATATTTTCTTCTACCGGTTCTTCAGCCTCTATTTCTTTTCTGAGTTTGTTTTCTTTAATGGTAAGGAATAGTATTGCAACACAAACCAACATCAAAAGACCAACAGAAAGGAAAAGTGGGAAATAGTTCGGATTTTTGCTGTTTCCGGTTAATGCTTTAATCATAAGAAGGGTATACACACCACCAACAGCACCCATTAAGTTAATAACCGCATTTCCTTTGCTTCGTAATGGTTTTGGGGTTAAATCAGGCATAAGTGCAACAGCCGGAGAACGGTAAATACCCATGCTGATTAAAAGTATAAATAAACTAGCTACAAATAAAATAAGATTGGTTGTTTTAATTGCATAAGAAAGCACCATTAAGAAAGTAAATGCACAAGCAGTACCAACTAAGATAAAAGGCATTCTCTTTCCAATCGGTGTGTTGATTTTGTCAGAAATAGCTCCGAATACAGGGAGTAAAACTAAAGCGAGAATATTATCTCCTGCCATAATTGCACCGGTAAGTGTATCTCCCATACCGAAAGTATTCTTTAAAATTCGTGGCACTTCGTTATCATACATTTGCCAGAAAGCACTAATGGATAAGAATGCCAGACCAATGAGTAGCGTTCTTTTGTAATTTAATTTCATTGTTAGTCTCCTTTATTTAGAATTGTAATGCGATATTTTTATTATACATGAAAATAATGTAAAAAGAAATGGATACTTTCGTTAAAAATAGTTTACTTTATAAACAAAAAGTAAGTAAAAAGTTACAGAAATGAATGGATAAAGGATTGACAAATGGATATTAAAATGGTAATCTATTCAAGTGGCAACTTTTTGCGGGTGTGGCGGAATTGGCAGACGCGCCAGATTTAGGTTCTGGTGTCCCCGACGTGCAGGTTCAAGTCCTGTTACCCGCATTGCTAAAACAAGGCTTGAAATCAATGGATTTATTGGAAAATCAATGATTTTAAGCCTTATTTTTTATTGTAAATTTATTATAATTTAACTCAATTTTGCAATTTGAAATCAGTTTTTTGTCATAAAATTTGTCACGAAAAGATTATTTCGCTTAATTTGTCAGATGCTATTTGCTGAGATTTCTTTTTATTTTCTTCCAAAGAATGTCTATAGACAGTTTTCATTACATGGTCCGTTTCCCAGCCACCCATAGCCATAATATCCGCTTCCGGAATATTAAGGGCTGACATTTTAGATGCAAAATAATGTCGCAGTTTGTGCAAAGAGAAATGTTCCATATTATTTTTAATCTGTAAACGATTCAGATAGTCCGAAATGCTATTCGGATGTCCTCGATAGACAAATCCTTGGCTACGGATTTTTTCAGCTAAATTCGGTGAAATAATAACATCACGTGTGCTTGCAGCAGTTTTGGTAGATTTAATTACCCATTCTTTATTTTTATTCATTACCATAGCTTTATTGATGTGTAATACATTACCTTCCAAATCTGTATCGAAATTCAAGGCACATATTTCAGACCGACGTAATCCATAGCAGCCTAATAGAATAGGAATTTCAAACATAGTGCCAGACGCATGCTTTAAAATAGTCTGCACATCCTTATCAGAGGGGATGTACGGCTCATTTTTGCGTTTTTGGGGGAGCGTAGTAGAAATTTTAAGTTCCGGTCTGTAAACACCTAGCACAGATGAAATAAAGGCGTGATAATTGCGTACAGTTTTAGGTGATAATTTCTTGGCAAGTCGATTTATTTCCTTCTGAATATCATTCTGACAAATATCAGATATATTTTTGTTTGTAAATGCAGAAGATAGTCTGCTTAAAGTTCCAATATATTCACGCTCTGTACTGGGACTTAGAATATTGCTTTTGGAAGAAATGTATCGTTTGGCAGCTACTTCAAATGTGATGCGTTCGTGTTTTGTTGGAACGGTTTCCATTTTAGCTGCGATTGCTTGCATGGCTTCCTTTTGTGTTGGTTTATGGTCGAATATAACGGTGTAGTTATTTCCTTGGTACATTTTCCGAATGCGGTAAGAACCGGATGGAAGTTTTTCGATTTTCATTTTAAAGTATCATCCTTTCAAAAATGCACAAAAATAGTCAGCTTTGAAAGGTAAAAATAATTCGCACTAAAAAGTAAAGAATTTATGCATGA
>CALAST010000015.1 GCA_937889225.1 uncultured Lachnobacterium sp. | reverse complement strand
AGTCGGACCCGTGACCTCTACATTACCAATGTAGCGCTCTACCACCTGAGCTATACCAGCATATATAGTTGTTGTCTCAATCAACTGTTAAAGTATACTATACAGTTCTAAAAAAGTCAATCTTTTTTTGAAAATAAGAGATTAAAATATCATTAAATATCATTAAATATTATTAAATTTTATAGATTTTGTTGACGCCTGTTGTTAAATGTGATAATTATGAACATGGCTATGGAATCATGTATACATTAAGAGGAAATGGTGGAAGCGGTTAGTGGGTTGTAAATAGTAAAATAGATTGGAATATCCGCTTGACAGATGCATATTCATAGTTAAAAAGTTTAATTATGCGGATATAAGATAATGTGAACACTTCCCGTTGGGACGCCTACGGTGTAATGAGTGCAAACGAAGTGCAGCACGAATTTAGTGAGAACATATGCCTTTATGGTACAATAAGTATAAATTTTAGAAGAAACAGAGGATAAACGATGGCAGAAGCAAAGATACTTGGGAATTTTTCAGGAAATGATATAGAATTATGCAGAACTACAAGCGTGAAAGCAGGAAATCGAATTGTGCAGGCATTGATAGATGCGAGTATTCCATTTACAAAAAACTGTAAGAAGATACCGTTCTTTAAAAGATTGCAGTATGATGGAGCCGAACAGCTTTTTGTAATTACAATAAATCCAAGCCGTTACGGTCAGGCAAGACAGGTAGTTGACGGAATGGATAAAATTTATAAAAAGAGATTGGTGCTTAGCAATTTTTAAAAACACGAACGTGTCGTTTTTTGACAGGAATATTTTGTGCATAGAACAATAAAAAGAATTTAAAAATACAAGCAGGTGTGTTAAAATTATTTTTAATGCATCTGTTTTTTATTAATATCAAGAATAAATGAGTGGAGTATCAATGAAAAAGCGTAAACAAGATAAAATTACACCGGTTGATAAAATAAATCGTATTTCAAAAGTAGCAAAGAAAAAATATGTAGAAACATACGGAAACAATAAAACTAATAAAGGTAATAGTAAAAATCAGGAAGAAGAGGAGAATGATTCTCCATTATTTAGCATAAAAATTATTTTTCATGTAATTTTGTTTTCCATTGTGCCGATTGTACTTTTCTATCTTATGGAAAGTTATGAGCATAATGCATGGAAGGAAGTGCGTTCTTTGGCACAAGTCTATAATATTCTTTTATTTGAACTAATTGCATGGATTTTATTTTTTATAACCGGAAAAGGCAAAACCGCACTTCGAATAGAAACGGTACTTGCTTGTTTATATGGGGTGGTGAATCACTATATTATGGAATTTCGTTCTACGCCATTTGTGCCGTGGGATGTGTTTTCCATAAAAACAGCCGCTAGTGTTGCGGATAATTATGATTTTACGCCATCCAAAGAGATGATTTTGACAACAGGTGTCTTTGCGGTTATTTTTCTTGCTTTGGGGTTTGTGAAGTTTCATTTTACATATAGTGTGTTTTTGCGAGTAATTCCGGTTGTTTGTTTGTCTTTGATATTGGGATTGTTTGTGAATTGTTTGCAGGATGATGACTTTCAAAGCGAAAGTTATCTGTATCCTTTTTTATTTACACCATCTTATATGACAAAGGTAAATGGAATGGCGGTTACATTTGCAATGAATTTGGAGTATGTATATGTAGAAAAGCCAGAGGAATATAGCCCTGAAGTGGCAGAAAACATACTCGCTTTTTATGAAGTGGGAGAAAATATGTTGGAAGATATGCCAAAAGAAATATTGCAAGGTAAATGGGAAGAAGCATCACAAGATATATTAGAAGATGCATCGCAAAATGATGCAAAAGAAAGTGGCAACGACAAAAGTTTGCCGAATATTATCGTAATAATGAATGAAGCATTTTCGGATTTGTCTGTATTAGGCGATTTTACGACCAATGAAGATTATATGCCTTTTTTGCATAAACTGCAAAATGGTTATGAAAACACGATAACAGGAAATTTGACAGTTTCCGTTTGTGGTGGGAATACGGCAAATTCGGAATTTGAATTTTTGACAGGACATACGATGGATTTTTTTCCGGTAGGAAGTATTCCTTATCAGCAATATATTAAGGAAGAAACTCCATCTATGGCAAAACAGTTAGCGGATTTGGGATATGTTACATATGGAATACATCCTTATAATGCATCGGGATGGAATCGGGATACTGTATATCCGAATTTGGGATTTTCGGAGAGTTTGTTTCTTTCTGACTTTATGAATCGAAGATATATTCGTAATTATGTAAGCGATAAAACGGCTTATCAGAAGATTATTGATGTATATGAACAAAAAGAAGATGGAACGCCATTATTTGCGTTTGAAGTAACGATGCAGAATCATGGTGGATATACGGATTTGTATGAGAATTTCACACCGGATATTTTTGTAGAGGAATTCAGCCATCCGGCATTAGACCAATATTTGTCGTTAATTAAGGTATCAGATGCAGAGTTACAAAGTTTAATCTCTTATTTTGAAAATAAAGAAGATACGATACTTGTATTTTTCGGAGACCATCAGCCGAGTGATTATGTAGCAAATCCGATTTTACGTGCAAATGGAGTCAATACTTCTAATATGTCAGTAGAACAAGCACAGCTTCGCTATGTTGTGCCGTATGTGATTTGGGCAAATTTTGATATTTCAGAAGAAACCAATGCGGATACGGATATCAGTTATCTGGGAGCAAAAGTTTTGGAAGTTGCAGGGATTTCAACAAACGGGTATCAGAACTTCTTATTAGAAATGGAAGAAGAAATTGCAAAAGCAAAAGAAAGTGGCGATGCAGCAGCAATTTCAGAAGTAGAAGCGAAATATAAGGAGATTTATCAGATTTTGCAATATTATTTGATGTTTGATTATAAATAAGCGAGTCATTATAATGGAGCAAATATAGAAAAATGCAGAGACTTTCATTAACAATAATGTTATTTATTAAAGATAGGCGTTATGTAAAAATGAATGAATTAGAATATCAGAGAAAGTAAGTGTATGGTAAGAAATAAAATGCAAGACAAGAAATCAATCGAATTATTAAATAAAAATTGGATATGGAGCATTATTGCCTTTGGAATTCCATTTGCGGTAAGCATATTGATTTGTGCAGGATGTGGCATTTATCCATTTGGAGAAAACTGCATTTTGCATGTAGATATGTATCATCAGTATTGTCCGTTTTTTATGGAATTGCATGAGAAACTGACTACAGGTGGAAGTTTGTTTTTTTCGTGGAATTTAGGGTTAGGCTCTGACTTTTTATCTACATTTGCCTATTATCTGGCAAGCCCTTTAAACTGGTTTGTGGCATTTGTGCCGAAAGCATTTGTTATTGAATATATGACATTTATTACATGGGTAAAAATTGCTTTGGGCGGAATGTTTTTCTTTTGGTTTTTAAGGGAACGTTTTCCAATTGTGGGAAAAGACGGACGTTATCATATGCATACGGTACTTCCTGCATTGGTCTTTTCCACCGCATATGCGTTTTCGGGTTTTGTGGCAGCGTATAGCTGGAATATTATGTGGATGGATGCTGTTGCGTTAGCACCGCTTATTATTATGGGATTAGAGCAGTTGGTAAAGAAAAATAAGGTGATGGTCTATTATGTTTCATTGTCGGTTGCCATTTTATCTAACTTTTATATTTCTTTGATTATTTGCATTTTTTTGGTGCTATATTTTGGGATTTTGTTATTTGAACGCAGAACAATCCGTAAAGTAACCTGCGTTCATGAGGCAGTAAGGGAAGAAAATCTTGAGAGTATAACTTATCGGAAAGAGAGTTGTTTTGCAGTTTGCTGTCGGTTTGCATGGTATTCGCTTTTGGCAGGGGGAACGGGTGCAATTCTTTTGATTCCCGAAGCGATTATGTTAGGATATAGTGCATCGGGCGATGGTGGATTTCCGGAAAGTATGGAATGGTATTATGGATTAAAAGAGGGATTGCTTCGTCTAAGCCTGATTACAGAACCGTATACGACAGGCGGTGAACATTGGCCGAATATTTATTGTGGTATCTTTACAGTATTTTTGGTCATTTTATATGTGTTAAATAAGAGAATTGATTGGAAACAGAAAGTTCTGCGAGGAAGTTTAGTGCTGTTGTTATTTATCAGCTTTGCCAATAATTATTTGGATTTTATCTGGCATGGACTTCGCTTTCCAAACTCATTGCCGGGCAGACAATCTTTTTTATTTATTTTTATGATGCTGACAATGGGATATGAATGTTGGTTGAAACGAAAAGGGAATAAGCTCTTTCATTATGTGCTGGCATTTGCATTGTGTTTTGGATTTTTGACTTACAATCTTGCAACAGCAGAAGGTGCAGAATGGACAAGTATAGCCAATGAACTTTCCTTGATTTTATCTATGATTTTTCTGGCTTGCTATTTTATTCTTATGTTATGTTTGCGTCTTTGTAATAAAAAATTGCGTTCGACATTATATTGTTTTGCATTTGGACTCGCAATTGGTGAAGTGATTTTGAGCATGGCAGTAACCGGATTTTATTCGTTAAGCCGTAGTGCATATTTGCAAAAAACAAATGATTACGAAGTGCTATTGGAAAAGGCAGAAATTTATGCAAACCAAAATGCAAAAGAGGGGGAAGTTGCTTTTTATCGTGTGGAAGATACGGAACGTAAGACAAAGAATGATGATTGCTTGTATGGCTACCCATCCACAACAATTTTTTCGTCCCTGATGAATATTGAAGTGAGTCATTTTTACCAGAGTATGTATATGGAAGGCGGGAAAAATTATTATTGCTACAATGGGGCAACACCGTTAGCATCAGCCATGCTTTCGGTGCGATATGTGCTTTCCGATAATGCAGATGGGGAAAATGAGCTGCGTTATATTATAGGTTCTTCGGGGGGATATTATTTATATGAAAATAAGTATTATTTGCCACTGGGATTTATGATGGATGAGGAAACCATCACGCTTTGGGAAAATTCCAGAACTGCAAGATTGGAATCCATTAATTCGCTTGCAAGAGCATTAGGAGCAGAAGGGGATATGTTAAGCCCTGTGGAAGTGGAAAAGCAGGTGGAAAATGGAGAAACCGTACTTACGGTATTGGAAGATGGATTTTATTATGGCAATTCCATTTCCTGTAGTGCGGATAGTTTGACGGTTTCTGTTGACGAAGAAGCTGCTACACGCTATGGAAAAACCACACATCGCTATTTGCTGGAATTTGGCGAATGTGAAGCAGGGGAAGAAATTGTCATTACAAACACAAAAGATTGTGCGGTAGATTTTAATGTCTATAAATTGGATTTGGATGTGGTAGAAGAAGCATTTGAGGTTTTGAATGAGCAGACGATGACACTTCATTCACGCACAGATACTTCTTTAAGCGGAAGTATTGAAGTCAAAAAGGCAGGTCGTTTGGTGCTTTCCATTCCATATGAAGAAGGGTGGACGCCTTTTGTAGATGGAAAAGAAACAGAGGCACAGGTGTTTAAGGAGACATTTCTTAGTGTATATTTAGAGGAAGGAACACATGAAATTGCCCTATCTTATCGGACTCCGGGATTTGATATGGGGGTAGGAATTAGTGCGTTTTGTGTTGGATTGTTTGTTATTACTATTATGGTAAGAAAAAGCTGTGGAAAAAGCAGGAAAAATAGGGAAATAAAAATCTGAGGAAGTGCAAGTAGAATTGTGAATGACAAGAAGTTAGTAAGTGTTGTAATACCATGTTATAATGAAGAAACAACGCTTCGGGCATTATATGAAGAATTAAATAGGGTAAGTTTAAATTTAACGGATTTTACATTTGAATATGTATTTGTGAATGATGGCTCAAAAGATAAGACGTTAGTTATTTTGAAACAGTTAGCACAAGACGATGAAAAAGTAAAGTATCTTTCTTTTTCCAGAAATTTTGGAAAAGAAGCCGCACTTTTGGCAGGATTGGAACATGCCAAAGGCGATTTTGTGGCAACGATGGATGCAGACATGCAAGACCCGCCATCTTTGTTACCGGAGCTTTTGGAATATGTCGTCTCCGGTGTATATGACAATGCTGCAACACGTCGTGTAGACAGAAAAGGAGAACCGCCTATCCGTAGTTTTTTTGCCCGTATGTTTTATAAAATGATGCGGCATATGACGGATATCCAGATTGTGGATGGTGCAAGGGATTATCGTGTGATGAACCGACCAATGGTAGATGCCATTTTATCTTTGCCGGAATACAATCGTTTTTCGAAAGGGATTTTTGCGTGGGTTGGATTTGAAACAAAATGGGTAGAGTATGAAAATGTTGGTCGGATTGCAGGTGAAACAAAGTGGAATTTCTGGAAATTATTGCGGTATTCGGTGGAAGGAATTGTCAGTTTTTCCAATACGCCCATTAATATGGCGTCCTATTTGGGAATGTTTTTGACATTGATATCAGCAATCGCACTTATTTTTATTGTAGTAAGAGCGTTAGTTTTTGGAGACCCTGTTGCAGGCTGGCCATCGCTTGCGTGTATTATTACCTTTTTAGGTGGTGTGCAGTTGTTTGTGATGGGGGTTATGGGACAGTATATTTCTAAGACTTATATGGAAGTAAAACGCAGACCGCATTATATTGTGAAAGATACGAATTGTGAGAAAGATTAAGTGAGGTTGAAATTTTTGGTTAGAAAAGATGTTTTTGATGGAACATTATCTAATTTGCACAAAAACAAAAGCACAATAAAGAGAAAAGAATTTAACATAAAGCTGTTTTTCAAAAAGTTGTAAACTGGTGTTATATGGTATTAAAAAAGGTAAAAATAGATAATAGTAAAAAAAGGAGGAAACATGGATTTCGTAACATTAGGAAGCACAAACATCAAAGTAAACAAAAATGGATTTGGTGCATTGCCAATCCAACGTATTTCAAAGGAAGATGCCGTATATTTAGTAAAAAAAGCATACGATGCAGGCATTACATTCTTTGATACTGCTCGTTTTTACACAGACAGCGAAGAAAAATTAGGGGCAGCATTTAAGGATATGCGAGATAAAATCTATCTTGCAAGTAAAACAATGGCAACAACAGTAGAAGATTTTTGGAAAGACTTAGAAATATCACTTACCAATCTTCAAACAGATTATATTGATATTTATCAGTTCCACAACCCATCGTTCTGTCCAAAGCCAAATGATGGAAGCGGACTCTATGAAGCTATGTTAGAAGCAAAGGCACAGGGAAAAATCCGCCATATCGGAATTACCAATCATAGGGTAGCAGTTGCTGAAGAAGCGATTGCGTCAGGATTATATGAGACATTACAGTTCCCGTTTTGCTATCTTTCCACAGAAAAAGAATTTGCATTAGTAGAAGCATGTAAAAAAGCAAATATAGGATTTATTGCTATGAAAGCATTATCAGGCGGTTTGATTACCAATTCCAAAGTTGCATATGCATTCCAGTCGCAGTTTGACAATGTGCTTCCAATCTGGGGAATTCAAAAAGAAACGGAACTTGATGAATTTATCTCTTACATTGATAATCCGCCTGTTATGACAGAAGAAATTGCCTCTTACATAGAAAAAGAAGTCAAAGAATTAAGTGGAGAATTTTGCCGTGGATGCGGATATTGTATGCCATGCCCTGTTGGAATTGAAATCAATAACTGTGCACGCATGAGCCTGTTGCTTCGCCGTTCGCCATCGGAACTGCAACTCAACGAGGTCGGACAGGCAAAAATGAAGAAAATTGAGGATTGCATCAACTGTGGAGCATGTAAGAGCAAATGCCCATATGGACTTGATACACCAAACCTTCTTCGTAAGAATTATGAAGATTATAAGAAAGTGTTAGCGGGGGAAGCGTTGGTATAAAGGTTTTATGAAAATGATAATTGACTTTTTAGAGAGCATATTTTATAATCAGTATAGAAGGCATGAAGATATTGGCTGTCTTCATACCTAGCGGAAACTTATCAAAACATTAAAAGTTATATGACAGAGGCTATCCCCTATTTGCACTAGGAGATAGCTTTTTTCTGTCTATTATGCCAGATAAAATTATTTTTTGCTATTGTGATTATCAAGGTATGTAAGTATCGCAAAAATTACGGGTACCAAAGTTAAAATTTCCATTGTATTCATGGCATACCTCCTTTCCGTTTCCGAAAAGGTAATCTGACTATCTCCACACATATTCTATACTGATTGGGGAATTATAACATATTATCATCGGCAAGTCTAGAATGAAACACTTAAAAAGTGTAAAAAGAATTAAAATTTAATAATTTATTGTACAACCTTAAAAAAAGTACTATAATAAATATTTAGTGAAACAATTGAAATAGAATTGAGGTAACAAGATGAAAAGAGAAACGATGTGTATCCAAGCAGGATATGAACCAAAAAATGGCGAATCACGTATGATTCCAATTGTACAAAGTACAACATTCAAATATGACACAAGTGAAGATATGGGGAAATTATTTGACTTAGAAGCAAGCGGATATTTTTATTCCAGACTTCAGAACCCGACAAATGACTATGTAGCAGCAAAAATTTGTGCATTAGAAGGCGGTTCCGCTGCAATGCTGACTTCTTCCGGACAGGCAGCATCATTCTTCTCTGTATTTAATATTGCAGGAGCTGGTGACCATATTGTGTCTTCTTCCACAATTTACGGAGGAACTTATAACTTATTTGCGGTAACCATGAAACGTATGGGAATTGAATTCACATTTGTAGACCCGGATTGCTCAGATGAAGAATTAGAAGCAGCATTCCGCCCAAATACAAAAGCTGTCTTTGGTGAAACAATTGCAAATCCGGCACTTATCGTATTTGATATTGAACGTTTTGCAAATGCAGCACATGCACATGGCGTACCGCTTATCGTAGATAATACATTTGCAACACCAATTAATTGTCGTCCAATTGAATGGGGAGCAGATATTGTTATCCATTCCACAACCAAATATATGGATGGACATGATGCAACTGTTGGCGGATGTATTATTGATTCCGGTAAATTTGATTGGTTTGCACATGCAGATAAATTCCCGGGACTTACAACTCCGGATGATTCTTACCATGGTGTCACTTATGCAGAAAAATTTGGTTTGGAAGGTGCTTATATTACAAAAGCAACGGCACAGCTTATGCGTGACCTTGGAGCAATCCAAGCACCAATGAATGCGTACCTTTTAAATTTAGGACTCGAATCCCTTCATGTACGTATGCCACGTCATTGTGAAAATGCACAGAAAGTAGCAGAATTTTTAGAATCACATGAATGTGTCACATGGGTAAATTATCCGGGCTTACCAAGCAATAAATACTATGAACGAGCACAGAAGTATATGCCAAACGGCACATGTGGTGTTATTTCCTTTGGAGTAAAAGGAGGCAGACCGGCAGCAGAAAAATTTATGAAAGAACTGAAAGTTGCCATGATTGCCACACACGTAGCAGATGCACATACTTGCGTACTTCATCCGGCTTCCGCAACACATCGTCAGATGAATGACGAAGAATTAGTTGCAGCAGGCGTAGGACCGGACTTAATCCGTCTTTCTGTTGGTATTGAAAATGTAGAAGATATCTTAGCTGACGTAGCACAGGCGTTAGAGGCTTGCAAATAGCTGACGTTTTGCTACAACCATCTATTTCACTTTTCAATATACTGAATAAAATTAGTATAATTGTTTTTAGGACTTTTGTCCGGTATTTTGTGCTATTCGTCCCACACATAAATGAATGGGATGGATAGCATATTTATTGTAAGTTCGCTAGATTAAGAAAAACATATTCAAAGTGTATTTTTATATTAGAGTATAATATTTGAGATATTTTTTATATTGTTATATACTATTTTGTAGAGTATTTTTATTTATCGAATTTATATTATTTATGAATAATTTTATATTGATTTTGAAATTTTTTAGAGAGGGACGCAGACCATATGTATAGAATTGCAGTATGCGAAGATGACTCAAAAGAACAGGATGAAATTGTCTGTATGACAAAAAAGATACTACAAGAGAATGAAATAAAATGTGATATTTTTAAATATGAGAGTGGAGAAGAATTGCTTACTGCAATCCAAAATGGAACACAATTTCAGCTTCTTTTAATAGATGTCCTATTAAAAGGAATAAACGGAATTGAATTGGCCGCCGAATTGCGAAGACAGAAGGAAAAAACTGCCATTGTATTTATATCGTGGAATCGGGAGATGGCATTGCAAGGGTATGAAGTGGCTGCATCTCGATATATAGGGAAGCCAATTCAAGAAGACCGTTTGCGGGAAGCAGTATTATTTTGCTATGAGAATCAAAAGAAAATAGAAATCCTGCTACCAACCTTACATGGTGAGTGCAGGATTTCTATTTCTGACATCGTATATGCAGAGGCACAAGGCAGAGGTGTGAAGCTGATTCTTATAAATGAAGAATTGAAAGTGAATTTAAAAATTTCCCAGTTAAATGAATTGCTTGCTTCTCAGCAATTTGTGCTCTGCCATCGTGCATATTTAGTCAATCTGGAGTTTGTTCAATATATCCGACGCTATGAAATTGAGTTGAAAGATGGTAAAATTTTACCTGTCAGTAAATATCGAATTTCAGAGATAAAGGAAAAACTTATCGGCTATTTAACAGATTGATGTAGTGGAATCGCTAAGGTAACTTTATAAAAATTGGCACCGGATTCCGGTTGATATAAAGCATTATAGCGTTTTGCAATTTTTTCAATAATTTTCAGTCCGAAGCCATGCATTTGCATGGTTTCTTTTTTATGCGTTTTTGGGGGTTGTGTCATAGTTGCTGTATTTTCGCAAGTAAACACAAAAAAGTCATTTTTCATATGTAAATCGAGAGAAATATAAGGTTGTTCCATTTCGCATTTCATAACTGCATGAATGGCATTATCCATAAGATTTATAATTAAGGAACAAAAATCCGTATCGGAAAGAGGAAGATTTTTTGGTGCGTTTGTTCGTTTTACTTCCACTTTTATATTTGTGCCATAAAGGCTGTTTAGTTTGCCATTTAAAATAATATCAAGCATATCATTTCCACTTTGAATAACAGGAAGGATTTGGCCACGTTTTCCAACAAGTTCCTCTAAATATGATGAAACCGCTTCTTCATTTGCCATTTGCTGTAAAAAAGAGAGGTGTTTGTTCATATCGTGGTGCAATATCATGATTTGTTCTTGATGTTGACGAAGATTTTCATAGTTTGTTTGTGCTAACCTGCTGTATTCAACAAGAAGTCGTTGCTCTGTTTGTCTTTCTATTTCAGACTTGAAAAATTCGACTGTGACAATTACAAAGCTAATGCTCAGCATAAGGGTTCGCAGTTGTAATATAATAAAATCAATGGAGTAAATTTGGGTCATCTGTTTCCATTTTTCCATGAACGTGTTGGCTTCCAGAGAGAAGAAAGAAAATAGTGAAAGTACCACAATTCCTACAAGTGTAATAGGAGTAAAAAAATGATAAAATGTTGTTTCTTTTCGCCAAAACAGAAAACCTAAAAGTAATGCTAATAAGAGTCCTATCAGGATAAGATAGGTATGTATATGAAATAATGGTTGAATAGCAAGACCTTGTCTACCTGGGTATTGCATTAAAAATAATGTAAAAAACAAGCAAAGTGTTGTAATTGCATATAGTAAAGTACGATATCTTCCGGCTCTGCTGCATAAAAAGAATAAAAGGACAACAAAGGAGAGGTAGTTACAATAATATGCAAAATCAAAATTTGGATTTCCAAAATAAGAGCCGAAAAAGGATGTGTGTCTTAGGTTTCTTGCCATCCATAAAAGAATTGTAAGAGCCATGCATAGCAGACCTATATCCATTTGGTCACGAAATACTTTGTAAATAAAAACAAAAAGCAAAAGGATACTAATACAAAACAGGATTGTGGAAAAAATCGAAGTTTGAGAATTTTCCGCAATCAGACTGCTTTCATAAGCATATCCGCAATATAAAATGACACTACATGGAAATACTTGCAGTCTGGAAGTGAAAGTTTCAGAAACCGCAGGTGTAGATTGGGCAATTGTAAGTGTTTTTCCCTCATAATTTGTTGGAAGCGAGATAGTGATTGGTTCACTTCTGTCCCATTTAAGCATGGGAAGTGTAAGAAAACCAATGCGATTATCAAGTTCGGGACAGTCAGTGTAAATCAGTTGATCATCTAAAAAGACAGCAATCGTGCGGTTTACAACACCTATCTGCAACGTAGGGCTGTCAAGTTTCTCATTTAGTGTTCTGGAATAATAAAATGTCTGTCCCTGATAAGAAAGACCAATAAGCCTGTTATATTCATCCGGTTTGATTTCCGTAATGTTTTCTCCTTCCTGTGTATAGATTGTCCAACCGAGGTTGTCAAATGGCTGTGTGGTGTCATAAGTTTCATTTTCACTTTGCGTAGGAATAAGAGAAAGGTCATAAATACGATTCTCCATTGGTTTTGTGTACATAGTTAAAATATGACCAAAAACGATAAATAGGATAATGAAGATAACTATTGAGAATAGTTTGTAGAGTGTTTTTTTCAAGGCATGTACCTCCATATATGTAATTATTCTTTATGCACTTTACCATTAAAAGTAGGATATCGTCAATTGTTGTTTTGGCTATTTGAGGAAAATGTTTAGTTGGTAAGATTTTTGCCCATTCATGCAAAAAAATGTCCATTCATGTAAAGTTTATTGATTTTTAGATAGAAAAATAGTATAAATTTATTTTATAAATTTGACCGAATCAAGTTATGATAACGGCTATTTGATTAGGGAAAGTAGTAAAGCCGATAATATAGAGAATAGTGTATGATTTTTGTAAATTATTTAGATATTTCCAAAGTGACAATGGAACAGTATGAAAAATTCTATTTAGCAGCTTCTGATGAAAGACGGAAAAAAGCAGACCGTTATAGAAGTTCAGACGATTCAAAAAGGTGCATTCTGGCAGAGAGTCTACTGCGTTATAGTTTATTCCAAATTTACCCTTATAAATCTGAATTTATTGTTGAATGTAATACGCATGGAAAACCATACGTAAAAAATATGGATGGATTTTTTTATAATATTTCCCATTCCGGAAAATGGGTAGTAATAGCATTTGGTGATAGTGAAGTGGGAGTGGATGTGGAAAAAGTTGCTTGGAAGCCGAGTTTTGAGGGGATTTTAAGCAAGTTTTATACAGAAGAAGAAAGAAACTATATTTCTTCTGTGACGGATGATTGGGAGAAAGCAGAACGTTTTACAAGGATATGGACACTGAAAGAAAGTTACATGAAGTTTTTGGGAGTTGGACTATCAAAAGGATTATCTTTTTTCTCAATTGATGGTACTACAGGCACCGTGAAAGATTTGAAACAGAAAGGAGTGGAAAATCTAAAGTTAAAAACATGTATATTAGAGGATACATATATGCTTTCTATATGTAGTAAAGAAGAAAAGGTCAAGATGAATGAAGCAACTGTGCAAGAAAAGGAGTTATATATTGAAGAAAAAATAGCGAATGCGGATTTTGAGTGTCCGCTTTACACATAATTTAAAGTTAGGAGGATATGAGAGTGGCAATATTTCAATGGTTTAAAAACAAAATGAGCAAAACAGAAGATGAACATTTAAAAAAATTACAGGTAAAATGCCCAAAGTGTAAGCGAATGTACGCAGGTACAGATGCATATCATCAATTATACATTTGCCCTGATTGTGGAGAGTATATGACAATTGGTGCTTTAGAGCGAATCAGCATGGTTATAGATAAAGATACGTTTGAGCCGTGGTTTGAGGATTTGAAAGACAGCAACCCATTAAAAGACAATGCTTATGTAGAAAAATTGGCAGCAGCAAGAGAAAACAGCGGTATCTCAGAAGCAGTTGTGGTAGGTCGTGCAAAAATTTATGGAGATGAAGTTGTCATTGGAGCATGTGATGCAAACTTTTTAATGGGAAGTATGGGATATGTTATGGGCGAACGCATTACAAGAGCGTTTGAAAAAGCGACAGAACTTCGTCTTCCTGTATTCTTATTCTGTTGTTCCGGCGGTGCCAGAATGCAGGAAGGTATTGTTTCTCTTATGCAGATGGAAAAAACATCTGCAGCCGTAAAACGTCACTCCAATGCAGGACTTTTTTATTGTTCCATTTTAACAGACCCGACAATGGGCGGTGTAACAGCAAGTTTTGCGACATTAGGTGATGTGATTTTAGCAGAGCAGGGAGCAAGAATCGGTTTTGCAGGTCCGAGAGTTATCCGTCAGACCATCGGTCATGAATTACCGGAAGGATTTCAAAGAGCAGAATTTTTATTAGACCATGGAATGGTAGACCGTGTTGTAGAACGAAAACATATGAAAGAAGTTTTGCACTTTTTGATAAAATCGCATAAAACAGAGAAAAAGGATTTTAACATAAAAGCACCAAAAGCAGATTGGGATAAATTGAATGAATCAGAAGCATTTACTCCAAAAACACCGTGGGAAAAAGTAAAGCTTTGCAGAAGTAATGACCGTTTGAATTCATTAGAATATATTTTTGAGATTTTCCAAGATTTCGAAGAATTTCATGGAGACCGCTACTATGATGATGACAGAGCATTAATTGGTGGTATTGGATTTTTGGATAAACAGCCGGTAACGATTTTGGCAGAATTAAGAGGAAATACCATGAATGAGTGTGTGGAACGAAACTTTGGTATGCCAATGCCGGATGGATATCGAAAAGCAGTGCGTTTGATGAAACAGGCAGAGAAATTCAATCGTCCGATTATCAGCTTTATCAGTACACCGGGAGCGTTTTGTGGTGTCGATGCAGAAGAACGAGGACAGGGCGAAGCCATTGCCAGAAGTATTATGGAAATGTCAGCATTAAAAGTTCCTGTACTTTGCATTTTGATTGGCGAAGGTGGAAGTGGTGGAGCTTTGGCAACTGCGGTAGGAAATCAGGTTTGGATGATGGAACATTCGACTTATGCGATTTTATCGCCGGAAGGATATTCTTCTATTTTATGGAAGACAAATGACAGGGCACCGGAGGCAGCAGAGGTAATGAAAATAACTGCACAGGATTTGAAACAAATGCAGATTATTGATAGAATTGTTCCCGAATTTGGTGGAGCAAATCAGACTAATTTGGTACAGATTGCAGACTATATGAAAAATGGCATTCGTGCATTTTTAACTACATATGGCAAAATGACACCGGAAGAAATAGCAGAAGACCGTTATCAGCGGTTCAGACGTTTTTAGACTAAGCGGTTTTCAGTAGTGGAGATGCAGACTTTTTGTTTATATACAATAAAAAATGGAGGTTCATTATGAAAGAAAAAATTGCAATAGTAGGGATAGGATGTGTATTTCCTGATGCATTAGATTTTACGGAATATTGGAGAAATATTATCGAAGGAAAAAATTCGATTCATGATATTTCAGGAGAATTTTGGGAAGCTGCTGATTTTTATGATGCAGACCCAAAGGCAGAAGATAAGAGTTATTCCGTTATGGGTGCATCGGTAGCACCAATTGAATTTGATTCCATGGAATTTGGAATTTCCCCAATGGTCATGCAGTCAACATCAACAGAACAGATGTTTGGATTGATTGCAGCGAGACAGGCATTAATTGATGCAGGTGTATATGGCAAAGATGCAAAGGAGTTTAATAAAGAACGAGCAGGTGTGATTATTTCTGCACCAGTGGGAAAAAATGCGTTTGACCTTGGTCATCGCACCGAAGAACATAAAATCAGAACGATTCTTTTAAATAATGGAATTCCCGAAGATGTTACAGAACGTATTATAAAAAAATATAAAGCTACTTTATCTGATTGGACAGAAGACTGTAATCCGGGATATATTCCAAACGTAGTAGCAGGACGTATTGCAAATCGTTTTGACTTTGGCGGAACTTCCTGCTGTGTAGATGCGGCATGTGCGAGTAGTCTTGCAAGTATTAAATTTGCGGTAGATGAATTACAGAGTGGTAATTGTGACTTTATGTTAGCAGGTGGAGCAAATTTGGATATTACGGCATCTACATTTATTTCTTTCTGTAAGACACCGGCAATTTCTAAAAAAGGAAAAATTACACCATTTGATGAAAGTGCAGATGGTATGATTCTTGGAGATGGTGTTGGTATTATTGCATTAAAGAGACTTTCAGATGCAAAACGTGATGGAGATAAGATTTATGCAGTAATTCGCGGTATAGGAAGTTCCAGTGATGGTCGTGCAAAGAGTATTTATGCACCAAGTAAAGAAGGTCAAAAACGTGCATTGAGAAACGCTTATCAGAATGCAGAGGTAGAAGCAAGTACCATTGGTTTAATTGAGGCACATGGAACAGGAACATCCGTAGGTGATGCGAGTGAAATTAGTGCGATTTGTGAAGTGTATAATACGGAATCAGATAAGAGAAATACCATTATCGGAAGTGTAAAGAGCCAGATTGGTCATTTAAGAATGTCAGCAGGTGTTGCGGGAGTGATTAAAGTGGCATTATCCCTTCATGAAAAAGTACTTCCACCATCTATCAATGTAGAAAAACCAAATAAAGTATTGTTAGATTCCAATCTTTGTGTATTGCCAAAACCAAAAGCATGGATTGTAAATGAAAATCAGCCAATAAGACGTGCAGCAGTTAGTGCATTCGGTTTTGGTGGAACAAACTACCATGTTGTATTAGAAGAAGCGAAAAATGATTATGCAGAAGCATATCGTGTGACACAAACAGCGATGGGTGTGATGTTCTCCGCAAAGACAAAAGAAGAATTAGTTGCCAAAATTCAAAAACTTTCCGATGGAATGGAAACAGATTCCAAACTTTGGTTTGCAGAGGAATATCGTTATCACAAATGTACGGAAAATCAGTTCCGTTTGGCATTTGTGGCAAAAACAGCAGAAGAAGTAAAAGAAAAATGTAAAAAAGCACGTGACATTCTTGTAAAGAATGAAAAGGAAAGCTGGGTACAAAGTGAAATTACATATAGTGCAAAGAACATAGAAAAAGAAAATAAAGTAACGGTTTTATTCTCAGGACAGGGAACACAGAGCTTAGATATGTTTTCTGAAATCGCAATCGCTTATCCGGAAATGCGTCAGATGATTACAAAAGCAGATAATGTGATGATTGCAGAAAAAGGAACACCGATTTCCGAACTTGTATATCCAAATGTGTTGACAGATGAAGAAAAGACAAAAGCACAGGAAGCATTACAGCAGACAGTAAATACACAGCCTGTATTAGCGGCATTAGAAGCCGGTTTATATGAAGTGGCAAAGAAGCGTGGATTAAAAGCAGATATGTTTATCGGACACAGCTTCGGAGAACTTGTAGCACTTTGGGCAGATGGGGCTTGGACTTTCGAAACACTTATCCGCAGTGCAAAAGAGCGTGGCAGTTCTATGGGCAAAGTAACAGGTAATATGGCAATGTTTGCAGTAATGGCAGATAAAGCGACTGTTCAAAAATATACAGAAGGCTTTAAGAAAGTATATGTAGCAAACGAAAACAGCCCGTCTCAGACTGTTGTTTCCGGTGATGCAAAACAAATGGAAGAATTGGAAAAGAAACTTTTGGCAGACGACATTAAGGCAGTGAAACTGAAAGTTTCCGGTGCATTCCATTCTCCATATATGGAAGAAGCAGGAAAAGAGTTTAAAACATTCCTTGAAAAACAGAAAATCAAACGTTCTGCCGGAAAAGTAATTGCAAACTACAATGGAAAACTTTACCCACAGAATAATCCGAAAGTAGTTGTAGATTTACTTCAGAAACAGCTTATAAATCCGGTATTGTTCCAAACAAGTGTGGAAACGGCTTATGAAAAAGGTGCAAGAGTGTTTGTGGAAGTTGGAAACGGAAAAGTATTGGCAAATCTGACAAAGGATATTCTTGGAGAAAAAGAACATGAAGTGATTGCACTTTGTCCGGAGAAAAACAAAGACTGTGCAACACAGTTTGAATTTGCGATAGCAAGACTTGCAGTGCTTGGATTTGATGTGAAAGAAGATAGTTATCGCATATTGCCGAATGAAGAACTTGTACCGAAAAAGACAAAGACATCTTACAGTGTTCCGGAAGATATATTTTTGCTTCCAAATAAGCAAAAGATGTTGAAAGAAGCGAAAGCACCGGATGTAGAAGCAACCAAAAAGAATTTAGAATCTATGGCGAAAGCGGCTGCAAAGGCAGGTATTAGTGTGACAGGGGCAAGCGAATCCGTACAAGCGAAAACAACATCTGTACAGACAGTAGCACCAATGCAAAAGACACAAACTGTACAGACCACAGCAAACGAAGCAAAGAAAGGAACTTCCGGTTCTATGAAACCAACAAATACAGTAGTAAGACCGACAACAGGTATCATACAAAATAGTGCAGATGCAACACAGTTACAGGCATTAAATGCGGAAGTGTTTGCAAAATTTATGGACGTACAGACTTATCAAATTGAAGCGGTAACAAAAATGCTTCAGGTAAGTCAGGCGAAGACAGAAAATGAAAAGAAAGATGTGATGGACTGCATTAGCTTGTTCCAGAATAACAGTTTAGCAGCATTGCAAACCTACTTTGCAAACCAAGCAGGATTTGCAATGGGAAGCGGTGTTTCTTATGTGGAAAATCATGCAGAACCGGGAGTTGACACAACAACAATTGTTGCAGAGCCGATGCAAACAACAGAAGCAGTATCGACAAAAACAGTCAACAACAATATAAACATCCATGAACTTGTATTGAATGTTATTAGTGACAAAACAGGCTATCCGACCGATATGATTGAAACTGATATGGAAATGGAATCCGACCTTGGAATTGACTCTATCAAACGTGTAGAAATTCTTTCTGATATCAATAAAGAACTTGGTGAAATTTTCACGGCAGAAGACGTGGAAAATCTTTCTGAAATTATGGTTATCAGCGAATTGGAAGAATATCTCGAAAGTATTGCAAAGAATGCACCTGTTGCAGTATCACAGGTAAGTGAAGATACTACTACAAAAGCCTCAAAAACTACGAAAAAATCAGGAGACGTATCTGAAAAAGAAGTAGAAAACGTTTTATTGGAAGCAATCAGCGATAAAACAGGCTATCCGACCGATATGATTGAAACCGATATGGAATTAGAAGCAGACCTTGGAATTGATTCTATCAAGCGTGTAGAAATTTTTGCAGATGTTAACGATGCTCTCGGATGTGATTTAACAGCAGAAGATGCAGAAGAGTTGGCAGAACTTACCGATATTAAGAGCATTATTGAATATCTGGTAGAAATATCTGCGTAACGGAAGGAGTAATTGGATGGAACATAATACTTATGTACACCGAAAACAGGCGGATGCCTTAGAAACCTATTGGGAATCCCAAAATCAAAAAATTAAAATGTTGGAAGAATTTACCATGCAGGGTGGAACAATTTCTACACAGTTAAATCAGATGGCAGGTGAATTTCAAAAATCAGGTTTAGAAGCATTCGAACAGTTGATGCTTAGACAAAATATGTTATTAGCACATTTTGCGGAAACGAAAGATGGAAAAAATGTACAAAAAGCAAATTCTGAGCAAAAAAGTGTACAAACTGATAGAGATAGACAACATACTTATCAGAAAAAAATAGCAAAAGAAAACACAAATCCATGGGCAAATGAAATTATTGATTCCATTGATATGAATGACCCGAAAACCATTAAGCGTTGGGAAGTGCAAACCATGATTTGTGAAGAAACACCTCGTGTTGCAAATGCATTGCCAAAATCAGGTATTATTTTAGTGCTTGGCGAGGAAGATGCCTATGTAACAGCTTTAAAGGCATATCTAAAGAAGAATGGCTTGAAAGTGAAAAAGATTGATACATTTTTGGAAGAAGAGGATGCAAAAGAACTGATTGCAGAGATTGCAAAAGAAGATGAAATTACCGGTATGATTACGGTAGGAAATAAATATTACAGCGAAGAAGAACAGGATAATTATTATGCTTATATTCTTACGAGTGTATATTTATTGAAGCATATAACCATTTATCATCGTGAATTAAAGAGTACAGTACGACCGGTGTTCTTATTTCATACTTTTTTAGATGGAAAGCTTGGTATGAATGGAACATCAGACTATTATCAATATGGAACGTTTAATGGTATTGGTAAGGTATTGGCAATTGAGTTAGCGGGAAAAGCATTTGTAAAAGAAATTGATTTTGCACCGGAACTTGATACGGATGCAAAAATAAAATATTTGGAAGAAGAACTTTGTTATCATGACAAAGTTGCGGAAATCGGACGTTTTACAGATGGAAATCGTTATCGTCTGACAACCGTTCTTACAAAATCCGTTGTAACGGAAAATTGTTGTTCTCTTACGGAAGATGATGTTGTTTTAGTTTCAGGAGGTTCTCGTGGGGTTACTGCTTCTTGTATTTTAGAGATAGCAAAGAGAATAAAGTGCAAATTTGTTCTTTTAGGTCGTGCAAGTATCGTAGAAGAAAATGCCGATGATGAAGAAACCGCAAAAATTACGGAATTAAAGGATATGAAAACATTTGTGGCAAAACGTTTTAAGGCACAAGGATATAAAGGTCCTTTTTCAGAGATAGAGAAAAAAGCAAGAGCAATTCTTGCACAGAGAGAGATGTTGGTAACATTTGAAGCAATCAAAGAAACTGGTAATCCTGTCTATTATTATTCTTGTGATGTAAGCGACAGAGAGCATATGAAAGAAGTTATGGCAAAAATCCAAAAAGAAGTTGGACAGATTAAAGGTGTTGTGCATGGTGCGGGTATTGTTGCAGATTCTAAGATTTGGAATAAAGACATGACTTCGTTTAAGCGTGTGTTTGATACCAAGTACAAGGGACTGAATAATATTATGGATTTTGTAAAGAAAGAAGAATTAAAAGTCCTTGCCATGTTTAGTTCTGTTGCTGGATATTTTGGAAATGATGGTCAGATGGATTATTCCGCAGGAAATGAATATTTGGATAAGTATGCAGCATATTTAAGAGTAAAATATCCAAATTGTCGTTCTCTTGCAATTAATTGGGGAGCATGGGACGGTGGTATGATGGATTATATCTATCGTAAGACATTGACGGAACGAGGATATGTACTTATTCCACTTGAAGTTGGTGCAAATTATTTTGCAAATGAGTTCTTAATGGGTCTTCCATCAGCACAGATTTTAATTAATAATTCGGGAACACCGGCGGACTAAATGAGAAAGAGAGGCTATTTTAAATGAGTTATCATTTTGTGGTTACAGGCATGGGCATTTGTGTCGGAAATATCACCAACCATGAAGATTTCATTGAATCCATGATTGCAGAAAAACAGACAAAGCATAAAAGACCAAAAGATGCCTTAAAGTATGCCATAAAAACAGCATTAAAATATACAGATGATAAACCTGTGCTGGTTATTTCCGAGGAAACAATTTCGGAGGAAGTACTTGCGGAATTTGGAATTTCAGAACAAAAAAATTGTTCAGATTTTGCAGATATGTTAGAAAAAGCAATAACCGTATTTGATAAAAACTTATGGAAAAATGTTTTACTAATTAGCCAAAACAAAGAAGGTTGTATTGCTGTATTGTTATCGCAAAGTGCAGAAAGATACTTTGTACAGGTAGAAATGGAACGGGAAAGCATTTCTCAAAAAGAAGAAATAGAAAAAAGTGCAGAACTGGAAAATAGTAGCGTTGGAAAGAAATTTGCATCGATTGTACAAGTGTTTACAGGCAAAAAGAAAAAAGGCATAGAAGAAGATAGTTCTTCCAAAATATCTGTTATGGACGCTATGATGGAATTTGTCAAAGCCATTATTGAAGTGCGTTTTGCAATGCAATTTGATTGTTCTGGAGAAAATGAGATTTATCTGTGGGACTGGGACGAAAAACGTGAACTTACCAGAAACATAGATGGTATGAAACTCAAAATAAAAGAAGCAGAACTTGTAAATCAGGCTGTTTTCGAATCCAAACGATACTTAATTCCGGTGGTGTTCGATACTGTGGAAGAAGCAAAAGAAACCCTTTTGAACTTACAAAAAAGTGCAAAGGAAAAAGGACTTTTTTGGACTATGCGAACCTATGTGGAAGCATTAAACGTAAAGCGTAAGGAAAATATCATCGTATTTTTGGTAGAAGACCAAAACAGTTTAAAAACACAGATAGAGGAGTTACTTACAAAGAGTAATCGCCTTTTGGAAGAAGGATTTTATTGGAAAAGCAAAACAGGTTCGCTTTATATCCGACACAATATAAAAAATCCAAAGGTTGTATTTATGAATCCTCCGGGTGGTATGTTTAATAGTAAGGCATTCCATCGATTTGTAGGCAAATTATATGATTTTGTAGATGAAAACAGTAAATATAGTGATGAAAACCGTTTAGGAACAAGTGAAAATAAGTTATTAAATAACTATTTGTCAGAAGTCATTACAACTTATATAGTAATGTTTTTGTTAAAGACGGTTGGTATTAAGCCGGATTATCTTTCCGGTGCAAGTATGGGAGAAATTGTTTTTCATTACTTCAATTTAGAATTAAAAAATCAGTCCAATGCAGAAACCAAAGCGTTACACGATGCACTGCGTCCGGTCGAATCAATTATGCGTAGAATTTTAGAAGAAACTGATTTACAGGAAAAACGCTATTTTAACCATAAAATAAATTTAGCAAAATACTACCTTAAATTTAGTGCGGAAAAAGTAAAAAAAGCAATCAAAGATTATGATGATGTCTTTATTATTATTGAAGGCTCACCAAAAGATGTAATTGTTTGCGGAGAGAAAAAATCCTGTGAAAAGTTGTTCCGACAGATTGGTTGTATCGCAAAAGCATTAGATGAACCAACCTATGTTCATACACCTGTTGTAGAAAGTGAATACGAAAATATACGAAAAGAATTGATTGCTCATGAGTTGCATTTAAATTTAGAGCACCGAGACTATAAAATCATGAGTTCTCATTTCAAAAAGTATATGGACGAAACATGCGAAATGTTTGCAGAAAACTTTGCAGCAATTATTACAAAACCCGTTGACTATACACAGACAGTAGAGACACTTTATAAAGAAGGTGCTCGTGTATTTATTGATATAAGTACAACACAGTTGTGTGGAAATTGGGCGAAAGTAACACTTGAGGGGAAACCGGATGCACAGGTAGTTTCCGTTTATGAAGATAGAGATACCGCAGATTATTTAGTAAACTTATGTGCTGCTATGCTTGCAGGAAATGTAGCATTTGATTTTGAGAAAATGTACTCTCGAATTAAATTTGTAAAAGATACATTGTTTGAAGATGTAGAAATTGCAAAGTTAAAAGAGGATATCCAACTTGCAAGCAAGAAAGTACCAACGGATGAAAACAGTAATGTGCAGACAGAATGTGAAGTACAGACAGAAAAAGTAGAGTCACAAAACAATAAAACATCGGCAACAAATGCTGTACAGATGCAAATAGGTGTTGATAAAAATATACAAGCAAACGCACAGATACAAACAGTTGCAAGTAATCAAAATATAAGTAATAGTCTTGCAAACAACAATGATACAAAACGTAACAAGTTAGAATCAACATCAAATACTGGATTACAAAAAAAGGCAACTATGCAAAAAGTATACCAAGCCCCTATTTCATTAGAAGAAAATATTCAAGAGCAATTGAATGAGTATTTGAAAAATCAGATGAGTATCAACCAAAAAGCCTATGAAATGTATGTACAGGCAGAAAATCAATTATTTGCACAGGCACTTGCTTCCTTTGGAAATGTGTCAAAAAATATAGTTGCAGGTGTAGCTGAAAATACAGAACCAATTTCAACTTCTGATTCAGCAAAAACAGCGATTTCAAGTGGAACATCAGTATCCAATAAAAATGAAATCGCAAATAAAGCAGCAGTTACAAATAAGTCAGCAGTCGCAAATAAAGCAACCGTTGCAAGTACAACATCGATTTCAAACAAGAATTATCTCTGGGATAGAGCACAAGTTATCGAAATGACGGAAAATTCCATGGCATCCGTATTAGGAGAACAATATAAAGAAGTGGATAAGTATCCGATTCGTGCAAGAATGCCATTACCGCCATTTTTGTTTGTTTCTCGTATTATATCCATTGATGCAGAGTTTGGAAAACTTCGTCCATCAGAGATTGTTGCAGAATATGACGTTGATGAAGATTGTGTATTCCGTAGAGGAGATAAGGAAATTTCTTATCTTATTGCTGCAGAAGCTTCTCATATTGGAATTTTCCTTTTGGGATATATGGGACTTGATGTGATGTCAAATGGTACACTCTCTTACAGAGCATTGGATTCTGTACAAACCTGTTATAGTAGTCGTCCGTTACGTGTTGGAGATGTTATGCGAACCGTATTTAAGGTTCACAAATTTGTACAGAATGGTTCTACAACCATAATGTTTTATACCTATGAAACCTATAATGGCGATGAACTGATTTCTATAAGTGAAGCATCCGGTGGATTTTTTACAAAGGCAGAACTTGCATCGAAAAAAGGAATTGTTGCACAGAAAAAACAATTGAAAAAAGTAGAACCGAAAGAATTGTTACATTTTACAAATGCTAAGAAAACTTCTTATACACAAGAACAGGTTCTTTCTTTCTTTGAAGGAAATTATGAAGCATGTTTTGGAAAGGAAATTCCTATTTATTTCAAAGAAAAGTATTATATTCCATTTGATATGAAAATGATTGAACGTATTACAAACATTGATTATAACGGTGGAAAATATGGTCGTGGAATGATTTGCGGTGAAAAAGATATTACACCGGATATGTGGCCATTTAAAGCACATTTTAAAAATGACCCTGTATTCCCTGGCATTATTATGATTGATGGTGCTATTCAGATAGCAATTTTCCTTATGGCACATGCAGGTATGTTGGGGCGTTATCACAACACGAATGTGGTAATGATGTTAAATACTTCTGTAAAATCAAAATTCCGTGGTCAGGTTCGAAAAGAAAACAGTTTACTTCGCTATGAAATACATGTGAAAGAAGCGGAAGAACGAGAAGATGGCATTCATTTTGTTATGGATGCAGGTATTTTTAATAATGAAATACAGGTTATTCAAATAGAACATTTCGCGTTTAGAATTTTCGATGATTCAGAGTAAATTCAAGTTGATGTAACAGAATAACTATTTTATAGTAGTTATTCTGTTATACAGAAAGAGCGAAAGCAGATTGTGAATATATATTAGGAGGAACATTATGGCAATTATGAATCGCAAAAACAGTTGCGAAATACTTGCAAATAAAAAATATCCGGTTCTTTTTGTCTATAAGCAAAAAGGAAAAGTTGTGGTATCAACAGAGGAATTAAAAAAAGAAAAGCTTTTGTTTCAAATTCCAAATATCACAGCCGAAAAATTGGGAAATGATGCATTTAAAAAAGATTACAATCTAAAATATGCCTACTATGCCGGTGCAATGGCAAACGGAATTGCTTCCGCAGACATGGTTATTGCATTAGGCAAAAAAGGTTTTATGGGTTCTTATGGTGCAGGTGGTTGTAGCATAGAAACACTTCGTAAAGAAATTGAAAAAATTCAAAAAGCATTATCCAATCAAGAACCATATATGATAAATATGCTTAGTAACAGAAATGCAGATATGGAAATGAAACTTGCAAAATTGTTAGTAGAAAAGAATGTCCCGGCTGTGGAAGCATCTGCTTACATTACCATTTCCAAAGCATTGGTATATTATCGTGTAAAGGGAATTACAGAGAAAAACGGAATCATTCAGATTCCACACAAAATGATTGCAAAAGTGTCTCGTGAGGAAGTTTTGACAAAATTTGTTATGCCTCCGGAAGAAAAGATAGTAGCAGGATTGGTAAAAGAAGGACTTCTTACCGAAGAAGAAGCTCGCCTTGCACAAAAAATTCCAATGGCAGATGACATTACCGTAGAAGCGGATTCCGGTGGTCATACAGACGGAAGACCACTTGTAAGTATGCTTCCGGCACTTGTTGCATTGGCAAATCAGTTACAGGAACAGTATCACTACCAAAAACCGGTTCGTATCGGTGCGGGTGGTGGAATCGGAACAGGACTTTCCTGTCTTGGTGCATTTGAAATGGGTGCATCTTATGTTGTAACAGGTTCTGTCAACCAAAGTTGTGTGGAAGCAGGAACTTCCGATTATGTAAAACAATGCTTGGAAGAAACTGCAATGGCAGATGTAACAATGGCTCCATGTGCCGATATGTTTGAAATGGGTACAAAAGTAGAAGTTATCAAAAAGAAAACCATGTATCCGCAGAATGCACAGAAATTGTATGAATATTATGTAAAATATGCTTCTTTTGAAGAAATTCCGCAAAAAGAGCGTGAACGAATTGAAAAGCGTATCTTGAAGCAATCGTTTGATAGTGTTTGGGAAAGCACAAAAACATATTTTGCAAAAGTAAATCCGAAACAGATTGAAAAAGCAGAAAGTAATTCAAAACTGAAAATGGCACTTGTATTCAGGTGGTATCTTGGAAATTCTTCCAGATGGGCAGTACAAGGCGATGAAGCACATAAAACAGATATGCAGATTTGGTGCGGTCAGGCAATGGGTGCATTTAACCTTTGGGTAAAAAATACACCATTTGAAAAATGGCAAAACAGATATGTAGCAGAAGTAGCAGAACTTATGATGCATAGTGCCGCATATCAGTATATGAAAAATTTGTGCAAGCAGATGGGTGTAAGTACAGAGGATATGCAGGAAGATGTATTAGGGGAGAAATAAAAAATTGGAAAAGTCAAGCGGATATTCGCAATCCGCATTCGGTTAAATAAAAGTTGGAAATTTTACTTATAGGGGAAAAAAGGAAAGCACTTGTTTATTAAAATTTAGAGGATTAATTATAAGGAAAAGAGGAAGCATGCATGAAAAAGAAAGCGAATAATACCCCAATAGTAAGTGAAGTTACCAATGCTGATAATAAAGCCATTATTTCTCTGCGAAACATTACAAAGAATTTCGGAAAAGGTGAAACCGAAACACGTGTGTTAAAAGGTGTAGATTTAGACATCAAAGAAGGCGAATTTTTAGTTATTTTAGGCGAATCCGGTGGAGGAAAATCTACATTATTAAATATTATTGGCGGTATGGATAAACCAACCACAGGCTCTATTATCTTTGATGGTGAAGAGTATGCAGATGCAAAAGAGTCTGAATTAACCGCATATAGAAGAAATTGGATTGGCTTTATTTTTCAGGCTTATAATTTGATGCCAACTTTGACAGCAGAAGAAAATTTGAATTTTATTGCAGAATTAAATCATAGTTCCATGACCGCAAAAGAAGCATTGGAAAGTGTCGGATTATGGGAAAAAAGAAAAAATTATCCGGCACAACTTTCCGGAGGACAGCAGCAGCGTGTATCGATTGCAAGAGCTTTAATTAAGAGGCCTCGTGTCATTCTTGCAGACGAACCGACAGCAGCGTTAGATTATGAAACAAGTATTGAAGTACTGAAAGTTTTAGAAGATGTTATAAAATCAGGCAGAACACTTGTAATGGTAACACATAATCAGGAAATTGCAAAAATGGCAAATCGTATTGTTCATATGAAAGGTGGCGTTGTATCTGAGATTATCTGCAATGAACATCCTGCTAGTGCGAAGGAGTTGGTATGGTAATGAAAAAGACACAGAGAAAATATTTATTTCGAACCATCAAAAAAAATCTGGTTTCTTTTTTAGCAATCGCTACGATTGCAACAACAGGTGTATCCATCTATCTTGGAGACCAGTCTAGTGTAATTGCGATTTTACAACATGCAAGTAACTACTTTGTAGAAAATAAGTTACAGTCCTTAGAAGTTACGAGTGGAAATGGTATTACAGATGATGATATTAAGGCACTTGTTGAATTAGAAGGTGTTGATGAAGCCGAAGGTGGTTTTTCTTCTATGGTTTTGTGGGAAACAGGAACAGAAAAAGGAAAAATGCTGATTCAGGCACATGCGTTACTCGACAATATGAATCAACCTGTCATTTTGGAAGGAATACTTCCGAAAGCGGAAGGCGAGGCAGCTATTGAGCAAAAGATGGCAGAAAAAGAAGGTATCAAAGTAGG
Source organism: uncultured Lachnobacterium sp. (assembly GCA_937889225.1). Lineage (GTDB taxonomy): Bacteria > Bacillota > Clostridia > Lachnospirales > Lachnospiraceae > Roseburia. Next base: position 25,885 of record CALAST010000015.1, on the reverse strand, counting down.
GGATACGCTTTTCATCGACCACGAAGGAGAATTAAAAGAAGAACGTTTTGTAGTAACTGCGATTATCAATGAACCTGCCTATACTTGTGTGCAGGCATTAGATGCTAGAGGAAAAGGCGAAACAGGAATTGGTTCTGCATATTATTATATTGCATTAACAAAAGAAGCATTTGATAAATCACATTTTGATGATTGTTATACAACTGCTTATATTAAAAATTACGAATTAGATAATTATTATTATTTTTCGGATGAATATAAAATGCATGAAACAACATTGAAAGAGCAAGTGCAACTTTTAGGAGAAGAACGTTCCCAAATTCGTTATGATTCCATTATGGAACGTGTAAACAATGAACTTGCCGAGGCGAGAGAAGAACTTGCCAATGCAGAAAAAGAAATTGAAGATGGAAAAATTAAACTTGCAGAAGGTGAAAAAGAACTTGCCGATAGTGAGAAAGAATTAGCGAATGGTGAAAAAGAACTTGCCGATGGCGAGAAAGAACTTGCCAATGCAAAAAAAGAACTTTCTAATGCTGAGAAAGAACTTGCAAGTGAAAAAAGAACGTTTAACAATAAGAAATCCGAACTTGATAGTGCGAAAAATGATTTAATAAGTGCATTACAAAGTGCCGGTTTGTCAACGAATTTTAGTGAAGCAAAAACACAATTACAAGCACTTGGAGATGCGGGTGCACCTCTTTTATCTGCAATTAATGAGTATAATAGTGGAGAACGTCAGTTAGCCAATGCGGAAAAAGAACTTACAAGTGCTGAAAGAGAACTTGCAAGTGCAAAAGCAGAAATTAGAGATGCCGAAAGCGAAATTGCAAGTGCAAAAACAGAAATTGAAACTGCAAAGACAGAAATTGCCAACGCAAAAGTAGAAATCGAAACTGCAAAAGCAGAAATTGCCGATGCAGAAGTAAAACTTGCGGATGCACAGAAAGAATATGCGGATGCAGAAGAAGAAGTGAAAGATATTCAAGAAAAAGATTGGGTTGTATCCATAAGAAATGATATCGGTGATGTGCGTAGTATTGAGACAATTGTAGCTACTCTTGACGGATTAAGTTATTCTATGGCAATTATTTTCTTAATTGTAAGTATTACAGTATGTCATGCTGCCATTGCCCGTATGATTAATGAACAACGTGCATTGATTGGTGTACAAAAAGCACTTGGTTTTACAAACAAAGAAATCTTAACACATTATATGTCTTACAGTCTTATCTGTGGAACATGGGGTACATTGCAAGGTTGGGTTTCTGCATTGTATCTTGTACAAGGATTAAATTTTGGAATTTATGAAAAAGTATTCCAATTTGGTAAAATTACACGCGTATTTTCTTGGCCACATGCTATTTTAGTATCGGTCATTTGTTTAATGGTCTTTGCAGTATCCGCTTACGTGGCATGTGCGAAAGAAATTGCATTACCTGCAACAGAATTGTTGCGTGGCGAAATGCCGAAACGAGAAAAACCATTTTTCTTTGAAAATTGGAAATTTTATCAGAAAAGAAAATCATATACCCGTGCTATGATTAAAAATGCATTAGGGGATAAATCCCGAATGATAACTACCATTATGGGAATTGTAGGATGTATGTCCCTTTTGGTAATGTGCTTTACGTTACAATCCATTATGGACACTTCTTCCGTAATACAGTTTGAGAAATATTTCTTATATGAAAATCGTCTGGTAGTAGATAGCGAAAAAGCAGACTTAAGAGAGTTTGAGAAAGTTTTGGATGCAGAAGAAATTTCTTATACCAAAGTTCATGATAAACTGAGTTATATTCGCAAGCAGGGTCGAAACTGGTCGACCGGTCATGTAATGGCAATTTCCAATAGCGAAGAGTTAAAAGAATATATGTTATTAGAAGACCCGAATACAAAAGAGATTTTAGAAGTACCGGAAGATGGATTTTTGGTTTCCACAAGATATGCAGAAGTAGCCGGTTTGAAAAAAGGTTCAACTTTTGAAATCATGGATGAAGATAGTAATCCGAAAGAAGTTGTCGTTTCCGGAATCATAGACCATTATCTGAATTATTATATGTTTGTGACATCAGACAGTTATTATGAAGAAGTTATGGGTAAAGAAACCGATGAATGTGTGTTCCTGCTCAAAGGAAGTATTGATGGACTTTATGAAAAAGTAGGTACGATGGAAGGATTTATTTCTTTAAGAGATAATAGTGAATTTGGTGGAATGGGTAACATTATGGATATGGTTGTTTTAATCTGTTTCATATTTGCAGGCGTTATGGCAGTTTTAGTTCTGTTTAACCAGAATGTCATGTATATTAACCTAAAAGCAAAAGAATTATCCGTAATGCGTATCAATGGTTTTACATTAAGAGAAACAAAGCGATTTGTTTCCAGAGATAATAGCATCCTAACAGTAATGGGACTTGTTATAGGTTGTGGTGTAGGTATGGTTTTAAGTTATCTGGTTGTTCGTGTTATGGAAGTCGGTCCGGTTCGTTATATACATACACCAAATGCGGATGCATTTCTCTCGGCAATTGTTGTAGCGGGTGTATTTGCGTTTACTATGAATAAATTTGCATTAAGAAGAATTCATCGTTTGAATTTCATTGATATTAACGCAAATTAAATAAAAACGCCACATAGATGATATTTGTATCATTTATGTGGCGTTTTTGTATATTACTTTATAAATTTTATTTATGCATATTAATATAAAAATAAAAGTTTATAAAGTAAAATTATTTCTCAGCAATACTTAGAAAGAACCGCCAGGGCCATCTTTTCTAGGACGGGAAGATTCAGAAGCGGAATTGCTTGTCTTGTTGCTTGATTTGTTGTTGGATTTGTTATTATAGCTGTTGTTTGTGCTATTGTTTGTCTTGTCTTGAGTGTTGTTTCTGCAATTGTTTGCATTGCTAGATTTGTTATTTGAGTTATTGTTGTTGTAAGAATTATTGGATTTGTTGTTTTCGTTATAAGAGTTTTTGTTGTTTGACATATCTTACACCTTCCTTTCGGCATTATGATGTGCAGGAAGTTAAAAAATATGTGATTTCTTTTTTTGAAAAATATGTCAAATGAAAGTAGAAATCAATAAGATAGATGCATAGAAAAAAGAATCTTTGGACACCATAGTATGAAAATAGTGCTGCAAAAGCAGTAAGGAGGAACATACGATGGAGAGACCATTTGGATTCAGAGATAAGTTTGGATATTTGATGGGAGACATCGGAAACGATTTTACGTTTGTGCTGTCTTCCACTTTTTTATTGAAATTTTATACAGATGTGATGGGTGTCTCAGCAGCGGTAGTAGGTGCAGTCATGATGGTTGCAAGATTTGTGGATGCATTTACAGATGTAACAATGGGGCGAATTTGTGACAAAGGCAAAACAACAAAAAACGGAAAATTTAAGCCGTGGTTGCTTCGCATGTGCGGACCGGTAGCACTTTCTTCTTTTTTGATATACCAAAGTGGATTAGCGAATATGCCGATGGGATTTAAAATCGCCTATTTATTTGTAACCTATATTTTATGGGGTTCGATTTTTTATACAGCGGCAAATATTCCATACGGTTCTATGGCATCTGCCATCTCCGAAGACCCGGGAGACAGACAGTCTCTTTCTACCTATCGAAGTGTGGGAGCTTCCTTTGCAAGTGTTCTTGTAGGTGCGTTTATTCCGCTTATTGCTTATAAAGAAGTCAATGGGCTTGTGGTATTAGATGGTAAGATTTTTACGACAATATCGGGTATTTTCTCAATACTTGCCATTATTTCTTATCTGATTTGTTATGTACTTGTAACAGAACGTGTAAATTTAGAAGCAGACCCAAATCTTGCAAAACGAAACAATGTAGTTCAGATGTTAAAAAATGCACTTACCAATCGTGCTCTTATTTCAATTATTTGTGCATCAGTTGCAATGTTGACGGCACAGCTTATCATTCAGTCAATGTCAAACTATGTATTTCCAAATTATTATGGAAATACAACGGCACAATCCGTTTCTATGGTATTGATGTTGATTGGTACAGTTATTGTTGCGGCAGTTGCCAAGCCACTTGCAGTAAAAATAGGAAAAGCAGAAATTGGCGTAATTTCGGGATTTATTGCAACAGCAGCTTGTGTACTCTTATTTTTTATTCGTCCGCAAAATGTATGGGTTTATGTAGCTATTCAAGGAATTTGCTGGATGGCACTTGGCGTATTTATGTTGATTTCATGGGCGATGATTACGGATGTGATTGATTATTCGGAAATTAGAAATGGAATTCGTGAGGATGGAGCAGTATATGCATTATATTCCTTTTCCAGAAAACTCGGACAGGCAGCGGCTGCAGGACTTTCGGGTGGACTTCTAACACTTGTCGGATATTCTGAAAAGACGGCTTTTGATAGAGATGTTTTAGAGGGTATTTTTAATATTTCCACACTTGTTCCGGCAGTTGGATTTTTATTGCTTTCGATTATTATGTGGGTATGGTATCCGCTTAAGAAAAAACAAGTGGAGGAAAATGTGGAGATTTTGCGGAAAAAGCGTGGTTAAAGAGGAGATGCTAGGGCAAGGTTGTTTAGTCTATGATGCAAATCATACAGTAACCCTGCTTTAGTGGACGATTCAAAATTTGGGTTGTTTACTTTTGGGTGAACAACCCTTTTACATTACATGGAGAAAAAATGGAACAGAATTTGAGTTTATATAATAAATAATCTAAATAAAAAATAGAGTTTGCAAAATCTTAAAGATAAGATACGCAAACTCTGTTTTTTATTTCATCATTTACTCTGTCTTCGCATCACAAGTAACATCGCAATGCAATTTCTTAAAGGTTCTCAAATCCACCTGCGACAACATTACCGTAGAGTGGAACTGGCAATTTTTTAACTTAGGAAGTTGTTTTAATGCAAGTGCAGCCTCCTCATTGTTAGCGGCAGTTGCAGAAAGTGCAATCAATACTTCATCTGTATGAAGTCGTGGATTTTTACTGCCTAAATACTGAGTTTTCAATGCCTGAATCGGGGCAATGGATTCCGGTGAAAGAATTAAATGCTCATGAGGAATACCTGCAAGCACTTTTAAGGCATTCATAAGAACGGCCGCACTTGAGCCAAGCAAAGCTCCTGCTTTTCCGGTTATGATACGTCCATCATGCAATTCAATCGCAGCAGCAGCGGCATTTGTTGCAGCCGCACGACTTCTTGCAGGTGGTACGGCATGACGGTCTGTAACGGATAAATCTTCTTTTTGCATCAAAAGTTCAATTTTATTTAATTCTTCTTCTGTACGTTTACCCTGTGCAACACCTACAAGCACTTGGTAATATCTGCGGATAATCTCTTGACGCGATGCTTCGCGGCAGGCTTCATCATCAATAATGCAGTTTCCAACCATATTTACACCCATATCAGTAGGAGAAGCATAAGGGCTTGCCCCATAAATTTTAACAAAAATTGCATTTAGGACAGGGAAAATTTCCACATCGCGGTTATAGTTTACGGTTGTCACACCATATGCTTTTAAGTGATAAGGGTCTATCATATTGATGTCATTTAAATCTGCGGTAGCCGCCTCATAAGCTAAGTTTACCGTATGGTCAAGTGGAAGATTCCAGATAGGGAATGTTTCGAACTTCGCATAACCGGCACGGATACCACGTTTGTGTTCATGGTAAAGCTGAGAAAGGCAAGTTGCCATTTTTCCGCTTCCTGGCCCCGGGGCTGTTACGACTACAAGTGGTCTTGAAGTTTCAATATAATCATTTTTTCCAAAACCTTCATCACTTACAATCTGTGAAACATTGGTCGGATATCCCGGAATCGTAAAATGATGGTAAACTTTTACGCCCAAAGATTCCAAACGTTTCTGGAAATGCGTAACTGCCTGATGTTCGGTGTATCTGGTAAGTACCACGCTTCCTACATAAAGACCTTTGGTACGAAATGCATCAATCAAGCGAACGACATCATCATCGTATGTGATACCTAAGTCTTCACGAATTTTATTTTTAACAATATCCTCAATACTTACAACCATAACAATTTCTGCTTGGTCTGCAAGCTGGAGCAGCATTTGAAGCTTGCTGTCAGCGGCAAAACCCGGCAGAACACGGGAGGCATGAAAATCATCAAATAATTTTCCACCAAACTCCAGATAAAGTTTATTGTCGAATTTGCTGATTCGCTCCTTGATATGTTCAGATTGTGTTTTTAGATATTTTTCGTTATCGTAACCGATTTTCATAATAAATACCTGCTTCCTTATTGATAATCTTGATAATCAAAAATCAAATCAAGTATACCATATTTAGAAGAATGTTACAAATTCTTTTTTTTGGCAGATATTATAAAGCATATCATTATGTTACTGTACACACAGTACTTAGCATTTACTGCTAAGTACGTATGAAAACGTAAATTTTGCAAGTAAAAATCCATTTGCGAAGCAAATTTAGCATGGATTTTTACTCGTTACTGGATACGGAGTGTACAGTAACTCATTATCCGTCATATGCAAACAAGATACAATTTTTTATAAACTTCATTCATTTATAAAAACTGATTTCCGTGTTATAATTCGACAAATATCGACAAAAGTAAGAAAATCATGTATAATTTTTTATGTTGCAAAAAAGGGAAAATCGAAGTATTGCAGTTAAAACTGCAATATTAGGAAAAATAGGAGTGGGAAATGAGAAAAATATTTCTGGCAATTTTAGGTACGCTTCTTTATATGGAAGCGATTTATCATCTTGCAGGATTCGGTTTGGGATTGGTCAATCCTATGTTAATGCTTCCGGCAGCAATTACGATTGCGGCGATGGAAACAATTCTTGTTACATTGTTTCGGAAGAAGAAAAAAAATCAGATTGTATTTTGGATTTTAATGGGAATCAATTATCTGATGTATGCAGTACACTTGGTATATTTGCATATCTTTAAACTACCGCTTCGACTTGCAGTAGCCGTTACGACAGGGGGAGATGCATTGTCAGAATACTGGCGGGAAGCTCTTGTTGGTGTGGGACAGAATATTGGTTATCTTTTTCTTATGCTGCTTCCGCTTGCAGGCATGTTCTATCTGACGCGTAAAAGAATTCTGAAACTAAAAGCTTTGCGAAAGCAGAAAAGAATAGAAGCAGGATTGTATGCAGTTGCCGGCATTTCAGTTAGCATATTTTTGCTTTTAGCAGGGTATGTTGCAAATTTAGGTTTTTATGAAGAATATCAGGCGATGTATGCTCCTAATGAGGTGGCAAAAAAATATGGAATGTTGCCGATTGTGGAAAGAGATATTTTAGGAAAAATATTAAAAGAAAAAGAAATTTCGATGGATGCATGGGCAAACATGGGAACGAATTCGCAGATTGTGGATGGAACGGAAGATTTAAGCACAACAGAGGCAGAAACAGAGACGGATATTTCTATAATTCCAAATGTATTTTCCATTCGTGCAGAGGATATTGTGGCACAATCCGAAAATAATGAGAATATTGCAAAACTTGCCGCATTTATGGAGACGATGACTCCGACGAATAAAAATGAATATACAGGCATGTTTGAAGGATATAACCTGATATTGATTACAGCAGAAGGATTTTCCCATTATGCAGTTAGCGAAGAAATAACGCCAACTTTATATAAATTGGTGAATAATGGTTTAATTGTAGACGATTATTATGTGCCTCTGTGGCAAACAAGTACCAGTGATGGCGAATATGTCAATATGACAGGTCAGATTCCGGATGAACAAAACAGCATGAAACGCTCTGCGGACAAAGAACAACCATATTCTTTGGCAAAGTATTTTGCAAAAGAGGGTGTAACAGCTCGTGCTTATCACAATAATTCGCTGTCATATTATGACAGACATCTGACACATCCAAATATGGGATATGTTTTTAAAGCCACAAAATTAGGTTCTTTACCGGAAAGTAAATATGGTTCTTGGATACTTCCAATGGAAAATGCAAAAGCATGGCCGGCTTCTGACTACGATATGATGGTTGCTTCGATTCCTGAATATATCAATGATGAACGTTTCTTTACTTATTATATGACCGTTTCCGGACATATGGTTTATGACTTTACAGGGAACTCACAATCAATTAAAAATAAGGATGTTGTTGCAAATTTGGATTGCTCAGAAGAAATGAAAGCCTATATTGCCTGCAACTATGAGTTGGAAAAAGCCATGACTTATTTGTTGGAAGAACTTGAAAAGGCAGGAAAATTAGAAAAAACGGTGATTGTATTGAGCACAGACCATTATCCATATGGTCTGGAGACTAGCGTATTAGAGGAATTTTCGGGAAAAAAATTGGAAGATTCTTTGGAATTATATAGAAACAGCCTTATTTTCTGGAACTCGGAAATGGAAAATATCGTTGTGGAGAAAACCTGCTGTGCAGCGGATATTTACCCAACGATACTGAATTTGTTCGGATTTGAATTTGATTCAAGACTCTTTGCAGGAAGGGATATGCTCTCAGATGCTTCTCCACTAGTAGTCTTTTCCGACCGTAGTTTTATTACGGATAAAGTAATTTATAATAAGTCAGAAGGGACTGCGGTTTCAAGGACGAGCGAAGAAGTTAGCGAAGATTACATGGATATGATGAAAGCCTATGTAAGAGGGCTTGTGAATTATTCAGCAGGCGTTTTAAATGATAATTTTCATAAATATGTCAATGACTGGATGGAAGTGAATGGTTCGAAAGAACTAGAGATACAGGCAAGTGAAACTGTTACAGAAGATGATACAGAGACAACAAGTAAAAAGGAAGAATCCGAGTAGGCAATATGGCTACAGGATAGCAGTTGCTTGGAAAACAGCGGTAGAAATGGTAAGTTGCACCTAAAATTCTACCGCTGTTTTTTATAAAATGTTTTTTCGATGATTATCTTTAAAAAATTCCGGGTGATTATAAATAATATGGCTGTTAGATTGAAAACCATCGTAAAGATGATGTTTAATGACTTTCTGTAATCCGACTGCATCCTTTTGGCGGATACGTTCTACGATTTCTACATGGGAAGCATACAGTTTTTTCAAATCACTTTTACCGGTAAAATTAATGTAAGTACGGAAACGCTCATATTGATAATTGAGTTGATTTAAATACTTCGGGATATTTGGTTTGCCGGCTGCTGCGAATAAGGTATTGTGAAATTCATGGTCTGCCAGTAAAAAAGCACGACCCAGTTCTTCGGGTGGCAAATCACTTTCTAATAATGCTTTTTGTTTTTCGAGCAAAATGCAAATCCGTAAATCCAAAGATTCATTGTACATAGGAATTAAATTCGTTAATGTAGCACATTCCAAAACATCTCTGATATATAAAATATCGGTGATTGCATCTAAGTCAATAAGTGAGATGAATGTGCCTATATGAGGTTGGATTTCCAAAAGCCCTTCTCGTTCCAGACGCTTAAATGCATCACGAACAGGTGTGCGGCTGATATGAAAATGTTCTGCCATCTCGATTTCGCTGATAGCTGCTCCCGGTGGAAGCACCAAATGTAAAATATCTTCTTTTAACGATTCATATACGGTATCAGAGGAAGCCGTATGCTTATGTTTGAACATATATTCCTCCTTAATTAAAATTATATAATTTTTATGGTTCTTATTATAATCGGAAAATGGGGATTGTCAATTGTGTGAATGATTAAAAAATAATGAGAAAAATTTGTTATATATGTTGAAAAAAATGGTAGAAAAGTGTTATAATTAGTGAAATTATACAAAAGGAATCAGAAACTATAATCAGATAGGAATTCTTATACCATTGCAATTTGCAGCAAAAATATAAATATTCTATAAAAATATTTGGTTTATTATTAAAATTGCATAAATTTAATAGTGAAAAATGTATAAAATGTCGAAAAAAGTAAATTTTATTGACAGCTTGTATACAGGTAGTGTACTATAACATATAGAGTGTTTTTTCTGTAAAGAATAATATTGCAAATTTTTCACAGAAATGTGATTGATTTGATATAAAGTTTGAGAAATTGGGCTTGCAGACGATTTCTGAAGCTTTTGGACAGACAATAGTTTTTAATTATAAGGAAAGACTATTGACAACTGCCACTGTCAAAATAAGGAAAAGGGAGGAAATCAAAATGGCAGAAAACAAAAATAGTGGTATGCATCGTGCCAAAACGTGGGAAATTGGCTTGTATGCATTAAACAACACATCTACTAATCTTTATATGATGTTAGTTAGTTACATTACTTACTATTTAGTAGGTATCATCGGTGTCGGTGTAGTATTTGCAGGCTCTTTCGTTACTGTAATGCGTATCTGGGATGGTGTAACTGACCCAATCGTAGGTATGTTAGTAGACAAAACAAACGGTAAATTCGGTAAAAACCGTCCGTTTATTGTACTCGGTAACGTAATCTTATTCTTAACAACAGCATTAATGTTCTGGGTAGTTCCGACAATTCCACAGGGAATCAGACTTCCTGTATTTATCGTGATTTACATGGTATACGTTCTTGGTTACACAGCACAGTGTGTAGTTACAAAATCCGCACAGAGCTGTTTAACAAACGACCCACAGCAGAGACCGACATTCTCTATGTTCGATATGGTTTATAACTTAATCGCACTTAGTGTATGGTTCCCGATTTATGTATCTGATACATTGATGCCAAAATTCACATTATTTGTTTCTACAAACAAAGATAAGATTTTGGAATTAATTGCACAGAATCCAAACTTAGTAAAAGTATTAACTTCCACAGCAAAAGATTCAAAAGTTCCGTTGGATATGAAAGCCGGTGATGCAGTTAACTTTGCAGAACTTGCATCTGAAGAAACTCTTAAAATTGTAAACAACTTAGACGGATATTTAGCACAGTATGATAAAGTTGCAGACGTTTCTTTATCTGCAATGTACAATCCGGAAATGTTCCAGCATCTTCACTTATTAATTGGTGGACTTGCAGCTATATGTGCAGCACTTGCAATTTTTGGTCTTTGGAGAAAAGACAGAAGCGAATACTTTGGTACAGGTGAAGTTCAGAAAGTTACAATCAAAGACTACATCGACGTTATGGCTCACAACCGTGGTATCCAGATGCTTGTAGTAGCAGCTTCTTCTGATAAATTAAGTATGTCTATGCAGACAAACTCTACTATCATGATTTGTGTATTCGGTGTTATGGCAGGAAACTATGCTTACTTTGGTTCACAGTCCGCAATCGCAGCCATTCCGACAATGCTTCTTGGTTTGCTTGGTATGGGTGTTGTTGCTAAGAAACTTGGTCAGAAGATGGCACTTATAGTTGGTACAGTAGGTGCGTTAGCATCCGCAGCAGGTATGTTCCTTATTTTCTTACTTTTAGATGCTTCCACTATGGTACTTCCAATCGTTAGCTTAACAAATCCTGCAACATGGGGTAACTTATTTGTAGGTTCTAACTGGAGTTTATTCGGTGTCCTTTACATCTTATTCTGGTGCTTAATGAAAGGTTTCTCCGGAATTGCAAGCTCTATCGTTATCCCAATGACAGCAGACTGTGCAGACTACGAAGTATATCGTTCCGGTAAATACGTACCTGGCTTAATGGGAACATTATTCTCATTCGTAGATAAAGTTATTTCTTCTTTAGCATCTACATTAGTATCCGTAATGTTTGCTGCAATCGGATTTAAAGATGCACTTCCAACAGTACAAACACCATATTCTAGTGGTATTTTCTGGGTAGTTATGGCATGTTTAATTGGTGCACCATGTATTGGTTGGATCTTAAACGTAGTAGCTATGAAGTTCTATCCATTATCAAAAGAAAAGATGGAATCTATTCAGGACCGTATCGCAGAAATCAAAGCAGAAGCTATGAAGAAAAATGCATAATATTAAGTAATGCTTGAAGGAGGACAAATTGGAAGAAAAAGAAAGTAAAAGTTTAGACCGAATGGTACATGAGATTGCAGAAGCGGACTTTGCTATGCGAGATGCCATGGAAGATGCCGGTATGGAGGCAGAAGTCTATGGGATTTGGGGGCTTATTTGGAAGCTTACCGGAAAAGGTAAAGAGCGTGAAAAACACTTGGTCAACAAAAAAAAATACATATGGCTGACAATACTGACAGGCTGGATGGGTGGTCATCGGTTTTATGCAAAACGGTATTATTTGGGAGCAATTTATTTAGTCTTTTTTTGGACAATTATCCCTTTCAGTATGGCAGCGCTTGATATTTTGGAAGTAATTCCGATAAAAAGCGATGAAAATGGTTGTATTTTAATTTGATGTTACGTGGATGCCTTTGCTGCAGGGAGGAATCTGTTAGAAACATAAAATATAGAAAAAGATCGTCGTATAGTTTTATGCGACGGTCTTTTTTATTCGCAAATCTGTAATAAAAATGTAATAGAAATATAGAAAATATTGTAAGATATGTTGAAAAAAAATTAAGAACCATGTTATAATTAGTGAAATTGTACAAAATATAAAATAAGGAGGTATTTTTGGCTGATGGGATATTTTGACTTTGAAAAAAACAGCGAGTTTATGGTATGTATTGATAGTGATGGCTGTGCAATGGATACGATGGAAGTGAAACATAGGGAATGTTTCGGACCGCAGTGGATTTATACTTACGGATTAGAAGACAAATTTGATGAATGTATGAAATTGTGGTTGGATATTAATTTGTATTCTATTACAAGGGGGATTAATCGTTTTAAAGGACTTGCTCTCGCTTTGGAAGAAATGCAAAAAAGAGGCTGCGAATTTACAGGATTAGATGAATTCGTAACATGGACAAAAGAAGCAAAAGAATTATCGAATCCGGCACTTTTGGCATATACACAGAAAAGCAACAGCGAATGTGTGGAAAAAGCACTTCTTTGGAGTATTCGCACAAACAGAGCTATCAACAATCTTCCGGCAGATGACAAGCCATTTGATAATGTAAAAGTGGCAATGGATGAAATGTGTAAACAGGCAGACCTGACTGCTGTATCTTCTGCAAATGGGGAAGCAGTAGAAGCAGAATGGAGCAAACATACCTTAAAAGAAGATTGTCGTGTATTGTTATGTCAGGAAGCAGGCTCAAAAGCATTTTGTATTAGCGAAATGATTAAAAAAGGCTATGATGTAAAGAAAATCCTTATGGTAGGCGATGCACCTGGAGACAGAGATGCTGCAATCAAAAATGGTGTATGGTATTATCCAATTCTTGTTGGAAAAGAAGGCTTTAGTTGGGAACGTTTATTGAAAGAAGCATTTCCAAAATTATTGGACGGAAGTTTTGACGAAACATATCAGATACAGTTAATTAAGGAATTTGAAGCCAATTTAGGAGTATAAGGGTAAATTTATATAATGTTGGGGTGTTATATCATATTGATATAGTGTTTATATGGATCATATATTTATGTAGTAGATTGCAATATAGTGAATTGGGGAATTTGCTATATTGCAATTTGCATAACCATATATTTCAGAAATGGGGGAAATGAGAGTGGTCTTTAGAGAGTGGTTTTTGGACAAAGGAGGAGGTACTTATGAATAGCACGTCAGAATATTATCGTGAAGATGGTACTCATGGAGTGCCAATTTGGCGAATTGGCGGTTTTGCTATGAATAATCTTGCTACCAATTTGTATCTCTTTTTTATGGGGTATGTAGCTTATTATTTGAGTGGTTGGGTTGGTGTGAGTACCGTATTAGCAGGTTCTTTTTCTATGATAATGAGAATTTGGGACGGTGTGACAGATCCGTTGGTAGATTTGCTGGTAAATAAAACGGATGGTAAATTTGGTAAAAACAGACCATTTATGGTAATTGGACAGCTAATTCTTTGCATTACATCTTATATTTTATTTCATGTGACACATATTTTACCGGAAATAGTGCGTTTTCCATTTTTTATTGTAGTATCCTGTGTTTATTATTTGGGATATACAGCACAGAGTATCGTTACAAAATCAGGGCAGATTTGTCTGACAAATGATCCGAAACAGAGGCTGATATTTACGATATTTGATGCAGTTTACAATACGCTTCTTTTTGCGATGATTCAAGTAATTGCAACAAATCTTTCCGTCAAATATGGTGGTTTTTTAAAGGATGTCCGACTGTATCAGGATTTATGGGTAATTACAGCTGTTTTGTCTGCTATTTGTACAGTTGTAGCAGTAATTTCCATTGCTCCAAAAGATAAAACGGAATTTTATGTGACAAATAAAAATAGTAAAGTTAGTATCAAAGATTATTTGGATACTTTAAGTAATAACAAAGCATTGCAGATGCTTATTGTATCGGCTTCATCTGATAAGTTGGCTTTTCAGATAAGAGGCAATGTTGCAGTTATGGCAGTTTTAATGGGGGTTGTAGTTGGAGATTATGCAGTAAATGGTATTATTTCCAGTATGGTTGCAATTCCTACTACGGTCTTTGTTGTACTGCTTGTAGGCGGTCTTTCTACTGCATTAGGACAAAAAAAGGCTATGCTGATTGGTTCTTGGGGAAGCATTATATGTCAGATTTTATTGATTATACTTTGGGTATTTGGTGACCCAAAAACGTTATCTAATGGTCAAGGAAATGTTAGGATGGGATATTTTTTTGTTTTTTATCTTATATTAAATGTAGTAAATGGTGGTTTATCCGGTGTTGCAGGCAATATGGTTATTCCAATGACAGCCGATTGTGCGGATTATGAAGTATACCGTACAGGCAAATACATACCAAATTTAATGGGAACATTGTTTTCTTTTGTAGATAAGATTGTTTCTTCATTTGCACCTATGCTTGTAGCATGGCTTTATGCAGCCATTGGTTTCACAGATGCACTTCCAGACCAAAATGCAGAATATTCTACGGCACTTTTTTCAGTATCATTATTCTGTCTTTATGGAGCACCTATTATTGGGCTTATCTGCAATATCGTAGCTTTGAAGATTTATCCATTGACAAAAGAAAAAATGGAAGAAATCCAAGAAAAAATTGCAGAGATTAAGGCAAAAGCAAATGCCAGACAATTAGAACAGTAAATAAAGGTATAAAAATATATGAGTAGTAAAGAGGCATCGAAAAAATTAGATGCAACAAGTATAAATGCAAAGGAAGCAGAAGATTCCATACAAAGTGCACAAGAAGAACATATAAATGGAGAGAATAGAAAAGAGGAGAGGAAAAAATTTTTAAGTGTCTTATTTGCTAAAACTTCAGAGAAAGATAAAAAAGTTAGTGACAAGGAAAAAATGGAAGCCTTGATGGAGCTTGCCATAGCAACAGAAGAATTAAGACAATTAAAAAAAGAATATGGAATCGAAGACCAACTATCTGAAAGCAGTAAGAAGTTTTCACGGAAACAGCAAGAGCCAATTTTGGTAAACAAAAAGAAATATATATGGTTGGCATTTTTGACAGGGTGGTTTGGCGGACATCGTTTTTATGTGAAGCATTATAAGATAGGATTGATTTATCTGTTATTTAGTTGGGCAGGAATTGGATTGTATCATTCTATGGTAGATATTATGGTTGCGATTCCCATGAAGCCGGATGAGAATGGGAATATTATGTTGTGAAATTTGGCATACAGGGAATATAAATAATCGTTAAAAAATATAATTTTTTTCTTAAATAAATGGAAATTTCTTGCGAAGGCAGTTTTTTGAGAGTAGGATGAAAATAAGTTACTGTTCGGATAGATAAGGGATATTTTTGAGAGTTTGCTTTATGATTTGCAAATAAAAGATAAAATGCCAATAGAGTGTCCTAAAATACGGTCAGTAATAAAATATAGAAAAAAGAGGTCAATTTTATGAAAGAATTGAAGCAAGACACGAAAAAAGTGCTTACCTTTGCAAGTGTAGTATTGGTGATTTATTTGGTAATACGCTATTGGGGAAAAGCAGAAAGCCTTGTAAAACTTGGCATTAGTGCGGCTGCACCACTTCTTGTGGGTTGTGTGATAGCTTATGTCGTCAACATTTTGATGAACTTCTATGAAAACTGGTATAAAAGGCTCTTAAAACAGCCATTCGCCAGAAAAATAGAGCGATTTGTTTGTATGATATTTGCATTCTTAAGCTTGTTTGGCATTGTGTATCTGATTATTAGTCTGGTGCTTCCTGAACTGTTGAATTGTATTGCATCATTTATTGGTATGATACCCGGGGCAATACAGATGCTCATAGATTTTATTGGGGAAGAACAGTTAATGGAATTGTTCCCATATTTAGAAGAACAGGGAATTTTACTGGATATTAACAATATTACCAAACAGATTGAACAAATTTTAACAACTGTAGTAAGTGGTGTTGGCGGAGCTGTGGATTCTATCGTATCTGTAGTATCCGGTACATTTTCCATTATTATGAATGTGGTAATTGGATTAATTTTTTCCATCTATGTGTTGTTAGATAAAGAAAATCTTGGAAAACAATGCAAAACATTGCTCCATACGTATCTTCCAAAGCAGGCAGATAGCGTGTTTTATGTAATTAAAGTTGTGGATGAAAGTTTCCGTAATTTTATCGTAGGACAATGTATTGAAGCGGTGATTCTTGGTTCGCTTTGTGCGGTGGGCATGACTCTGTTTGGATTCCCATATGCTGTTATGATTGGCGTATTTATCGGATTTACTGCATTGATACCAATTGCCGGTGCTTATATTGGTGCAGGTGTTGGTGTTGTCATGATTATGATGACAGATCCGTTTCAGGCATTGCAGTTTTTAGCATTCATTTTGATCTTACAGCAGTTAGAAGGTAATTTGATTTATCCGCGTGTCGTAGGAAAATCCATAGGTCTTCCGGGTATTTGGGTACTTACTGCGATTACGGTAGGTGGTGGCATTATGGGCGTAGCCGGTATGCTTGTAGCAGTGCCGATTTTTGCATCCATTTACCGACTTGTGAAAGAAGATATTGCAAGACGGAATCGTGTGCTTGCAGAAAATTCCAATCCGTCTGTAGAAGAAGTTGAACCATTGGAAAAAATAAATGCGGAATCAGAGAATGGTGTGGAACATAAAAAATAAAATGCAAAGTTGTTGAAAAATAAACAAAAAAGTTTTGACATCATATAAGTTTCATGTTAGTATGATTATAAAGAAGGTGTTGCCGATAGACGGTTAGCCCAAATTTAATTAATTTAATCTAAAATAACCGTTCTTTGGACAGGGGCGGTTATTTTTTTGCGTTATTGTATCCTATTGAATATCCAAGTCCAAATGCTGTTAAACATAAACTAATAACAGCAATCAAACCTTCAAGAGTCAACATTAGCATCCCCTCCTTTAAAAAGATTTCCATCAAAATAGTTTGTGGATTTCTATGTAAACAGAGGGTCACAGTCCCTCTGGAGAAGGAATTTAGAAGAATAATAATGAAATTATCAGATAATTCTTGTTGTTTTCTGAAATTTGGTATATACTAATAGTAACTATAAAAGTTCGTGTTTTATTTTTTTGAGGGGGGAGATTGCTATGGGAAAAGCAAAACTTGCGTACTTAGTGAAACCAAAGATTGTTGACGGTGTTCAGGGAGAAGCTGTTGTTGAATTTCGTGAACATGAAATTCCTAGTCCGGGACCGGGAGAAATTCTTGTTAAGGTAGAGGGATGTGGTATTTGTGGTACAGACGTACATGAATATCGTTATGACCCGTTTGGAATGGCACCGGTAGTTTTAGGACATGAAGGAACAGGTGAAGTTGTAGCGATTGGTGAAGGTGTCACCGTTGATACAAAGGGTGACCCGATTAAAGTTGGTGACAAAGTAGTTACTTCTGTTCTTCTTTGTGGCGAATGTAGTTATTGCCGTCGTTATCCGGAGCTTCCTAACCTTTGTGAGAATCTTGGGGTATACGGATTGATTAACGAAGATGATGTTCATTTCAATGGATGGTTTGCAGAATATATTTTAATTAGAAAGAATTCGTCCATCTTTGTAGTCAATGGTATGACATTAGATGAAAGAATGCTTATTGAGCCGGCTTGCGTATGTGTACATGCTATGAATCGTGCAGAGACAACAAATATCATTAATTTTGGTTCAACTGTGTTGGTACAGGGTTGTGGACCAATTGGTCTTATGCAGATTGCGGTGCTTAAAGCAGCAGGTGTTGTAAATATTATTGCAGTAGATGGTGTTGAAACACGTCTTGCTCTTGCAAAAGAAATGGGTGCAACATCCATTATTAACTTCAAAGAACTTACAACGATTGAGGAAAGAGTTGCGAAAGTACAGGAATTAACCGGTGGATTTGGAGCAGATTTCGTATTCCAGTGTACAGGTGTTCCACAGGCTGCGGCAGATGCTTATAAATATGTTCGTCGTGGTGGCGGATACTGTGAAATGGGCTTCTTTGTTAATGCCGGTGAATGCACCATGAATCCACACTTTGACCTTTGTAATAAAGAAATTACACTTGTTGGTTCTTGGGTATATAGTGCAAACGAATATATTGAAACACTTGGTTTCCTTAAGAAAGCAAAAGAAATGGGAATTCCGGTAGAGAAACTTGTTACAGATCATTATCCGCTTGAACAGTATATTGATGCTATGGAAAAGAATATTTCTCTTACAGGTGTTAAAATTGCAATTGTAATGGAATAATGAGTATTTAAGAATCATATAATCAGATTCCTATATCAGAAATGATATAGGAGTCTTTTTATTTTTACATAGAAATATGATAGTGCATATGTTAAAATAGGTGCAAGAAAATGGATAAAGTGCATATGCGATGCAAGAGAAAATGTAATAATGGCTTATTTTTATACAGATAATGATATAGAAATAAGGAATGAGGATACTTAGAGGAAGAGAGAATGGAACAAAACTTAATTACAGTTGCAAAAATTTATACAGAATTTCCAGATAAATTTGGAATACCACGGCAAAGCGGATTAGTACCATCGCTTCGGGCAGAAATTGTGTTTGAACCGGAGTTTCGCAGTATGGATGCAATCAGAGGTTTGGAAGAATTTTCGCATATCTGGCTGCTTTGGAGTTTTTCCAAAGCAAAAAGAGAGCATATATCCCTGACAGTAACACCGCCAAGACTTGGAGGAAAAGAAAAGAAAGGTGTATTTGCTACCAGGGCACCTTTTCGGCCAAATGGAATTGGGCTTTCTTCTGTGAAATTGGAGAAAATTTATCTGGATGAAAAAAGAGGTCCGATTTTAGTTGTAAGCGGAGCAGATTTGTTAGATGGGACACCGATTTATGATATTAAACCGTATCTTCCTTATACAGATTCGCATCCAAATGCAAAAGGTAGCTTTGCAGAAACGCATAAAAGTGATAGAATAGAAGTAATTATTTCAGATGAACTTATGCAAAAAATTCCAAAAAGTTTGAGGGCTCGTATTATGGAAGTGTTGCAGCAAGACCCAAGAGCAGCGTATAACAAAAAGCCGGATTATGTATATGGAATGCGTTTTTTAGAATATGACATTCAGTTTACCGTATCAGAAGGTGTGCTTACGGTACAGGATGTTGTAAAATTTGCAGATGAAGCATACAAGAAAGTAAAATAATAATAAAAAGCTATAAATGAGTAAAAAACTATAAATGAGCAAATAGCAAATTTTGCATGGATTTTTACTTGTTACTGGTCATGTGTGAATAATAAATGATTTATTTTATGTATTTGTGCAAATTTTAAAATTTTCTTAATTATAGTCATATAATAAAATATTATAAGTGGAGGCTGCAAGAATGGACTTAGAAAAATCAAATATCCATAATTTAATGCAAGATAAAAATCTTGCCTATGATAAAGAACGTTTGGAAAAACAATTTGCTTTTCTTCGGGAGATTGACAAAGAAAAGCAGATTTTTCGCCAGACGTATCTTTCTGATGGAACAAGAAAAGAAAATGATGCGGAACACGCATGGCATATGGCAATTATGGTCTTTTTGTTTAGTGAATATGCAAATGAAGAATTTGATATTTTAAAGACAATTCGCATGTTGTTAATTCATGATATTGTAGAGATAGATGCAGGTGATACTTATGCATATGATGAAGCAGCTAAAGCTACACAGCATGAACGCGAACAGATAGCTGCCAAACGTATTTTTGGTATGTTGCCGCAAGACCAGGGGAATGAACTTTTCTCTTTATGGGAAGAATTTGAAGCAGGGGAATCCAAAGAAGCCAGATTTGCAAGAGTTATGGATAACATTCAGCCAATGATGTTAAATGATGCAACGGATGGCAAAGCATGGTTAGAGCATGAGGTGGTTTTATCAAAAGTTTTAAAGAGAAATGAGCCAACTCCAAAAGGTTCTGAAATTATCTGGGATTATGCCAAAAAGAATTTTATTAAGAAAAACGTGGAAAGTGGAAATATTATAAAGGATATAGAAGAAAACTTTTAAGAGGAGAAAGTTATGCAAAGGGGAAAAAGAGCATTATTAAAAAAAATCATACATTTTTTAGTATGTTTGATTTTTTTTGTAATACTGGTTTATCCTGTTTATTCCGCAATGAATACAAAGGAAGATTTTCCGCCGAAAGTGGTCGTGGATACGGGATGGGATGTAATTGCAGACGGAATGCGGTATGAAGATGTTGTTTTAAGTGAGACAAAGTTTGACTCATTGGGAAAAGGCGATTTGTTGGTTCTAACTACAACATTTCCATCGGAGAATATTATTTCCAATCCAGTTATGAGAGTGTGGTCGGTACACAGCATTATAGATGTTTATTTGGATGATGTACTTGTATATAGTCATGGCAGGGAACATTACGAACAGAACCGTTTGGTGGGCTATGGAGTTCATTTTATCAGGTTACCGGAAGATTATGCCGGAATGAAAGTACGGATTGAATATATTGGAACGGAAAACAATTCATTTGATAAAGTATCAACCATTCAGATTGATAATGCAAGTTATCGGATGTACAAACAGATGAAAGAAGCGGTTAATGTTTTGGGTCTGGCATTTTTTTTAATTGTGTTTGGTATCGTTGGCATGATTGTAGCATTTGTAATGGGAACTTCTTATTTTATGCGTACAATGGCAATTTCCGTATTTTCTTATTTGGTTGGTGTTTGGTCATTATGTAGTGGAAATTTAATTTCGTTTGTAATGTCAGATATTAGCAAGAAAACGTATATCGAATATTGCTCGCTTTTCTTTTTGGTTCTTCCATTTCTGTTTTACTTTTATGAGAGAATGGAAAATGGTGAATATCCCAAAGCAGTAAAGATGTATTATAAAATACTTTTGGTTGGACAGACGATATTTACGATTTCAAGTTATATCTTACAGACCATAGGAATTATGAGTTTTCCTACATTGTTACCATTCGTATATGGATTTATGGGATTGACAGTAGTTTATTTAATCTTGTTGTTTGGAAGTGATTATAAAAGAACCGGAAAAATCAATGTGTCGGTATCTGCATCATTCATTGTGGCAAGTGCAATTATAGCAATTGAGATTTTTAATTATGCAATGCTCAAAAATACTTATAATTTTGAAGCGAATGAGTATAATACCGGTATTTTAATTGGTGCGGTATTAATGGTATTTTCATTATTCCGAGATTTTTCAAATCGCATTAGTGAGGCATTGGCGAAAGAGGCACAGCAAAAGATGCTTCTTAAGATGGCATATGCAGATGGACTTACAGGTCTTGCCAACCGCAGGAAATGTGATGATGAGTTGGAAGAATTGGTAGAAAAGCGAAAAAGTTTTGCTGTTATTAGTTTAGACTTGAATAGTTTAAAACAGATGAATGATACATATGGACATGAAACAGGAGACGCAGCAATAAAAGCATTTGCAGATATTTTGCATAATGTATTTTCAGATGAAGGTTGTGTCGTAGGACGTATGGGTGGTGATGAATTTATGGTCATTATCCCGGATTTGAAGAAAGAAGTAATAGAAAAAAGATTGTCAGAAATGCGTTCGCGAATGTTGCGTTATAATAAAAAAGGCGGTGTCGTACAGCTTAATACAGCATATGGATATGCATTTAGCCATGAATGCAATGTGCAGGAGGATGTACACGCAGTTTATAATTTAGCAGATGAGCGTATGTATATATGTAAAAGAGATATGAAAAAGGAGAGTCATAGATAATGAAAAAAGTAGAAGATTATATTAGAAGCATTCCGGATTTTCCGGAAGAAGGAATTATTTTCCGTGATGTAACAAGTGTATTGCAGAGTGCGGAAGGATTGCAGCTTGCAATCAATGAAATGGCAAAACGTTTGGAAAATGTGGAATGTGATGTAATTGCAGGAGCAGAATCAAGAGGATTTGTATTTGGAATGCCGCTTGCTTATCTTTTGAAAAAACCATTTGTTATGGTGCGTAAAGCAGGAAAACTTCCATGCGAAACAGTTGCTAAGACTTATGACTTAGAATATGGCACAGCAACCATCGAAATACATAAGGATGCGATTGCAAAAGGTCAGAAAGTTGTATTAATTGATGATTTGATTGCTACAGGCGGAACGATGAAAGCAGCAGCGGAATTGGTAGAAGAATTAGGCGGTGAAGTGGTGAAAATGTTATTCCTTATTGAGCTAAAAGGATTGGAAGGTCGTAAGACTTTAGAAGGTTATGACGTGGATTCAGTTGTAGTCTATGATGGGAAGTAGGAAGATGAGTACTAAAACTAATGCTTATTAGAACATTAAAGTATGATTTTGAACGTAGAACAACGTACACAAAATAACAAACCATATATAGCTCTAATATATTTTTGCGGATACGGATAAAATTTTATATTATGAAACATACTATCACTATATGAAAAAGGAGAGATAGTATGAACCAACAAGTAGGAAAGGGGAGTCTTTGTTTTTCAGAGGCTCCCTTCATTATTAGTACCGCATCCATAGTAGGAAAAAAAGAGGGCGAAGGTCCATTACAGGATTATTTTGATGTGGTTGGAAGTGATGATAAGTTTGGCGAAGCCAATTGGGAAGCTGCGGAAAGTGCCTTGCAAAAAGAAGCACTTACGCTGGCGATTGGAAAAATGAATCGGAAAGCCGAGGATATTCGTTATCTTTTTGCAGGAGATTTGCTTGGTCAAACGATAGCATCTTCTTTTGGCTTAAAAGAATTTGAAATTCCATTGTTTGGACTTTATGGTGCCTGTTCAACCTGCGGAGAATCATTAAGCCTTGCTTCTATGAATGTAGCGGCAGGATATGCAGATTGTGTGGCAGCTGTAACTTCCAGTCATTTTGCGAGTGCCGAAAAACAATTTCGTTTTCCTTTGGAATATGCAAACCAAAGACCGAAGTCTTCTACATGGACAGTAACAGGTGGCGGAGCGTTTATTCTTGCTACAAAAGAAAAAATGGAGCAATTTAAGATGAAGCCGTTGGCGAAAATTACGGGAGTGACAACAGGCAAAATCGTAGATTTTGGCATAAAAGATTCTATGAATATGGGTGCGGCAATGGCACCGGCAGCCTGTGATTTGATTTATCAGAATTTTGAGGACTTTGGTCGAAAGCCGGAGGATTATGATAAAATTGTTACCGGTGACTTAGGGACAGTTGGACAGGAAATATTAATTGATTTGCTGCAAAAAAAAGGCTATAATATTGCAAACGTTCACGAAGATTGCGGTATGAAAATCTATGATGGAGAAAAACAAAACACAGGAGCCGGTGGTTCCGGTTGTGGGTGCTCCGCAGTTACGTTTAGTGCATATTATCTTAAGAAGATTCGGGAAGGAAAGATAAAACGCATGTTATTTGTGCCGACAGGGGCATTGCTTTCAACCGTAAGTTTTAATGAAGGGCAGAGCGTTCCGGGGATTGCACATGGAGTCGTTGTGGAGAGTTGCTCGTAGGAGGTGAAAGGTATGGATTATATAAAAGCATTTATCGTGGGCGGAATTATTTGTGCATTGGCACAGATTTTAATGGAAAAAACTAAGATGCTTCCGGGCAGAATTATGGTGCTTCTTGTTTGTACAGGGGCTGTACTTGGGGCAATTGGTGTATATGAGCCATTTTCACAATGGGCAGGAGCCGGTGCAAATGTACCGCTTTTGGGATTTGGAAATGTATTGTGGACAGGTGTAAAAGAAGCTGTAGATAAGGATGGTTTTTTAGGAATCTTTATGGGTGGATTTACCGCATGTGCGGTGGGTGTTTCTTCTGCCCTTGTATTTTCCTATATTGCTTCGTTGTTATTTGACACAAAAATGAAGAAATAGCATTATAGTGAACCCTATGATTTAGCATAGAAAAGTATTATAGTGTAAAATATCAAGAATTTCCGTATATTTTAAATAAGAATTCATCATACTATTTCTAAAAAGAAAAGGAGAAAAGATGATGAAACGCTTAAGACTTTTAATTTTATGTGGCATTTTAACAGTAGGTGCTCTTACCTGTGTAGGTTGTGCATGTGGAGCAAATATGGATGATGGCGGCACAGAAGCACCTTATGAAGATAATGCAGACACAGATAATACGTTAGATAATGGTTATGACAATATGCAAAATGAGTCGGATACCGGAGTGAATAATGGTATGAATGGAAATGGAACCGGAACAGACACCAACAATACGAATGGAAATGGTGCCGGAACGGACAATAATACCAATGGTACTGGAACGGATAACAATGATACCAACGGAAACACTAACGGCAGAGTAAGTGATGACCTTGAAAGTGGTGTGGACAATTTAGGTGACGCAGGACGAAATGTAATTGACAGCATTGAAGATGCAGGAGATGCCGTTATTGATGGTGTGAGAGATATTACAGACGGAAATAACAATAATAACAACGATAATAACAATAATAATGCAAATGAGAATAGAGATAACAACACAAATAATAATACGAATAATAATGGACAGCAGTAATTTAACAGAATCAAGCTGCGATAGTAGCTATTCGGTTGTGAGCAAGTAGGGAACCAGATTGCGAATATCTGCTTGACATGCAGAACATAGCTGCTGATTGCAGGTGAAAAGGGTTTAAAATATAAGCACTTTATCTCATGATAGAAGTCATGAAATGAAGTGCTTATAGTCATATGGATTATTTGTGTCCGTTGAGCTATAGCGAAGCAGATTACGAATAGCTACTTGACAAAAGAACAATTTAGTATAAACATAGAAGCATAAATTTAGAGAGGAAAATTTTATGAAAAAAGAAACTTACATAAAGATGACAGTGCCATTTCGCAATAACCCGAAATTGGCGAAATGTTTACATATTTTAAATAGACTTTGTACGGGAGGAATGTATCTTGCATATCCTCTTTTGCTGTTATATCTTTTTCTGACAAAAGATGCCATGAGGATAAGGGCAGTATTTGTACCTGCTATTTCATTTGTGTCACTATCGTTTGTACGAAAATGGATTAACCGCAAAAGACCATATGAGACATTTGAAATGCCCCCTGTGATTCCGAAAAAGACAAAAGGCAATTCTTTTCCAAGCCGTCATGTGTTTTCTTCTGCAATGATAGCAATGACATTTTTAATGGTGTCTCCGTGGAGTTGGCTTGGAGTAGTATTTCTTGGCTTATCTGTCATTTTGGCAGCAGTTCGCATACTTTCAGGAGTTCATTATATAAGTGATGTGCTTGCAGGACTGCTTGTGGCAGTAATATGTGCTATGTTAGGATTCTGACCTTTACAATATCAAAGATAACCTTGTACATATGGCAGAGCTTATTGGGGATTTCGTGATGGACAGATTAAAAAGTATGGGTTTGCATTTGAAGGGAAGAGAATGTTGATTGGGTAAAATAACGAAATAAGTATTGAAAAGATACATAGGTTTCCGTTGGAAAAATAAATTTATAATTTTTCTACTCAAAATACAAAACTTGTATTACTATAATTTCTTATGTTATAATTCTTAAGGAAAGTATCATATTCAGAACTGCAAAAAAGAACAGTTT
>CALAST010000014.1 GCA_937889225.1 uncultured Lachnobacterium sp. | reverse complement strand
GTTGTGGCGTTTGTCAGGAAAAATGTCCTTCTAAGAAAGCTCCAAGCGAATTTAATCGTGGCTTAAACAATAGAAGTGCAATCTACACTCCATTTGCACAGGCTATTCCAAACGTACCTGTAATTGATACAGAAAACTGTATCAAATTCCAGACAGGAAAATGTGGCGTATGTTCTAAAGTATGTCAGGCAGGTGCGATTAACTACGACCAGAAAGATGAAATCGTTACAGAAAAATATGGTGCAATCGTAGTTGCAACCGGTTTTGATACTATCAAATTGGACAACTATGATGAATATGCTTACAGCCAGAGCAAAGACGTTATCACTTCTTTAGAATTAGAACGTGTTATGAACGCAGCAGGTCCTACAAAGGGTCACTTAGAACGTCTTTCTGATGGAAAACATCCAAAGGAAATGGTATTTATCCAATGTGTAGGCAGCCGTTGTTCTGATAACAGAGGAAAGAGCTATTGTTCTAAAATCTGTTGTATGTACACAGCAAAACATGCAATGTTAATCCGTGATAAATATCCGGATGTAAACGTTACTGTATTCTACATTGACGTTCGTACACCGGGTAAGAACTTCGATGAGTTCTATAGAAGAGCTGTTGAAGAATACGGTGTAAACTATATCAAAGGTCAGGTTGGAAAAGTAATTCCACAGCCGGACGGAAAATTATTAGTTCAGGGTGTTGACCTTATCGACAATAAGCAAATCTTAAAAGAAGCTGATATGGTTGTTCTTGCAACTGCTATCGAGCCAAATCCGGATGTAAGAAAGATTGCAACAATGCTTACAGCAAGTATTGATACAAATAACTTCTTAACAGAAGCTCATGCAAAACTTCGTCCGGTAGAATCACCAACAGCAGGTGTATTCTTATCCGGTGTTTGTCAGGGTCCGAAAGATATTCCGGAAACTGTAGCACAGGCTGGTGCAGCAGCAGTAAAAGCAATCGGATTATTAGCAAAGGACAAATTACTTACAAACCCATGTACAGCAAAAGCAGATGAACTGATGTGTAACGGCTGTTCTACATGTGCAAATGTATGTCCTTATGGTGCAATCAGCTATGAAGAAAAACTCATTAATGACCATGGTATCCGTGAAACACGTCGTGTTGCTGTTGTAAACAGTGCACTTTGTCAGGGTTGTGGTGCTTGTACCGTAGCTTGCCCATCCGGTTCTATGGACTTACAGGGATTCTCAAATAGACAGATTCTAGCGGAGGTAGATGCAATATGTCGATAGAAGCAAAAGAAGAATTCAGACCGAAAATTGTAGCGTTCTGCTGTAACTGGTGTAGTTATGCGGGCGCTGACCTTGCAGGAAGCAGCCGTTTGGCATATCCTGCAGATGTTAAAATTATACGTGTTCCTTGTTCTTGCCGTGTAAACCCAATGTTCATCTTAAGAGCGTTTGAAAAAGGTGCTGACGGTGTTATCCTTTGCGGATGCCATCCGGGAGACTGCCATTACAGCACAGGTAACTACTATGCAAGAAGACGTATGACACTTCTGTTCTCTATGCTTGATTACATGGGCGTAGAAAATGGACGTACCCGTGTAGAATGGGTATCCGCAGCAGAAGGTGTTAAATTCTCTCAGACAATGAATGAATTTGTTGAGAAAATTCGCTCTCTTGGTGAAAACGTAAGATTGGGGGATTTAAGATGCAAGAATTAATTAACCGTGCGAAAGAGCTGTTGGAAAACGGTACAGTAGACCGTGTTCTTGGCTGGAAAGCCGGTGACCTTGGTTATAATCCGGAACCAGCTTACTTTAACAGCGTAGAAGAATTAAAAGATTTTGTATACAACGGATTTTGCGGTGCAAACTTAAGCAAATATATGATTGAAGCTTCTAAATTAGAAGGAAAAACGGCTGTTTGCTTAAAACCGTGTGATACATACAGCTTTAACCAGTTAATCAAAGAACACCGTGTAGACAGAGAAAAAGCCTACATTATCGGTGTTGGATGTAAAGGAAAACTGGATATTGAAAAAGCGAAAAAAGCAGGAATCAAAGGTATTGAAAGCGTTTCCGGTGCAGAAATGACCGATGCTTGCGATACACTTACATTCCAGACGATTTATGGTGAAAAAACATGTGCTTATGCAGATGCAATGCTCGAAAGATGTCATGTATGTAAAGGCAAAGACCATGTGATTTTCGATGAACAGATTGGTGAATCCAAAGATACAAAGGATGCAGAACGTTTTGCAGAAGTAGAGAAAATTGAAAGTATGAGCCCGGAAGAAAAATTTGCATTCTTCCAGAGCGAATTAAGCAAATGTATCCGTTGTAACGCTTGCCGTAATGCATGTCCGGCTTGCAGCTGCCGTAAATGTGTATTTGATAGCAACAAGTTTGATAGTGCACAGAAAGCAAACGTGGATTCCTTTGAAGAAAAGATGTTCCATGTCATTCGTGCATTCCACGTAGCCGGAAGATGTACCGACTGTGGCGAATGTTCGAGAGTATGTCCACAGGGCATTCCGCTTCATCTTTTCAACCGTAAATTCATTAAAGATATCAATGAATTATATGGTGAATTCCAGGCTGGAGCAGATGCAGAAACAAAAGGACCACTCACAGACTTTACATTTGATGATGCAGAACCAAGCATCGTAGCAGAAAGGGGATAATGTTATGTATAAGATAGCGAAAGAAAATCTGTCAGCATTATTCCAAAAAATTGCGACAGAACAGGAATTATATCTTCCTGTAAAAGTAAGCGGACAGACAAACTTCGCAGCATGGACAGAAAGTGCAGAAGTGGATTTAGATACTTTAAAAACAGTAAAATCTGCAAAAGACGCTTTCTTCCCACAGAGCGAAAATTTATATACTTGTAAAACAGAAGACAAAAAGATTTCCATTACACCGGAAGAATTACAAAGCCAGAATTTCGTTGTATTCGGTATGAAGGCTTGTGATGTAAAAGGTGTAGAAGTGCTTGACAATGTATTCTTAACAGACCCGGTAGATACCTTCTATGCTGCAAGAAGAAAACATGGCACAATCGTAGCAATGGCTTGTCACGAACCGGAAGAAACTTGTTTCTGTAAAGTATTTGGCATTGATGCTGCAAATCCGGCAGCAGACGTTGCTACATGGATGGTAGACGGAGAATTATACTGGAAAGCATTAACCGAAAAGGGTGAAGCTCTTACAGCATTCGTTTCCGAACTTCTGACAGATGCTGATGAAGCAAAAGTAGAAGCAGAAAAAGAAGCCATTCATGCAATTATTGAAAAACTTCCATATTCCAACCTTTCTTTAGAAGGATGGAATGGAGATGCACTTTCCGAAAAATTTGACTCTCCTGTATGGGAAGAACTTTATAAACCATGTTTAGCATGTGGCACATGTACATTCGTATGTCCAACTTGCCAATGCTACGATATCAAAGATTACAACACAGGAAAAGAAGTACAACGTTATCGTTGTTGGGATTCTTGTATGTATTCTGACTTTACCATGATGGCACACGGAAATAACCGTACAAGCCAGATGCAGAGATTCCGTCAGAGATTTATGCATAAGTTAGTATATTATCCTGCAAATAACAATGGTATGTACTCTTGTGTCGGATGTGGACGTTGCGTAGAAAAATGTCCTTCATCCTTAAATATCGTAAAAGTAATCAAAGCATTTGAAAAACAGGGAGGTGCAAACTAATGAGCGAATGTCATTGCCATGATGGGTATACATTGGATACCTTAATTCCAATGGTAGGTGTCATTACTGATATTCGTCAGGAAACACCGGACGTTAAGACTTTCCGTGTCAATGCACCGGAAGGCGGAAAATTATTTGAACATATGCCGGGACAATGTGCTATGGTATGTGCACCGGGTGTAAGCGAAGCGATGTTTTCCATTACATCTTCTCCGACAAATAAAGAGTATCAGGAATTTTCCATTAAAAAATGTGGGGAACTGACTGACTATTTACATAGCCTTGAGGTTGGTGACCAGATTACGGTACGTGGACCATACGGCAACCACTTCCCGGTAGAAACAGAATTAAAAGGCAAAAACCTTTTATTCATTGCCGGGGGTATCGGTCTTGCACCACTTCGTTCCGTTATCAATTATGTAATTGACAACCGTGAAAACTACGGAACAGTAGATATCGTTTACGGTTCTCGTTCTGCGGACGATTTGGTACAGTTAAAAGAAATTCAGGAAGTTTGGATGAAAACAGAAGGTGTAAACGTACACTTAACCATCGACCGTGAACAGGAAGGCTGGGACGGACATGTTGGATTCGTACCAAACTATGTAAAAGAATTAGGATTTGATACCAATAAAGTTGCATTGGTATGTGGACCGCCTATTATGATTAAGTTTGTATTAGCTGGCTTAAAAGAAATGGGATTTGCAAATGAACAGGTTTACACAACACTTGAACTTCGTATGAAGTGCGGTATCGGTAAATGCGGACGTTGCAATATCGGTTCTAAATATGTATGTAAAGACGGTCCGGTATTCCGTTTCGATGAAGTAGACGAATTACCGAGTGAATATTAATGAATATGAGCAAGTAGCGAAAGCAAATTGCGAATATCTACTTAATTTATAGTTTTTAAGTTAGCAGAATGAAAATAAACAGATAATAAGATTATTTTTCATTTTGCTAACGAAAAATATTATGTTGTGAAAATACAAAACGGAGAAGTTATTATGCAAATTAGTATAATGAATATAGAAGATATTGATTTTGTTATTCCATTATACATAGATTATTACAATAACCATGAAGGTAGTTGTTGGACAGAAATAACCGCAAAAAAGCGTATTCAACAAGTATTGAAAATTCAAGATTCTTATTCCTTAATTATGAGAGATGATAATGGGAGTGTATGTGGTTTTGCTATGGGATATTTGAAACAATATGATGATATAGTAGGCTATACATTAGAAGAAATTATTATATCTTATAAATATCAAAATAAAGGCTTAGGAAGTATTCTTCTTTCTGTACTTGAAAAGAAAGTAAAAGAGTTAGGTGCTTCTTGTATAGAACTGCAAGCGGTTAAAGATGAATTACATGAAAGATATTATGGAAAAGCAGGTTATTGTGATGCAAAGAACTTTGTTATGAAAGTGAAATGGTTTGAATAATAACTTCTTGATAAAAAACTATAAATTAAGAAATAAAACACCAGAAAGGAAATTAAAAAAATGGCAGATATGATTAACATATATTTGTATGGAAAAAAATATGAAGTTCCTGCAAATTTAACAATTATGGAAGCTTTTGAGTATGCTGGCTATCAGTTAGTTCGTGGCTGCGGATGCAGAAACGGATTCTGTGGTGCTTGTGCTACCATTTATAGAATTAAAGGAAAAACAGAGTTAAACGGATGTTTAGCATGTTCTACTAAAGTGGAAAATGATATGTGTGTTGCTACATTACCATTCTTCCCATTAGAAAAGAAAATCTACGATATTACAGAAATCAAACCTACTACTCAGATTATGATGCAGTTATATCCTGAAATTTATTCTTGTATCGGATGTAACGCTTGTACAAAAGCTTGTACTCAGGACTTAAATGTAATGCAGTACATCGCTTACGCACAGAGAGGCGAATTTGAAAAATGTGCAGAAGAATCCTTCGACTGTGTAATGTGTGGTGTTTGTTCTTCTCGTTGTCCTGCTGGAATTTCTCATCCACAGGTTGCACTTCTTGCAAGACGTTTGACAGGTAAGTATATCAGACCGGAAGCAGAACATTTGACAAAGAGAGTAGAAGAAATCGAAAATGGTGAATGTCAGGCTTTAATTGAAGCAATTATGGCAAAACCATTAGAAGAAATCAAAGAATTATACAATAACAGAGATATCGAGAAATAAGGAGGAGCAAAAATGAGTTTACCATATACAGCCGAGATGATGGAATCAATTAAAAAGGTTGAAGCTGGTAGAGCTGCCCGCATCGGTTTTGAACCAAAACGTATGACAGCGGACGAAAAAACAGCTCTCTTAGAAGCTTTCCATCCGGATTACAATCTCGATAGTTTTGAAGAAATTAAAGTTGGTCCAAACGCAGGACAGAAAGCTCCAAAGGAATTAGTAGAAATCCTTCAGGGCGAAAGCAGAATTAAAGGTATGGATATTGATTTATCTAACCCTGATTATGATGTAGACGTATTAGTTATCGGTGGTGGCGGTGCAGGTTCTTCTGCAGCAATCGAAGCAAACGAAGCAGGTGCAAACGTTATGATTGTTACCAAACTTCGTATTGGTGATGCAAACACCATGATGGCAGAAGGCGGTATTCAGGCTGCTGACAAAGAAAACGATTCACCGGCTCAGCATTACTTAGATGTAATGGGTGGCGGACACTACAAAAACATCCCGGAACTCGTTGAAAAATTAGTTTGTGATGGTCCAATTGCGATTAACTGGCTTGACAAATTAGGTGTATTATTTGATAAAGACGAAGACGGAAGAATGATTACAACTCACGGTGGTGGTACATCCCGTAAGAGAATGCATGCAGCAGCTGACTACTCAGGTGCAGAAATCATGCGTGTACTTCGTGACGAAGTTTACAACAGACAGATTCCTGTTGTAGATTACACAGCAGCTATCGAAATCATCAAAGATACAGATGGAAAAGCAGCAGGTGCCGTTCTTTTGAACATGGAAACAAACGAAATCTTAGTTGCAAGAGCAAAAACAGTTATTATTGCAACAGGTGGTGCAGGACGTATGCACTATCAGGGATTCCCAACATCCAACCACTATGGTGCTACTGCTGACGGTCTTGTTCTTGCTTACAGAGCAGGTGCTCCATTATTATATCAGGATACATTACAGTATCACCCAACAGGTGTTGCATTCCCGGCACAGATTTACGGTGCATTAGTTACTGAAAAAGTACGTTCTATGGGTGCTATGTTCGTAAATGCAGAAGGTGAAGTATTCATGCATCCGCTTGAAACAAGAGACGTAGCAGCTTCCGGTATTATCCGTGAATGTAAAGAACGTGGAAAAGGAGTAAAAACTCCTGTTGCAGAAGGTATCTGGTTAGATACTCCAATGATTGATATGATTCATGGCGAAGGTACACTCGAAAAGAGATTACCGGGTATGCTCCGTATGTATTTAAGATGCGGTATCGACATGAGAGAAGTACCAATCGTAATTTATCCAACACTTCATTACCAAAACGGTGGTATTAAGATTTCCGTAAATGGTATGTCAGAAGTAGAAAACCTTTATGTAGCCGGTGAAGCTGTTGGTGGTATCCACGGCAGAAACAGACTTATGGGTAACTCTTTATTAGACATTATCGTATTCGGACGTAATGCAGGTAAAGAAGCAGGCAAAAAATGCAAAGAAGTAGAACTCAAAGAATTAACACTTTCTCATGTAGATGACTTCTCCAAGATGCTTGCGGATGCTGGTATTGAACCGCAGGTAGTTTCTCCTAAGTTATTGCCGGATTACAGACCGGAAGGTGTAACAAGATTAAATTAATGACAGAGTGTAACTGTTTAAAATGGGACTATGCACAAAGTGCATAGTCCATATGAAATGAAAATAGAATGGTTACAATGCAGTAATGGCAGGAGGAAAACTGAATAATGGAAGCAGTCACAGCATTTTTGGAAAGTGTATTTTCTAATGAGGTAATGATGGTATTTTTGATAGCTGCACTTGGCTATCTTGTGGGAAGTATAAAGGTATGTGGACTGGATTTAGGAACTGCGGGTATTTTGCTCGTAGCCCTCGTATTCGGTCACTTTGGGGTAACAATTCCATCTTTAGTAAAAGACTTGGGATTAATTCTTTTCGTAACAGCAGTAGGCTTTATTGCAGGACCGAAGTTCTTCCGTAACTTTAAGGCAAATGCAAAATCCTATGTTTTACTTGGGTTTGTCACTATTTTAGCCGGGGCATTAGTATGTGCTGCAATTATTGCAATTGCCGGCATTCCAACAGACATCAGCATTGGTATGATGGCAGGTGCTTTAACCAGTACGCCGGGACTTGCAGCAGCTCTTGAAGCAACAGGTTCAGAAGCAGCTTCCGTAGGATATGGAATTGCATATCCGTTTGGCGTAGTTGGTGTAGTGCTTTTCGTACAGTTAATGCCAAAGATTCTAAAAGTAGATATGGCAGCAGAACGTGCACAGTTTACAGCTGCATCTGATGTAAAAGTAGAAGAATCAACAAAAAAATTCTTTAATGTAGAAGATATGGGATTTTTTGCATTTGGTCTTGCTATTATTTTAGGTATCTTTTTGGCTAAAATCGTTATTCCGCTTCCGGGTGGAGGGGAGTTCGCATTAGGAACTTCCGGCGGCCCACTTATTGCAGGCCTTATCCTTGGTCATTTTGGCCACATCGGACCTATCAATTTGAAAGTAGAAAAACGTATCTTAGAATGTATGCGTGAATTTGGTCTTGCATTATTCCTTTTAGGTGCAGGAACTGGTGCAGGTGCAGGTTTCGTGGAAATTATTAAAGAGCAGGGTGTTATGTTATTTATTTACGGTGCATGCCTGACTTTAGTTCCAATGTTTATTGCATATTTCTTTGCTGCAAAAGTATTGAAGCTGAGTGTATTCAACACGCTTGGTTCTATCTGCGGCGGTATGACCAGCACACCGGCACTTGGCACACTGATTCGTGTAGCTGGAACGGATGATGTAGCTTCTGCATATGCAGCTACATATCCGGTTGCACTTGTTATGGTTGTACTTTGCAGCCAGTTTTTAGCTATCTTATTCTAATAAAGATAAGTGTTGTAAGGGAATGCTTAATTTAACGAAGAAGCAGCGGAAGCAGATTCTGAGTGTCTGATTTACTTACAGTCAGATATAAGCAAGCTTGCAGCACTTATATATATAAATGGAAAGGAAATAAATATGCGCGAAATTAATGTAAATCAAATTACAGATGTAGTTGAAAAGCTTTGTATCGAAGCAAACGAGCATTTACCAGAAGACGTAAAATGTGCAATTAAAAATTGCAGAGCTTGCGAAGACTGGGATATCGCTCAGGGTGTGTTAGATAAAATTATTGAAAACTTTGAAATCGCAGATGAACAGAACGTGCCAATCTGTCAGGATACAGGTATGGCATGTGTATTTCTTGAAATCGGTCAGGATGTACATTTAGTAGGCGGTAACCTTGCAGAAGCCGTAGACGAAGGTGTACGTCGTGGATATGACAAAGGATATCTTCGTAAATCTGTTGTAAAAGACCCGGTACGTCGTGGAAACACAGGCGACAATACACCGGCTATGCTTTACACAGAAATCGTTCCGGGCGAACAGATTAAAATTACGGTTGGACCAAAAGGTTTCGGTAGTGAAAATATGAGTGCAATTCGTATGTTCAAACCATCTGCAGGTCTTCAGGGCATCAAAGATTTTATCATTGAAACTGTTGAAACAGCAGGTCCAAACCCATGCCCTCCAATGGTTGTTGGTGTAGGTATCGGTGGAACATTTGACAAAGCTGCTTTACTTGCAAAGAAAGCATTAATGAGACCGATTGATTCTTCCAATCCGGACCCATTCTATGCAGACCTTGAAGTAGAAATGTTAGATAAAATCAATGAATTAGGTATTGGACCACAAGGCTTTGGCGGAAAAACTACAGCTATCGGTTTAAATATCGAAACATTGCCAACACACATCGCAGGTATGCCATGTGCAATCAATATCAACTGCCACGTAACCCGTCATAAATCGGAGGTGATTTAAAATGGAAAAACACATTACATTACCTTTAACAGAAGAATTAGCAAAGACTCTCCATGCAGGAGATAGCGTATATGTAACAGGTACAATTTATACATCTCGTGACGCAGGTCACAAACGTATGTGTGAAGCACTTGCAAGAGGAGAAGAAATTCCATTTGACCCAACAGATGCAACTATCTACTACGTTGGACCAACACCTGCAAAACCGGGACAGGTTATCGGTTCAGCAGGTCCTACAACAAGTGGACGTATGGATGCATATGCTCCAACCATGATGAGCGTAGGTGCAAGAGGCATGATTGGTAAAGGAGCTCGTCTTCCGGAAGTTGTAGACGCTATGAAAAAATATTCAGGCGTATACTTCGGAGCAATCGGCGGTGCCGGTGCATTACTTGCAAAATGTATCAAAGAAGCAGAACTTGTTGCATTTGAAGATTTAGGTGCAGAAGCTCTGAGAAGACTTTATGTAGAAGATATGCCATTGGTTGTTATTATTGACAGCGAAGGCAATAATCTTTATGAAGATGGTAGAGCAGCTTATTTAGCTTCTAAAAAATAAGCATAAGAAATAAAAAGGTAGGATAGCGAAAGGTTATCCTGCCTTTTTTTCGTTTTTCTTATCCAAAATGTTTTTTATAAATGAAAATAGTGATAAAGAAAATTTTGCAAAGCAAAAATAAATGGGATATACTAATAAGAAAGTAGTAAAAGTATAAGGAAATAAAGTATCGTTTAGGAGGGGTTTATGGCAAGAACTGTTGGAATTGGAATACAGGATTTTGAAACAATTATTACAAGAAATATTTTTTATATAGATAAAACAAATTTTATAAAAGAGTGGTGGGAAAGTGAAGATAGTGTAACATTAATTTCCCGTCCACGTCGTTTCGGAAAAACATTGAATTTAAATATGTTGGAGTATTTCTTTTCTAATAAGCATAATGGAAGAAGTGATTTATTTGAAAACCTTTCTATTTGGAAAGAAGAAAAATACAGGCAGTTACAGGGAACATATCCGGTTATTAGTTTATCGTTTGCTAATATAAAAGAGAACACTTATGAAAATACAAAGCAACGATTTTATCAAATATTAGTAGACCTCTATGAGAAACATACATTTTTATTGAAAGAATTAGTTGGAACAGAATGTGATTTTTTTCAATCCGTAAATATGGAAATGAAAGAAACAACAGCTACACAAGCAATTCATAAGTTGTGCAAATTTTTATATGATTATTATGGAAAAAAGGTAATTATTTTATTGGATGAGTATGATACACCGATGCAGGAAGCGTATGTACATGGATTTTGGGAAGAAATTGTATATTTTATTCGAAGTCTTTTCAATTCTACGTTTAAGACAAATCCTTACTTAGAAAAAGGAATTATGACCGGTATTACCAGAGTG
Organism: uncultured Lachnobacterium sp.; assembly: GCA_937889225.1. Classification (GTDB taxonomy): domain Bacteria; phylum Bacillota; class Clostridia; order Lachnospirales; family Lachnospiraceae; genus Roseburia. The sequence goes on along the minus strand of CALAST010000014.1, from coordinate 51,273 downwards.
AGCAAGGAGTCTATTTTTTCCGATTTAAATAATTTGGAGGTTGTTACTACTACTGCGAATAAATACGAAACAGCCTTTGGTTTTACGGAGGAAGAAGTATTTAGAGCTTTAGATGAATGTGGCTTAAGTGAAGAAAAAACAGGTGTAAAAAGATGGTATGATGGTTTTATATTTGGAAATCATTCAGATATCTATAATCCTTGGTCGGTTTTAAATTTTTTGGATAAAGGAAAATATGATACGTATTGGGCGAATACAAGCAGTAATAGTCTTGTGGGAAAATTGATTCGTGAGGGAAATAAAGATATCAAAATAACATTTGAAACATTATTAAAAGGCAAAAGTATTTTTTGTCCGATAGATGAACAGATTGTATATAGTCAATTAGATGATAATGAAAGTGCCATTTGGAGTTTACTTCTCGCAAGCGGTTATTTAAAAGTATTGGGATATGAGAGAAAAGAATTACTTCCATTCGGGCAAGAAGCGATGTATGAGTTAACAGTTACAAATTTTGAAGTCTTGCATATGTTTTACGGAATGGTACGAGGATGGTTTGGTCTTGCAAAGAGAAATTATAACGATTTTGTGAAAGCCATGCTTCGTGGAAATATCAAAGAAATGAATGCCTATATGAATCGTGTAGCAAAAGAAATATTCAGTTATTTTGATTCCGGTAAAAAACCATCTGATGAAGCACCGGAACGTTTTTATCACGGATTTGTGCTTGGTCTCATTGTGGATTTATCCAGTGAATATGTGGTAACATCTAATCGAGAAAGCGGATTTGGAAGATATGATGTTATGATAGAGCCAAAAGAGAAAGGAAAGGATGCATTTATACTGGAATTTAAAGTACATGACCCTGAAGATGAAAAAGATTTGAAAGAAACGGTGCAGGCAGCATTAAAGCAAATAGAAGAAAAACAATATGAAACTTCCCTTATAGCAAAAGGAATTTGTAAAGAAAATATTCATAAATACGGATTTGCATTTGAAGGAAAGACAATCTTGATAGGATAGTAATAGATTGTGCCAAAAATCCAAATATACTGCTGTTTCATTTTTTGCTTCAGCGAATGGGTGTTTCGGTAGAAGATTTTGTGGCCATGGTAACACCGGAAGAATATGAATATTATAAGTGGAAAGAAAAAACCATGCAGGCATTAGAGGAGTAGGATTGGGATTTATTAGAAGACCTGTTGCAAGAACAAACAATACCAAAGTTAAAAAATTATCTAAATCTGCAAAATCAACATTCCTATTATCTAAAAGCTATAGTAGAGGTAAAAAAATATGAGAATTATAAAAATGCATTTGGTTACTTGAAGTTTGCAATAGAACAGACAATACCGGATATTTTTAATATTACAAAGGATTCCATATTGTTAGGAATCACGGAATTACATTTATTGATTCTTTACTTATATTATGGAAGAATGGCGAATACGTTAGATGAGGAATCGGCAGAAGTGCTTTTTGAAAAATTGGAACAGTATATATCAGATGGTTTTATGGAAGATAATGAACGTGTAAAAATATATCCAAAACTAATTGTTGCATGGATAATTGTTGCCGAAGATACGCTTACAAGAAATAAGAAAATCAGATTATGTGAAAAAGCATTAAATCTTTTAGTATCTACGAAAACTATGCATGATATTACAGAATTACTTTCTATATATACGAATTTGCTTTTGGAAAAAGGCGATGAAAAGGTAGCATTTTATAAAAAGCAACAGGAAGTATTTTTGCAATTATTTGAACAAGCCGAAGAAGAAACAGAATTTCGTCCGGAACTTTTGACAGGAAGAATGTTAAAGTTGTTTTTAATTCCGGAGTATTTATATTCCAATCGTATGCGTAAAGGATTGACACAGGCGAAATTAAGTGAGGGAGTTTGCGAACCGGAAACCTATTCTCGTATTGAAACCGGAAAATATCCACCGAAAAAGAAAAATTTGGAGGCATTGACGGAGAAACTGGATATTGGGTGGAGTTATTATCGGGGAGAGTTGGTAACGGATAAGTTGAGTGTGTATCGGCTTTTAAAAGAAGAAAGAATCATACATGTGGAAGAAGAATGGGAAAAATGTTTGGATATATTGCAGGAACTCGAAAATGCATTAGATATGGAAGAAATTGAAAATTATCAGTATATTGAAGAAACTAAAAATATGATACGATACCGACTTGGACAAATTTCCGCAGAGGAAGCGTATAAAAGGGAATTAGAGTTACTTTTATTGGAAAATTGGGAGAATGATTTGACAATAAGGTGTCAGAACGGCACATCTTTTTTCTAAAGCCTTTTGGCGAAGTTTTCGTAAACTTTCACTATCACATTTTAACGTTGCGTGTTCGCTTTACTAAACAATTTAGCTGAGGAACTACAGAAATGTAGTTCCTTTTTCCATACTCATTTTGAGAATAGCAGTTTGATTCGGTTAAATTAATAATTCTGAAACATGAAAAAAACATTTTTTAAACAAATATATGTTAACGTAATCCCAACAAAAAAAGAAAGACGATAGAAAATGAGAAAAGATACGGATAAATGGTTTGAAGAAATCGTATATTCCCTGCTAAAATATATTCCTTTTTTTCTAAATGATTGCATTTGTAGTATCGTTGTTTACCTTTCTTGACAAGAGAAATAAGTGGAAATAAAATGCCTATCTTTTTCACCCAAACTATGTTAAACTATAAAAAGAGCAATGTCATATGGAAATGATTGGCAGTAGAGTGCGAAATAGTAAGGTGAGTAAAGGAAGGAACATATTGGAGGAAGTGGGAAATTATGAGAACAATTGGGATTGCAACAGATAGCCATAGTGGGATTTTACAGGAAGAAGCGGAGCGGTTAGGAATTATGGTTCTTCCAATGCCATTTTATTTTGGAGAAGAATGTTATTATGAAGAAGTATCCTTAACCAGAACAACATTTTTTGAACGGTTAAATGCAGGGGAAAAAGTATCGACCTCTCAGCCATCACCGGAATCCTTAATGGATTTTTGGAGAGAAGGTTTAAAGGAATATGAGCAAATTGTGTATATTCCAATGAGCAGCGGTTTAAGCGGTTCATGTGGAACGGCTATGATGCTTGCAACAGAAGACGAATTTGAAAATAAAGTTTTTGTAGTAGATAATGGGCGCGTGTCTACACCGCTTCATCGTTCAGTTTTGGATGCATTAGAACTGGCGGAAGGCGGCTATAGTGCAGAAAGAATCAAAGCTATTTTGGAAGAAGAAAAAGAGAAAATGTCCATTTATATTGCGGTAGAAACGTTGGAGTTTTTAAAAAGGGGAGGACGTATTTCCGCAGGAACGGCTGCAATTGGCACATTGTTAAATATTAAGCCTGTTTTAAAATTAGGCATAAGTGTTTTGGAAACATTTAAAAAGAGCCGTGGAATGAAGAAGGCAAAAAAAGAAATGTTAGAAGCACTCAAAAAGGATATGGAAACAACATTTAAGGAATATTATGATAAGGGTGAAATCTATTTGCTTGCGGCAACAAGTGCGGATGAATCAACCACACAAGAATGGGTAGAAGAAATCAAAGCATTTTTCCCGGGAATGGAAGTTTTATGTGACAATCTGACATTGGGAATTTCCTGTCATGTAGGAGAAGGCGGATTAGGTATAGGTTGTTCTTGCAGACCGAAACGGTAAAGTATTGTCTTTATGAGAATATAGCGGACGCCGAGTTTGAGAGTTTACCTTACGTTAGAAATATTATGAAAACACGTGTGTTTTTGACAAAGAGATACAAGGAATGAGCATAGGAAATAAATGGATATCTTTGTGAAAAATTTGTGTTTTCCATATGAAATATAAGACTAGATTTGGAAAAGGAGAAAAGTTGCGTACGCCATAGCTTGAACGCAGAAGCAGCGAAGCTGCCTGCGTTCACGAGCAAGTAGCGAAAGCGGATTGCGAGTGTCCGCTTTATAGCGATGGTGTTCTGTAACTGAAAAATGATTATGAATCGAATTATATTAATGGTACTTCGAAATCTTTTTAGAGTGCCATTTGCATGGATAAAGTTATGTCATTATGCAAAGCATACCGACGAGTATTCTTATGAAGAAAAATATAGTCATATCCAATATATTTTAAAACGAGCAGTCAAAACAGGAAATATTGACTTGCAGGTATATGGAAAAGAAAATATTCCAAAAGAAGATGGTTTTTTAATCTGTGGAAATCATCAGGGAATGTTTGATATATTGGCACTTGTGGCATCTTTTGACAAACCGTTGGCGGCTGTGTTAAAGAAGGAACTGAAAGATATACCGTTTATTAAGCAAATTATTGCTTGCACAAAATCTTATCCGATGGACCGTGAAGACATCCGTCAGTCTATGAAAGTGATTCAGTCCGTTGCAGATGAAATCAAACAAGGTCGCAATATGCTGATTTTTCCGGAAGGTACAAGAAGCAGAAATGGCAATCAGATGTTAGAGTTTCATAGCGGTACATTTAAATCCGCTACAAAGTCAAAATGTACCATTCTTCCGTTTGCCTTGGTTGATAGTTATAAGGTTTTAGATGAAAAGGGAATTAAACAGGTAGCTGTGCAGGTGCATTATTTAAAACCGATTTTGTATGAAGAATATAAAAACTTGAACACGACACAACTTGCAGCAATGGTGCGTGGAAGGATACAGGAAGTGATACCACAATTTTGAAAATATATGAAAAAATATAAATAGAGAAAGTCCATGTACTTGCAGAACTGTAAGTATGTGGACTTTTTAATATGGGTTTGATGTTGTTTTGATGCTGATTTGATGTAGGATATAATGTGAATATTCATTTAACGATAAAACAAAGAAAGGAAGAAATGCTAAGAATATGATACGAATATTGATTGTAGATGATGAAAAACCAATTTTAAATTTAATACGAATCAGCCTGACAAACGTGGGATATCTATGTGATACCGCAGAAGATGGCAGTCAGGCATTGGAAAAAATAGATAATGAGAAGTATGATTTGATTCTTTTAGATGTGATGCTGCCGGAAATTGATGGATTTGAATTGATGGAATATATTCGCCCATTGCAAATTCCGGTGATTTTTCTTACGGCAAAAAATGCAGTAACTGACCGCGTGAAAGGGCTTCGGATGGGCGCGGAAGATTATGTGGTAAAGCCGTTTGAAATTGCGGAATTGATTGCCAGAGTAGAAGTAGTTTTGCGACGTTATTGTAAAACAGAGGAAATCTTTTATTTAAACGGACTTATGGTGAATTGTTCCGCCATGAAAGCAGAACGAGATGGAAAAGAAATTGCTTTGACACCAAAGGAATTTGATTTACTATGTCTGTTCCTTCGTATGCCAAATGTCGCCCTTTATCGTGAACAGATTTATGAACGTGTATGGGGCGGAGAGATGCAGTATGGAAGTAAAACAGTAGACTTGCATGTGCAGCGACTTCGCAGAAAAACAGGATTGGAAAATGAATTGCAGGTAGTAAAAAAAGTAGGTTATCGTCTGGAGGTACAAAAATGAGTGTTCGCTTGCGGATTGTTTTTATGACGACATCACTTATTGCTGTCTTGTTTAGCATTGGTGGAGCGATTATGATTCATACAAGTTTTCAGGCATCTTTGGAAAAGGAAGAACAGACTGCGGTAGACAGCAATGAGCTGATTTTGCGTATTGTGCAGTATGTGGGTGAAGATGGCGAATGGTTCAGCGAAGAACAATTGGTATCTGTGATTGAAAATATGTGTGCACAAGACTCTATTGATTGTTTGCAAGTCACTTGTATGGAGGAAGAAATTTATAAATATCAGAAAAAAGAAAATATGATAAAAGCGATGCATCAAAGATTAAATGTAGAAGAAAATCAAGTGTTAGTTACCTGTTTTTCCACGGAAGAAGGAGATAGATACCTGCAAACAACTACACAGATTGTTTTGAATCAACAAAGTTATTATTTGAATATGGGAAGAAATCTTACGTATATTTATGAGATACGCACAGAACAGATAAGAGTATTTCAGAAAACATTTCTTGTCATGTTTTTGATGGGAGCCGTGCTTTCTTGGATAATGGCAACATTTATTACGAGGCATTTGCGAAGGCTTACCAAGGCTTCAAAAGAAATCGGAGAGGGAAATTTATCATATCGTTCCAATATAAAAAGTGAAGACGAAATTGGGGCATTATCAAAGGCATTTGATTGCATGGCAGAAAAATTGCAGCAGAACATTTGCTTACTAAAGGAATCAGCAGAGCAAAAAGAACAGTTTATGGGAGCATTTACACATGAATTGAAAACACCAATGACGTCTATTATCGGTTATGCAGATTTGCTTCGTACACAAAAGTTAAATAAGGAAGATGAAAGTGATGCATTGGAATATATTTTTTCAGAAGCAAAGCGTTTGGAGAATATGTCTTTGAAAATGTTGGATTTGTTTGTAGCAGATAAAAAACAAATTTTATGTAGAGAATGCAGTCCGGCAGATTTAACTTATTATGTAGTGAAACATTTACAAAATACCTATGCGAAAAGCCATATACAGATAGATGTAAAAGCAGAAACAGGGACCTGTCTTTTAGAACCCGATTTGTTTCAGACATTACTGATTAATTTATTGGACAATGCAAAAAAAGCAATGGAGCATGGCGGAAACATTTTTGTGACAGTTAAACTGACAGAAACGGGCTGTATGGTATGTGTGCAGGATGAAGGAAAAGGGATTCCTAAAGAAGCAATCAAACATTTAACAGAAGCCTTTTTCCGTGTAGATAAAGCAAGAGCCAGAAGGAAAGGAAGTGCAGGGATTGGACTTGCCCTTTGTGAAAAAATCGTGCAGCTTCATCATGGAAGCATAGCGTTTGAAAGTGAAGAAAAGATAGGAACCGTTGTTACGGTGGATTTAAACGCAGGAAAAACAAGCACCCACTTCAAATGCGTGGAGCATTAAGTGTGGGTAAGAGGGATTACCTTGTGGCAGTTAGAGATTGAAAAACTTTAAATGGAGGAAAATATGAAGAAAGCTAGAAGCAGCCTTGCAGTAATGGGGATGTTATTGTTGTTGTTTGGAGGATACGCTTTTCCGACAATTGTAACCACATTGGAAGACCGTCATTTGCAGTTTTCTGAAAAAAATTTTGACATAGAAAAAATAGAGTTGAAGACATCAGAAATTGATTTCTTTCAGGAATTGTATCATTTTCCGACCTTGATGGTAGGAGAAATTTATATACAGACACGAGAGGAAGAATTGGAAAATGGATGGGCATATCACCATGCGAAAGAAAGTATGATGGAATTTTTAAAAATGCTGAATGCAGATATGGAGCATGAATTTGAAAAGATGCAAGTATATTCTTTGGCATTTGCGGATTTTGAAACAGAACAGGTTTATCCGGTATGGTATTGTGAGGCAGTAAATCAAGAAGAACAGATATGTAGATTCTGGATAGATGAAATTACGGAGAAGATATTAGGGTTTCAGATTCCGGCTGATAGTTTGCAGATAGATGAGGGAAACTTGCCAGAGTGCATAAAGATAATAATAGTCAAGTATTATGGATTTGAAGTTTATAAATTTCAAGGAAATTATATGAATAAGATGAAAGATTGGGAAGGTGCATTAGAAGTTGTGCATAATGAAAATAAGGAGTATATGTATTTTCCTTTTTTTAAGGAAAGCGATTGGATATGGTTCAATATTTATCCGGGAAACTTGAGTAAAACGGAGGCATTTTTTGATGCAGAATAAAGAAAAAGGAATACTATGATGCTGTTTTGATGCTGTTGCGTTTCTTGTTGGATGACAGAATATATTAAAATGATTATTGTTCACACATGATTAGTTATTAGTAATCAATGAAAGAAGTGTGGCAGGAATCATTAAGATAACTATTTTCATTATAGGAAATGGTGCTTTTATGAAAATGGTTATCCATATATATTTGGGAGCTAAGAAACAATATGAAAAATAATAGAAAAAATACAAGAAAAATATATTGGAAAAGAAGGAAAATCAGATGGATAATGGCTGGTATTACCCTTGCAATTTTTATCCTTTTTATTTATTTGGTCATTACGCTATGTATGTTATGGAAGGAAAATGTAAAATATAATAATATCAATCAAGATGTGGGGAAGCTAGGACAGATTGTGGCAATACAACAGGAAACGGACGGGACAGAATTGAATGAAACCGGGATAAATAAGACGGAAATAAATGAGCTAGGAATAAATAAGGGAGTGAATGGAACGAAAATAAATGAAACAGAAATAAGTGAAAGCAGGTTAAACGAAATAGAGCTAACAGCTATCAAGGAGAAAATCCAAAATTTTGCAAAACGGAATCATATCTCTATAGCTGAATATCCGGAGGAATTCATAGAACTATTCGAAAAAAATCCTGAAACTGAGGAATTTGTGTTAAATTACCCACTAAAAAAAGAAACCTATTCCCAAGAACCATTGAACGAATATTTAAATAAGGAAGAGATACCTCTTTTCATGCAATGGGACAACCGCTGGGGATATTATGCATATGGAAGTAGTGTATTAGGAATCACAGGCTGCGGACCAACATGTTTATCAATGGTGGCAATGCATTTGCTTCAAAATCCAACGCTTACTCCAATATATATGGCAGAATATGCACAGAAAAATGGCTATTATGTACAAGGAACAGGGACTTCGTGGGAGTTTATGTCTCGTGGAGCTTCGGAACTGGGACTTAGGGCAAGAGAACTTCCGTTGGATGAAAATATGGTAAAACAACATCTTCAGAATGGAAATCCGATTATTTGTATTATGGGACAGGGGGACTTTACAGATTCAGGACATTTTATTGTACTTGTGGGTGTGGAAAACGGAAAAATAAAAATAAATGACCCAAACAGCAGGGAACGTTCGAAGAAGTTATGGGAATTTGAGGATATCAAATATCAGATAAAAAATTTATGGGTGTATTTTAACGAAAAGAAGAAATAAGTTTAATAAAATTTTTATTTATCAACCTCATATTCCTTTACGAAAAAATACGAAGAAATTTTAGTTTTGCAATTGCATTTCTTAACAAAATTCGCTATATTAAGGGCATTGTTATTTATATAACGAATTTTTTGGAGGTGTAGTTTATGATTCATTTACTTTTAGCAATCATTTATTTGGCATTTATCAGTTTAGGGCTTCCGGACGCATTGCTTGGTGGTGTGTGGCCGACAATGTATCAGCAGTTTGATGTACCGGTATCTTTTGCAGGAATTATATCCGTTATTATGTCTATTGGAACAATCCTATCAAGTCTTGCTAGTGACAGAATGACATTCAAATTTGGGACAGGAAAAGTAACAGCAGTTAGTGTTGCGATGACAGCAGTTGCATTATTTGGATTTTCCTTATCAAATTCTTTTATTGAGCTGTGTTTATGGGCAATCCCGTATGGATTAGGTGCGGGTGGTGTAGATGCTTCCTTGAATAACTATGTGGCATTGCACTATACAAGCCGCCATATGAGTTGGCTGCATTGCATGTGGGGCATAGGAGCCTCGGCAGGTCCTTATATACTTAGTTTTATTCTTATGGGCGGTGGAATCTGGAATGATGGATATCGCACAATTGCAATCATTCAAGTTGCACTTACAGCGATATTAGTCTTTAGCTTACCATTATGGAAAGAACGTGTGGGAATGGTTGGTGAAGATGGAACAACACAGCCGGCAAAAGCCTTAAGTTTAAAAGAAGTGTTTGCTATTTCCGGTGCAAAGGAAATTATGATAGCATTTTTCTGTTATTGTGCATTGGAACAAACGGCAGGACTTTGGGCAAGCAGTTATTTGGTTTTATTTAAAGGAACTCCTACAGAAACAGCAGCAGCTTATGCAAGTATGTTTTACATAGGCATTACGATTGGACGATTTTTAAGCGGATTTATCACTATGAAATTAAATGATAGTCAAATGATACGTCTTGGACAAAGAATTGTATTCGTTGGGATTTTGATTGTATTATTGCCGTTGTCAGAAATCGTATCGGTAATCGGATTTATTTTTATTGGATTAGGATGTGCACCGATTTATCCTTGTATTATTCATTCTACTCCATCTATTTTCGGAGAAGATAAATCACAGGCAATTATCGGAGTGCAGATGGCAAGTGCATATATGGGTTCGCTTTCCATGCCATCGCTGTTTGGCATTCTTGCAAATCATATCCATGTGGCATTGCTTCCGGTGTATTTGTTGGCGATATTGGCACTTATGGTGGTGATGTATGAACGGTTGATGAAAATAAGATAGTTGTATGAATAATAAAATCCATGTACCTATATTTAAGAGAGGTACATGGATTTTTTTGATAGTGCAAGGTCAGAGAGGAATTGAACCTTGCATTATTTTATTGAACAATGCCTGTGGTTCTCCACTTACCGGTTTGCCAGCGTAAAAACATGGCAATTGCACGGACACATTCGTCCATTGCGAGTCCGATATAAGCACCAACAGCCATTAATCCCATATGGATTCCAAAAAAGTAAGTTCCGCCTACGGCACACAAAAACATAAAGATTGCAGCAATAATCACAGGAAATACGGCATCACCGCTGGTTTTTAACGCTGTGCCAAAAACCAGATTTGCAGAGCAACCTATTTCTAAAAGAATGTCAATTAAAAGCAGTTTTCCTACCAGTTCAATGATTTGTGGGTCATCGGAAAACAGAGTCATAATAGAACCTGAACATAAAGCGAATATAGATTCTACAATGATAGCAACAATAATCCCAATCAGAGCCGCCTTTTTTGTACCTTTATCGCAAGCATCAAATTCTTTTGCACCAATTCGCCAGCCTGTCATAATTGCGTTTGCCTGTGCAAGTGCAGCAGCAATACAATAAGAGAAATTTGTAATCTGCGAAGTGTAAGAACGTGCAGTTACGTTTAAACCATCCGGGTCCATTTGATTCAAAAAACGAATCATAAGTGTCATGGCAAAGTTATATAATGCAGATTCCAAAGCAGATGGAAAACCAATCTTAATAATCTGTTTGAAAATTTCTTTTGATGGCAAACGATGTGAATCTTCTTTTGCCTTTACCAATATGCAGGAAGCGATAAATACAATGATTAAATTTACCAGTTTGGAAATTACAGTTGCAATTGCAACGCCAACAACACCCATATCAAAGATAAATAAAAATACTGCATTTAAGACCAGATTTAAAACATTGGCAATAATGGTTGCAATTAAAGACTGGTGCATAAAGCCAAAAGCTCTTAGATATCCTGCAAAAATAGGAATGAGTGCATTTAAAAAGCAGCATCCACCAACAATTTGTAAATAACTTTCCGCAGGAGCTCGCAAAGAATCAGCAATTCCTACGATAGAAAGGATTGTGCCTCCACCAAAAAAGAGAAGTGCACCTAAGGCTATTCCAAGGGTTGCATTGAAAGCCACCCCAATTTGTCTTGCCTGATAAGCAATCCCGGGTTTATTTGCACCGATATTTTGAGTCATAACTGCCATCATACCTGTAGAGATGACAGAAAACATAATAATGAACATGCCAATGTAAGTATTTGCAGTACCAACTGCACCAACGGCTTGGTCGCTGACGGAAGATAACATTAATGTATCTACCATGCCAGCCAGCATATAGAAAAGTGTTTCAAAACAAATAGGCACAAAAAGCTGTCCCAAAGTTTTTCTGTTTGTATCCATAACAGTTCTCCATTTATTGATAGATTGTAAGTAGTTAATAGAATATAATAAATGCTTATCACATATTTTACCGTCTTAAATGCAAAAATTCTCACATAATTTCTATAAAAAATTGCACTTTTTCTATATATTTGTTATGCTTGAGAAGAATAGGGGTGTAATTATTATGCCTTAAGGAATGAGATATTTTATACTTTTTGTAATTTAAAATGGTGTGTTGCCTTATTAGGTTGTTTAGAGATTAAAATATAAAGGAATAGGAAAAATATGTATTTAGAATTAAAAGAAAATAAACCGCATGGGACAAAAGAATATCCCTATACGCAGTATTTTATACATCATCCGAGACGGGCATTTCATATTCCGGTACATTGGCATGATGAGATAGAGATAATTTATGTAAAAAAGGGGAACCTTTCGATTTGTGTGCAAAAAGAAATTTATCAGGCTTCATCAGGAAATGTGTTTTTTGTGAATCCGGGGGAATTGCATTTTATGGAATCCGATGATATGGCAGTAGCGTATTATACGATTTTGTTTCCATTGGAGTTTGTTTCATTTCAGACAGAAGATTTGTTAGAGCAGAAGGTATTACAGCCTTTACGAATGAAAAATTTACTATTTTCGGTATGTATTATGGATGAGAGTATAAAAGTACAAATAGTAGAATTATTAAAAAGGATAATAGTAATCAATGATGAAAAAGTAACAGGATATCAGCTTCGTACTCGAATTTTATTATTGGAAATCATAGAAATATTTATAAAAAGTAATGCTTTTTGTAAGCCTTCTTTTGCTCATGCTTCCAGTTTGCAAAGGGAAATGCTTTCTTATATCCAACAACATTATACGGAAAAGATTACGTTGCGGATGCTTGCAGAAGAATTTCATTTATCGGAGAAATATATTTCGGTATATTTTAAGAAGCATTTTTCCATTAGTTTTATGCAGTATGTAGGGCATCTTCGTATGACAAAGGCGAAGCAGTTGTTACTTAGTACAGATTTGCCGATTACGGAAGTTGCGTTGTCTTGTGGATTTTTTAGTGTGAATCTTTTTATACGGAATTTTAAGGAGATGTATCAGGTTACGCCGTTGCAGTATCGGAAGAAAGGGACTATATTATAATTTTTAATAATTTATGAGATTGTTTTTGGTGGGTATGATGCAGGATAGGGAGAGATTTTGAAGAATGTGTATTTAATAGTGTTCTTAAGTAAGTATTTTGCATATTCTGTCCCTTATAATAGTAGATATGTTTCCTTTAAAATAAAAATGATAATTATCAAAATTTTGTTCTTGTTATAAATAAAAGGTGTTAATTGTCGAACTTTATTATTAACAATTTTAGAAAAGATTTTGATAATATGAATTGTATAAATAATGGATAATCAGATATTATCCTTTGATTTTGATAAGGAAAATTATGAAAGAAAAATTACTTAGTGTTATTATTACTACTTATGAAAGAGAACTTCAAATTTTAGATAGAGCTGTTTTTAGTGTAAAGAATCAAACATATCCTTATATAGAAATAATTATAATTGACGACAACCTTAACGATTCTGCATTATCTAATAAAATAAAAGAATATTGTAATGAACAAGAAATAAAGTACTTAAAACAATTCGGAAATTTAGGTGCATGTGCGGCGAGAAATTTAGGAGTTGCTAACTCAAACGGAGAATACATTGCGTTTTTAGATGATGATGATGAATGGTTTCCTACAAAAGCACAAGAACAAATTGACTATATTAGTCAAGGATATTCTCTTGTTTTTTGCAAGGGACTTCTGATTGATACAAGAGATTCATCATATAAAGAAAAACTATATGGTAATTCAATAGATTTTATGTCAAATCCTATTTTTCAAGATTTATTAACTAAAAATCGAATTGGTACAACTTCTCAAATTATGGTGACCAGAGACTGCTTTTATTATGTAAATGGATTTGATACACGTTTTCAGGCCAGACAAGATTATGATTTTTGTTTGCAAATAAGTCAACATTTTAAGATATATGGAATAGACAGTATTTTATTTAAACATTATATACATGGTGAAAATCAAATATCTCAGAATCCACAAAAAGCTTTACAGGGGTATTTATTATTATTTAAAAAATATAAAAAGCATTACATAAATAATAAAGAAGCATATATTAACATATGTTGCAAAATTGCCAAATCATATAGAAATAATAAAATGTATTTGAAATGGTTTATTATATTTATAAGAACGGTAATAGTAGCTCCTTCAAAATTTAAACTAATTTTAGAAAAGACAACGGAAAAAAAGATTATTTAGTAAAGGAGGAATTATGAATCTTTTAATGATATCTTTACATGCTGATCCTACTGCTCCAGCAGGTATAGGAGAAGGTGGTGGCACACATAGTTATATTCGTGAGCTTTTAACATTTTTATCTGATAAAGATATGAATATCCTACTTATTACACGAAAGTCTCATCCTTACTTACAAGAACAAGAATTTATTTCATCACATTGCATGATTCGCCGAATAATACTAAATGGTGAGAATCTTATTGACAAAAAACTGTTTTATGGTTTACATAAACAAACTATGGAAATCATACAAGAAGTTTTAGAAGATTATTGTTTTTCACCTGATTTAATACATAGTATTTATTGGAATTCTGGACAAGTTGCTATTGACTTAAGTAAGCTTATTGGAATTCCTTTTGTACATACTGTTATTTCGAACGGTTTACGTCGAAATATGACAGGTTATACAGAAGCTATACCTGAACGATTTTCAGTAGAAAAAACTATATTCGAAAATGCTGCATATATCTTCTGTATTACCACATCTGAAAAAGAGGATTTAATCAATTTATACGGAATTTCCGAAAAGAAGCTAGTGATACCAGGTAGACCAATATCAAAAGCTTTTAAATATCCTGCACATGATAATTTTGGAATACCATATATGCATAAAATTGATAAAGATGACATTACTAGTAATAGTAAAACAAAATTAAATTGTACTTTATTAAAAAATACTTCTGCTGAAAATAAATGGTGGATGAAGAAAGCTTTTCTTTATTGTGGAAGAATAGCTGCAAATAAGGGAATAGATATTATTATAAAAGCATGGCTTATGCTTAAAGAGAGTTTCCGTGAAGATTGTCCACAACTTTGGATTGTGGGTGGAACTCTAGAAGAAATTAATAATTTTAGAAATGACTTAGATATTTGTAATAAGATTTCTTATTATGAAAAAACAAATGAGTTAATATGGTGGGGGTATCTAGATCAAAGAGGAATTAGTACTTTGTTTTTAAAATCTCATGCTTTAATAATGCATTCTTCCTATGAACCAGGTGGACGTGTAATCATAGAAGCTTTATCAGCAGGGCTTCCGGTAATTTCAACACCTTATGGCTTCGGTGCAGATTATGTTCATGATTGGTTTAACGGCTTTCAAGTACCATATGGAGATTATATAAGATTATGTGATGTAATGTCACTATTTATAAAACAACCATACTTATCCAATCATTTAGGACTTAACGCAAAAAAATATATGGGAGAAGTTTTAGAAGCATGGGACTTCTCAAAATTGCATGAAAAAGTTTATACTGCAGCATTTTTAAATACCAAGGATGAATTTAGGGATTTATCTAAAGATATTTCTACTATGAATTTTTTTGCAAATTATATTAATATATATCCTTTCTTTAATGATATTATTTCAAGAGACGATATTTTATCATTATTAACAAAGTATTTGGGGAAAATATCATCATTAAAAGAACAGCATCCTAAAAAGGACTCTAGTATATGGACATTTACTTATAAAAACGAATCTTATGAGCTACAGCAACCCTATACAAAAATCTTAGAAAATTCCTACTACAAAGTATACAACACACAACATGTATGTACACGCCAAAGCATATATGAACATGAAAAATTTGCTGCAACTTTACAGGGTGTGAATCCAATCATATACTCTATAGATGAATATTTTATCTTTATAAAAAAACGATTGCGTCCATTAACCCATGATGAAATAAAAAGCACTTCTTATCAAATAAATAAGTTATTTCATCTTTTTGAAAATAATGTATATTGTTGCAACAATAAAATCTTGGAAGATAATAATATGTATCTTGAATCAGCAACAAAAGAATTATATAATTCATTATATAGTAAGCAAAATCATTTTCCAAAAGAATTTATTACATTATGCACAACATATTTACCACTAATATTTTCAATAGCCAAAGAGAATAAACCGATATATGGGTTTTGTCTTAGAGATTGTTCAATTAATAATATTGGTGTTGACGAGAACAGTAACTATTTCTTTCAATCCGGTGCTTCAATTTGTTGGGGAGACACGAGCAGAAATCATGCTCAATTTCTCTATTACTGCTTATTGGAGTTGAATGAAAGAATTATAAATTTAAATGATATTATAGACCTATATATTCCCTTACAACAGAAACCTATTTGTTTTGGATGGCTTTTTGAAATATGCTTGGAAAATATGATGTATGGAATAATAACTATGCGTACTTATGTATATAAATCAGCTAAAAATCTTCTAATAGAATTAATAACAGAATATAAAAAATTATAAATGGTGGGATTTCCCACCATTATAATTTTACTTTGTTAAACAAATAATATCTGCATGTAAGATATATGTATCTGCAAAAACATCTTCCGGATAAATATTCTGTTCAAAAACTGCTAAATGTTTTTTTAAAGCTTTGATTGGAATATCTTCTTTTATAATATTATTTAGCTCCAATAAATTTAACACTTTACTATATTTTGCCAATGCCAATAGACCAGCATATTCACGATATCTTCGATAATTTTCAGTTGAATCAATCTGCTTAAAAATCATATTATAATTTTTCTTCATTAAATTGTATGCAATTTCACACTCAAGTGTTGCTTCTTTCTTTTTATGATATGCAATTAAAAATCCTACAAAATTTATCTTCACTAAAGTACTCAAATTTTGATTATGAACTAAATTTAGATAAAATTGTGCATCGCGAAATGAAATATCTGCTAATTCCATATCTCCATTTATCCAGTAATATAATCCATCTAAATTATAGAGTCTTCCTTCTTCTATAAATTGAGCATTTGTTTGAACATATTCTAAAACTTTTGGATAAGTCTCATCAAAAGCTTTCCAATCTTCCAACAATAAATAACAAGTCAGAATATCAACATATGCATGTCCAATACTTTTACTATAATGTTTTGAAATACCTGAATATCGAACAATATTTTGATAATACCCTAATGCCTTTCTAGGATTTAAATTTAAATATTTTGCAGCTTCATGCGATTGATATTCTATATCAATTTTTACTGAATTTGGAAATATTTTTTTTGCTTCTTTTAAGAAATCTATAGCACTATCTAAAGTCTTGTGTTTTTTTTCAATTAATACATAGACAAAAAAAACTTCTACATATAAATCTTCCGAAATGGTATCCATTTTATCTTTGGCATATTTTAACATATCCTGAGCTAAATGGTATTGTTCTTTCGTGCTTGCTAATCGTGCAAGATACATTTTATCCATAAGTATATGTGCATTATTTAAGCCTCTTTTATTTCTTCTTTCGATTTGCAAATGGAATTGATATAGGCTATGTAATTGTTTCTGTTGACTTCCTAAGCCTATTTTATGATACGCAAATAACTGTTTGTAAAGTATATCTAAAAATTCAGTATGATTTTGTTTACTTATATAATCATAACTTGCTTGGCATTTTGTAAAATATTTTATGCTAGTATTATATTCACCTTCATTATAAAACTGATTGCCGAATTCATAAGATAGCTCATATAACAAATCCCATTTTTGCAATATTTCTAACAAATCAACTTTTTTATACTTATAAAATTCATTATTTTTTTTAGAATTCATATATGTTAATAAGTCAACAGCTACACTTTGTTTATACGATAATAAGCTTGTATTTTTCAAGGCCGTCATTATTAAATGATGTGCAATTTTAATACCATTATTCGTTTGTATATATAATCCGCTATCTAGCAAAATTTGTACTAGCTGTTCGAGAGATTGAGAAATACATAGTTTTAAAAGAAAATCATTTTCTAATGTTCCTTCCATAATAATTGTTGCTTCAAATAATTTTCTATTGTTTTCATAATTATCATGAATATATTGATAATATCTAATAATATTTTCTATTATTTTTATATTTTGATTTGGCGTAATGCCATTAAAAAACTCATCAGGTTTAGCAACCGAATAGTAGGTATTATCATCTGTACCTTTAACAATATTATTTAATAATAACCAATCTACAGCATGTTTAAGAAATATAGGTCTTAATCCAATGTGAGATAACATGAAGTCATAGTATTTCTTGCCTAAACCAGGTAAGTGCTCTCTCAAATAAGTATGAGCTTCTTCTTTACTAAAATCGCCCAATTCATAGATTAAACTCTTATTAGCATTGTATAAAAAGGTATTATAATATTTTTTCCAATGCTTTGCTGAAAGGTTAAGGGTTTCTAAACTATCTAATTCTACTATTATTCCAATTTTGTTTTTGATTAAACATTTTATTAAAGGAAATAAAAAGTCTAAAACCTCAATATCCACACAATGTAAATTTTTGAAAGTTATGATTGTTCGATTATGACCTTTATGTCTGCATAATATCAATTCTAAATAACGTAAAAGATAAGCGGTATATAAATCGCTTTTTATTAAGATTTGCTTATAGTCTTGGTCAAATATTTCTCGTATGGTTTCTTTAATCTCATTATTGTTATCAATGCCACAAGATGAACATATTAAAGAGATAAATTCTGATATATTATCAGTACCATATAATTTTATAGGGTCTATTGCCCATATAGATTTTAAAATACATAAATACAATGTTCGAATTGACTTGATTTCGTGAGATTCGCCGTCTACTATATTAAATAAAAAATCTTTTCCTTTTAAATCTCTTTCCAAATTTTTAATAACTGTGGATTTACCACAACCTATTGGACCATGTAATACAAAATATCTATTATCCGAATTTGTATCACATAATAAAGAAAAAATTTCATCTTTTGCTTTTTTTGCTGCTGTGCTAAAAAGTTTTGATAGTACTATATCTTGATTTTTGATATCAGAAGTTACTACCAAAGCTTTAAAGTCATCTTCTAAGGTATTCATTACATTTATATTCTTAGTCTTAGAACCAGCACTTTTTATAGACTCTACTAATTGCTCATAGAAAATAATATCATTAAACGTATGTTTCCGATTTTGAATCCAACTTAATAATTTTTTTCCATTGACTAAAATTATAGACAAATTTACTTTCTTAGAGAATGTTTGTGTGATGGTATACGTGTCTGGCGTAAAATTCCTATTTGAAACAATATACAAAGTATTTGCAGCCGAATTATATGCTGCGATAATAGATGCTGCAAAATCACTTATATTTATATTGGACGAAGTCCTAAGTTTAGCTTCAATCAAATTCAAAATTTGATGAAAAAATAAAGAATCATCTTCTGTTAAATTAATTGAAATACGACCATCATAGCCACCGTCTTTTATAAAAGCGGTATGAATACATTGAACAGACATATCTTTATATTGCTCTCGTATATACTGAAGTGCTAAAATTTCAAAGTCTTTCCAATATTTTTCTGCGAATGTTTTTTCCATAATTTTCCTTATCAAAATCAAAGGATAATATCTGATTATCTATTATAAAAATAAACATGAAAAAAGAGCAGCAATAAGCGTATAAATTACTTAATTGCTGCTTCCCAAATTATATATGAAAATCTTTCCTCGGATGCTTTGTAGTGAGTATATCCCTCTGTTTTGCCATCGCAACGTGCGTATATATCTCCGTAATATGAATCGAACTATGCCCAAGCATTTCCTGAATATAACGAATATCCACATCCGCTTCTAAAAGACTGGTAGCAAATGTATGGCGGAACATATGTGGTGTAATATGCAAGTCAATTGCGGCAAGAGAGGTATATTTATGAATCATTCTCCGTATAGATTGGTCAGATAATGCTTTGCCGGATTGATTAACAAAAAAGTAATTGCAATTTTGAATTTCTGTTGCGAATGCTTTCTTATATTCTTTTAAAATCATAACAACATCATTATTTCCAATCTGAATTTTTCTCTCCTTAGCACCTTTTCCATAAATTAATATTGTTTTTTCGTGTAAGTTTACATCATGTGTCTTCAGGGAACAAAGTTCAGAAATGCGAATACCAGTTGCAAATAATAATTCAATTACAGCCGCATCACGTAAAGCATTTTTTCTTTGATAATTGGTAGTTGCGTTCTTCCTTTGTGCGTATATGACAGATAAGAATGTTTCAACAATTGGTAAAGGAATTGTTTTAGGTAAAATAACAGGCTCTCGAAATCGGATTTGTATTCGATTAAAAGGATTTCGCTCAATAAGTTCTTTGTATTCAAGATAGTGAAAGAATGCTTTTAAAGAAGCAATTTTTCTTTTTACTGTTTTAGGTTTATATTTTTGATGAAGGTTTGCTATGTACTTTTCTAATATGTTGGATGTGATTTCGGATAATTCCTGTAAAGATACATCCGCTTGAAATTGTTTTAAATCTATGCGATATGCTTTTAGTGTTTTGGCATCTAATCGTCTTTGCCATTGGCAATGTTCCAAATAATTTTTGATGTGTGTTTGTAAATGATTCATAGTGGGTCTCCTTTTGTGTTGTATTTATATTTTCAACCAATGATTTATCAAATTATGATATATAGTACCATATATGGTACTAATAGTATGCTAAAAATAAAAAAAGAAATAGGGATAATGTGAATAGTTCCTGTTGGACATTTAGGCTGTGGAAAATTATACTGAGTGGAGTTATAACGAGTCTATGAATCGGAATGTCTTTATTAGCTTGTGAAAGTACAATGAATTGTTATTGTCGTCAACAAGTTCAGTATGATATGTATGGAAAGCTTGGGTATAAGTTAATAGGTGATGGAAACATGATAATTCAATAAGGTTGAATTAAGAGAGGAAAGTGTTTTTGAGGGAGAAGTCTGTCCTTTTGATTCCTATTGTAATTTTACACTATCCTTGTGACGTATCATTAAACGGTGCTTAAGAGATATAGCTAGCGAAAACTTTCAGGCTAATTAAAGAAAGTGAAGGTACATGATATGTATTATTTAGAAAATTTGTTATTGAAAGGAGATATGCCATCAGCGATTGTATTTATGAACTCAAATAAATCGGGGCGTAATATTAGTAAAAAGCAAGAGAAAAATGTTTCTTTCGTGGAATTAATGTAGGATATGATGTGGTTATTAGCAAGGAACCGGATAGAGATATTGATAGACCTGCTATCAATATGTTGATTTCGATATAATGTAGATAAACTCAAGGATATTACAACCGATATCTATGATTTAGAGACATTCTTGGATGATGTTGTGAATGTGGGAGTAAAAGTCTTATGGATAAGATTATGCGTGGAGATGTTATATGAGGAGATTTGGGTGAGCATCCCGGCTTACATTTACAATCCGGTCGTAGATCGTGTGTGATTATTAGCACAGATAAGGCAAACTTTTTAATTATATATTTCGTATATAATATTGTAAGCAACACAAAATAGAGGGATCGATAATCATGCATGCAGAAAACCAATTAATCAGAAAGGTGAAAAAATATGGTGACAGGCAAGCCGCAAATGAGCTTGTGAGCCGTTATTATGATGAGATATATGCCTTTGCTTATAGGCAGACGACGGATGTGGAACTGGCAATGGATTTGACACAGGAAATCTTTATTGCAATGTTAAAAGGTATTTCTTCTTTTGATGAAAAGAAGGCAAAGTTTCGTACATGGCTGTATCGAATCGCTTCAAATAAAATCACGGATTATTATCGAAGTAAGTATCATAAACAACAGATGTGTGATATTTATGGAGAAGAAGTAGAGGAGCAGATGAGTAGCTATGATATAGAGGAAGATATGTTACAGAAAGTATATGAGGAACAGATGATGATGGAGGTTATGTTCGCTATTGTGGAATATGGTAATGAATGGGTTCGTATCTTTCAGATGAAGTTGTTTTTGGACAAGACCTTCGAAGAAATTGCCAAGGAACTGAAGTTATCTGAGAATACTGTAAAAACGAGATACTACACTATGCTTAAAAAACTGAGAAAGGAGATTCAGGTATGGGCGAACAGAATTGGGAAGTAATCTATCCATCAGAGAAACAAAAAAAGCTTCAACTGAATGAGATATTAGAAAAAGGGTTACCACATGAAGAAGTAAAGAGAGAACATATAAAGGAATTATTATTAGGTCCAGGACTCTCTGTGGTATTTTATCGTGCGAAATTAATCTTTGTTGGAAGTTTTTTCTTGTATCTGATTTTACTAATTTTATGTAGTTATCTTGGGAAGTTTGTTTCGAATGAAGAGTACTTTTCGATACTTGCATTTCCTATGTTACATCTGATTTTTCATATGTTGTCCTATTGGGCAGAGGAGCAGGACGAGATTATTGAGTTAAAGGAAAGTTTGTATTATTCCTTTCAATACATTGTAAGTCTTCGTATGTTTTACGTAAGTATAGGTTCTGCTGTGATAAATTTGTTATTGATGGCAAGTTTTGTACCTTTCTATGAAATAGGAAAGGTGGGCATGGTAGGGTTAAGTAGTTTGTTTTTATTTGCAGTACTGACTTTGTATTTATGTGAAAATACGAATGGTTTGAAACCAATAATGATTTCCACAAGCGTATGGATGGTCTTATGTGTGGTTTGTTCGATTTGTGGAGATGGTTTGAGCCTGCTTCTTTTTGAGGTAATCCCTCTTGCAGTACATGTAGTGATTTTTTTATTAAGTTTTGGATTGTTTATGTATTATTTTAGAAAGGTTGGAATGAAATATGCTTACGCTTGTGAATATTAGTAAAAAATACGGAAATCAGACAGCGGTGGAACATATCAATTTAGATATGGAACATGGACTTTATGGAATGCTTGCACCAAATGGTGCAGGTAAGACGACAATAATTAAAATGCTTACGACTTTGCTTTTTCCTACAACAGGGGAAATTCTGTACAATGGCGTGAATATTACCGAGATGGGAGCTGCGTATCGTGACTTGATAGGCTATCTGCCACAGCAGTTTGGGTATTATAAAAACAGTACACCAACGGAGTATTTGGAATATCTGGCGTGTTTGAAAAAACTGCCAAAAGAAAGGACAAAGGAACGTATCAAAGAATTATTAGAAATGGTTGGATTATCGGATGTGGCAAACAAGAAGATGAAAAAATTCTCAGGTGGTATGATTCAGCGTGTAGGAATTGCCCAAGCGATGTTGAACAACCCTAAGATACTGATTCTTGACGAGCCAACGGTTGGACTTGATCCAAAGGAACGCGTTCGTTTCCGTAATATTATATCTATGCTCTCGAAGGACAGAATTGTAATTTTGTCTACGCATATTGTTTCAGACATTGAATCTATTGCGAATCAGGTTATGTTAATCAAAGACCAACATTTGTATAAGCTGGATACGGTGCCAAATATTTGCAATAGTTTAGATGGAAATATCTATGAAGTAGAGATGCCAGATGCTGAGTATGAAGCTTTTGAAAATACACATCAGATATTAGCAGCTAGACAAGACAATGGTAAAATGGTAGTTCGCTTTTATGAAAAAGATGATACCACTGTGAAAAATGCAACATTATGCAATGCCAATCTAGAAGATGTATTTTTGGTGACATATCAATAGGAGGGCGTATGAAGTTATTGGTATATGAAGTTAAAAAGATTTTAAATGTAAAACTTCTTATCGTATTATGCTTGTTTACGATGCTGTTTTACAATATGTTTATACAGATGTGGATTCATCCACAGGATAGTGCAGACTGTCGGGCTCAGAATGATTTTGCTACAGCCTTGAGGGAGGAATATGGGTATGATACGCATTTGCCATATGAAGATTATGCAGTACTCGAGGAACTACGACAGGAGCAGATTCGTAAGCTGGATAAGATGGTGCAAAAGAGCAGTATCCTGCAGGATGCAGGTATTACGAGTTACCAGCAGTTGAGAGCGACGGAATATGAAACGATGTCTGATGCTGTGGAAGAAGAATTGAATCGTATTGTGTTTGATGAAGGAATACGTGAGGTGTTTTTAAAGCAGCAAATTGATGGTTTATATGAGGATATGAAGATATGCCCTGTTTTTGGAGTGGAAGCGGGGAAAGAATTGGAGGCAGCAGATAAGTTGTTACTATATGGTAGTATGTATGATGATTATACAAAAGAAGCGATAGAGCGAGTGGCAAGCGTGATAAAAGAAAATCGGTTGTCGTTAATGCCAAACAGTATCTTACATCACTTATTGTTTGATTTTCCACGTTTTGGGATATTGCTTGTGATTTCGTGCTTATTGCTTATTCTTCCATATCAGATAAGAGAGCGTTTGGCAGGTGTAAATCCGCTTATGGCAACTACTCATATAGGACGAAGCTTATGGAAATGGCGTTATGATTCAGCAGTGATAGCTTGTGTACTTGTGTGTGCCGTACAATCTATTGTTTTTTGTATGGTTTTGAATAGAGCTGATGCATTGCAGTATTGGAACTATGCGATAAGTGGAAATGATAGAGATATGTTTTGGTTCGATCTGAATTTTGGAATATATTTGATGGTGAACTTTGTTTTATATACCATCGTTACAATTAGTACAATGACCGTGTTTTATCTGATTTCCAGACTATCTGCAAATTATATTGTCGGTGTGGCCATAGGGATTCCTGTTACGGTAGTTGTAGGAGTTCTACTTACATTGTTTACAAAATCCTTTTTGGATGTACAAAGAAGTATGTTATATGATGTATTTCGACCGATTTGTTTTGTGTTGATTTTATTTGTTATAGCAATGAGCATAGTTTTTGCTTTGCAAAAGTGGGATAAAAGAAGGGATGTGCATGTATGATTTGGAAGCAGGAATTTCGAAAACTAATCGGTCATCCCATGCTTTGGTGTATGCTGTGTATATTTCTAATTTTTAATGGTTTCTTGCTTTGGGTAAACATTGGTGACTATGCTTCAGAACTACAAATGGTACATAATGAGATTTTGACGGATGGAATTAGTCAAAATTATTATGAGGAAAGCCTAAGTCGTTATGATTCACTTGATATGGAAGACATCAAGGAGATGAAGCAGGAGATGTATCGCTATTATCCTACAGGAAGCTATAAAGAGTTTATTGATGTACGCTATGAGAAGCTCAATGAGCGTGTAGAAGAAATTGTTGCAAGTGGAGAACATGAAGGAAGTGTTTACCCAGGTGAGATTTACCGCCTTCATAAGAAGTTATATGTGAATGTGTTACGCTACGTGTTCTTAGAAATGGGATTACTGGTAGTCTTTGCTGTGCTGTTTATTATGGATTATGAACGAATACAAGGAACCATTGCGATTACATATGCAAGTCATGTTGGACGTAAGCTTCAATGGATCAAATGGTGTGTGGGTATTCTGACAGGAATAGGTGTCGGTGGTATCTTGCTTACATTGACGATAGGAGCTTGGTTTCTTTTAATTCCTTATGAAGGATTTTGGAATATATCTATGTCGGCGGCACTTTTGACAGAATCACGAGGTATTCTGATGTATCCATTTATTACCTTCCATAAAATGACAATTGCACAGTACTTGGTGTCAACGATTTTCGTTGGTATGATGTTGGTTGTGGTACTTGGATTAGTAGCAGGTATTATACAGCTTCTTTTACAGAATAGTTATTTCTCATTTGTAGGAATTGCTTTATTGTTGCTTGGAGGACTATTTATTTTTGGTTACAGCACAGAAACTTGGCTGGATGTAGCTTTGTCATGGAATCCAGCGGCGATGTGGTATACCATGGGAAATTATTTTATGGAGGGAAGTTTGGCTGGCAATTTTGATGGTGCAGAAATTATAAGCCTTATGGTACAGTTTGCGAACTGTTTTATCTTGGGTAGAATGACATATAACAAATTTTTGAAGAGAGATTTTTGATGGTAGTATCTTTGTCTGAAAACTATCGTGTGTTATTAGATGAGATATTAGCATGACGCTTTATATTTTATGAACCTTAGGACATTATGTTCTAAGGTTATTTTTTTGCCATTATTCTAGTTTTTATTCATAAAAAGTAATTACTTTCAAAACATATTGATGTGCAAAGGGCGATGGAAAATGTGTATTTAGGACTCGGAGAAACAAAGGTAAGAGAACTCCTTGGCAATCCAAGAAATAACTTTACGATATGCATAGGAAACAGGTTATATGCACAAAAAGGAAGACTGGATACATGGTTAATAAATCGAATCCTCTAGTTTTAGAAATCGTTGATAATTATAAGGTTTTATGGTAGTATGATAGAGATATTTGATGTCTCCTTTCGAAGTTACACAGTTAGGAAGGAGGCACGAATTTTCACCTCATTGTTTCCATCGGACTTTTGCTACTAGAGCAACTGAAAACGGAATGCGGTTAATGGAAAAGACAATGTAAAGTGTGTAGTGTACACCAAGTATGATGTAAAAATGGTGTAGTAAAGTAATTTTAAAAAAGTAAAAGAGGCTAAAAAGCCCGTAAATACAGGAGGTCTTAAGACAATGGAAGCATACAAGCAGGAATTTATTGAATTTATGGTAGAAAGCGACGTACTAAAATTTGGCGATTTCACATTAAAGAGTGGCAGAAAATCCCCATTCTTTATGAACGCCGGTGCCTATGTAACAGGCAGTCAGTTAATGAGACTTGGCGAATATTACGCAAAAGCAATCCATGATAACTATGGAGATGATTTTGATGTATTATTCGGACCGGCATACAAGGGTATTCCAATTGCAGTAGTAACAGCGATTGCATATAGCCAGTTATACGGAAAAGAAATTCGTTACTGTTCTGACCGTAAGGAAGAAAAAGACCATGGTGCAGATAAGGGAAGCTTTTTAGGAAGCAAGTTAAAAGATGGTGATAGAGTTGTTATGATTGAAGACGTTACCACATCCGGAAAATCCATGGAAGAAACTGTTCCAAAGGTAAAAGGTGCAGCAGATGTTGAGATTGTGGGACTTATGGTTTCTTTAAACCGTATGGAAGTAGGTCTTGGCGGAAGCGTAAGTGCATTAGATGAAATCAAAGAAAAATACGGATTTGATGCTCGTGCTATTGTAACAATGGAAGAAGTTGTAGAACATTTACACAATCGCGAATGCCAGGGCAGAGTGGTAATCGATGATACAATCAAAGCTGCAATCGACGCATACTACGAGCAGTATGGCTGCAAATAAGAACGACAATATTGGCGTTTGGACAGCGTTTCTGTTATATTTGCTGTTTCTTTGCTATGTTCTGTTTTTTGGTGGAATGTTAGGCCGGACAGAGCATAGCGGAGAATATCGCTACAATCTTACTCTGTTTCAAGAAATAGGGCGGTATTATGGAATTGGCATAAGGTTTGGCAGATGGCGGCTGTTTATTTTAAATGTGATAGGAAATATAGGGGTATTTGTTCCGTTTGGGATTTTTATTCCCACACTTTTTTCACGTTGTAAAAATATATTTTTGACTGTTATTTTGACTTTACAGATGAGTCTTATGGTGGAGCTGATACAGCTTATCACACAAGTAGGAAGTTTTGATGTAGATGATATTCTTTTAAACACGATTGGTGGTCTGTGTGGATATATCATTTGGTTTATTTTTCGAATCATAAAAAAATTAAGAGACAAAATACAAAGGAAATAGGTGATTTGCATGAGAAAAAAACAACGTTCATACAAGTTTACAAAAAAGAAACACTCCATTCGGGGACTGATTTCCTTTGGATTGGCTAGTTTGATATTGGTTACATATGGAGTGTTTATTTACTTATCTTATAAAGATGGGGGAAATTTATCAGCGTATTATGGTGGTGCAGGCGTTATGATTATGCTGTTATCGATTTTTACGTTGGTAATTGCGATTTTAAGCTTAAAAGAGGAAAATTCTTTCCAGCTATTTCCGAGAATTGCTACGGGTTTATCCCTGTTATCGGTAATTTGCTGGTGTGGAACATATATATTGGGTTTTTGGCAAGCATAGTGTATAAAGATAGAAGAAGCTATTACAGCTATGCTGAACTGTAGAAATACAGTAGAATGGAGGAAAATGAAGTATTTGGATTTAATCAGCCAAACAAATGAAAATTTAGAAGAACGTATGGAATTGGTGATGGGGCGTGTAGCAGAAATTGCAAAAGATGCCTCCGAAACCGGAAAATATGCGTGCTACTTTATGAAAGCAGCAGAATATTTACTGCTGTTATATGAAGTAATTGGTTATGCAAAGGAAGATAAAATAAACGGAATGCCGATAGAACAGGCAAAAGAGTTGAACGGTCGTTTATTTGAAGATATTTTCGGAAATGCATATGAAACAAGCTATGCAAATCCGACTTATGCGGTAGAGATGTTTGGAACAGAAGTAGGGCAGTTGCTTAGTGCATTGTATTATAAAATTCGTGATTGTCGTCTATCTGCATTTGAAGGAAGCATGGAGCTTACCTGTATTTATGCAGAGCTGTTTGTGGAAGTATTCGGTTATTTCGAAGAAGCCTGTGTTTACAAAGAAGTAACAGAAGGGGATTCTGAGCGTCCACTTTATAGTGGTATAGATTGTAAAGATGTTTGTAGTGATAAGGATGTTGCAGTAAAGAATGTAGAGTTGAATTTAGTAAACGATGCCATTTATTCCTTTATGCATGATTACAGCGAAGTGTTTAATGATGACCATATTGCAAGAATGGTAAATCCTGACTATGATTATAATTATGATATTTTAATGCATGGAGATTTATCCAATGAAGATTATCTTTATCGTTATGGTGCTTGCATTGGAGAAAATGAAACACGGAGTGCACAGTACCTTCGTACATTTTCAGAAGAAGAAATTCAAGCAATGGCAGACACCTATACAGAAGGCTATCGCATAGGATTTGAGGTTACCGGCAAAGATTTGTCGAAAAAGACAATAGTAGAAGTGCGATATCCGATTGGTTTTGAACGAATGGTACGTGCAGCTGTAAAAAATTTTGAGAAATTAAATTTAAGAAGTGTATTACGACCATTTTCCACTTCGCCCAATAAACAGTACGCATATGACCATAGAGAAGACAATGCTTTTTGGATGGATAAAGCATATGTAGAGCGTAGTTTAGAAGTATACCGCATTGTTTTTGAAAAATACAAAGGGCTTTGTGCAGGCTATGCAGGTCCGGCTGTGATTGAAGTGTTTGGAGAAGTTCCATTTGCACCAATTTCGAAAGAACAGAGTGCAAAGCTTTCTGAAAAACAACAGCAGCTTCAGATTTATTTCCGTAGTGAATTTAATCAGATAATGAATCGTTATATCAAAGGGGAAGAACGCAGTTTTACAATTATTGCGTATCCGGTTCCTGAGATTGGTGAACAGTTTCAGGAAATTTTTGCAGAAACAGTAAAGTTAAATACGTTGGATTATAAACTTTACCAAAATATGCAGCAAAAAATTATTGATGTGTTGGATACAGCTAAGCGAGTGCATATTTTAGGTGCAAATGGCAATAAAACTGATTTGTATGTTTCAATTTATCCGCTTTCTAATCCAAAAAAAGAGACAGCATTTGAAAACTGTGTTGCGGATGTCAATATTCCGGTTGGTGAAGTGTTTACTTCTCCGGTATTGAAAGGGACAAATGGTAAGCTGCATGTAAGTCAGGTATATTTGCATGGATATAATTTTATAGACTTGGAAATTGATTTTGAAGATGGTATGATTGTAAATTATAATTGTGCAAACTTTGAAAATGAAGAAGAAAATAAAAAGTATATTCAGGACAATCTGTTGAAACATCACGAAACACTTCCAATGGGTGAATTTGCGATTGGAACAAATACAACAGCATATAAGATGGCAAGGGAGTATGATATTGCCGCAAAACTGCCAATTTTAATTGCAGAAAAGACAGGTCCGCATTTTGCAGTAGGCGATACCTGTTATAAATATGATGAAGACGGCATAAGCTATAATCCGGATGGAAAGGCGATTGTGGCAAGAGATAATGAAGTATCCTTGCTTCGCAAGACGGATATTTCCAAAGCATACTATAACTGCCATACGGACATTACCATTCCGTATGATGAACTTGGAAGAATTACAGCGATTCGATTGGATGGAAGTGAAATGGATATTATTGCAAATGGACGTTTTGTAGTTCCAGGAACGGAAGAATTGAATGTTCCGTTGGATGAGATGGAATAAAATAAGAAAGTTGTTAGAACTTTCAAATGAATAAGGTGACTTAGAGCCTTTGAAATTTGACAAACAATATTTATGCTGAAAGATATAGAGAAAAACTTAGGAGGAAAAAATAATGGCACTTGTAGGAATTGTTATGGGTAGTGACTCAGATATGCCAGTAATGGCAAAAGCAGCAGATATTTTAGAGGAGTTAGGAATTAGTTATGAGATGACAATCATTTCTGCTCACAGAGAACCGGACGTGTTCTTTGAATATGCAAAAACAGCAGAAGAAAAAGGCTTTAAAGTAATTATTGCAGGAGCAGGAATGGCAGCACATTTACCGGGTATGTGTGCAGCAATTTTCCCAATGCCGGTAATTGGTATTCCAATGCATACCACATCTTTAGGCGGAAGAGATTCTCTTTACAGCATCGTTCAGATGCCATCCGGTATTCCGGTTGCAACTGTTGCAATCAATGGTGGAGCAAATGCAGGCTTACTTGCAGCAAAGATTCTTGCAACAAGTGATGCAGAATTATTGCAGAAATTAAAAGATTATTCTGAAAACTTAAAGAATCAGGTTCAGGCAAAAGATGCAAGATTGCAGGAAGTTGGGTATAAGAACTACAAATAGGTGTAAAAACAAGAACTCGAAAGGGTTCTTGTTTTTATAAGAACGAATTTTTTCGGAAAGAGGTTTAAATCATGGAAAAAGATTATGAAGCAAAGGCAAGTGAAAAGGTAAAAAAAATTGTTGCAAGAATAAAAGAAGATACTGCAATGACGGCTTATAAATTAACCATTATAAAAGACAGTACACCGGGTATTTTTGAAAGCAAATTTGGTGGTGTACCTTACTGGGATATGGAAAAAGAGTATCCGAAAGATTCAAATGGAAAAAATATGATGCTTTTAGCACAGATAAATTTTACAAAAGCAGCATTAGAAGATGAAAGACTTCCAAAAGAAGGAATGTTGCAGTTCTTTTTAGCGAGCGAAGATGATGTTTATGGAATGGACTTTGAAGAAGCGGATTCTCAGAAGGATTTTAGAGTGATTTACCATGAAAATATAAATTCTTATATAACAGAGGAGCAAGTGTTAGCATTAGATATTCCGATTGCAACAAATGAGGATATGAATGAATGTAGTCCGCTATTTAAGGAAGCAGCAGTAGAAATTACAAAAACGACTGCATATCTTGGAATTGAGGACTATCACTTTGACAAAGTATTTGCACAAACCGTAAATCATATTTGTCAAGAGAATATTCAAGAACAAGGTTTTTATAGATATTTAAGTAGTGAAGATAGGGATTATCTTTTTGATGAATTCTGTAGTTCCGGACATTGGATTTTAGGATATCCATATTTTACGCAAAGCGATCCAAGAAATTATCGGGATGATGAGTATTATGATACGCTATTATTCCAGATAGATTCGGATGCCGTAGACCATGAGGATTATGTACTTTGGGGAGATTGTGGAGTGGCAAATTTCTTTATTAATGGAGAAGCATTGAAAAATAAGGATTTTAGTAAGGTTTTATATAATTGGGATTGTTGTTAATATTGGCGTATTTTTGGAAAGTGTACATATGGGGCAAGGTTATGAGTGCAGATTTTTAGCCTGCACTCATTTTTGTAAGAAAAATATGTTCTAATAAATTTTATTTTGCTGTAGCATTTGCGATTAATGCTTTCAAATAAGCAATATTTTCTTCTAATTTTTCACGAGTTGGTTTTACGTTAGAGAAATCTTCTACGCTTAATGCACCGTCATATCCTACTTTTACTAATGCTTCAATCATTGCTTTGAGGTTTGCAGAACCTTCTTTGAGAGGAACCCAGCTCTGTACATATTTGGTTGCACCGTATTCATCTTTTTCACCTGGAACGAGTGCAGCATTTTTTACATGAACGTGAGCTAAGTATTTTCCTAACATTTCAAAGCCCATCTGATAATTTTCGTATCCTTCATAAACCATATTACCCGGGTCATAAATTAAACCAAAGTAATCAGGGTCGAATCCATCTAAAATACGAAGTGCAGAGCTTGCACTTGTGATTAACATGCCATGATGTGTTTCAATTAACATTTTCACACCATATTTTTTAAGCATTGGTTCACAATGAGCTAAATATGCACGGAATTCGTCAAACTGTTCTTGATAAGGAAGGGCAGGGTTGTACGCCTGAAGCGGACCACGAATAGATTTGCAGCCGATTGCAGAAGCAGCATCTAATACAGCTTCTAAAACAGAATCATCTCCACGCAATGTTGTTGCAAGGTTTACGATTTCAATACCTGCTTCGTCACAAAGTTGTTTTGCTTTCAAACATTCATTTTTGATGTCTTCCACATTTAAAGTTGACTTGTTGTCCAACCAATAGCGAAATGCATATTCATCAAGGTCTTCAGGGAACATGGAACGAGGAAGTCCAGCGGTAGAATCCACACGCCATTCAACGGCATCATAGCCCATTTCTTTGATTAATGCCACAGACTCCTCAATGTTGTATTCCGGAAGGCTAACGGTGTAAACAGATAGTTTCATAATAGTTTTCTCCTTTATTCCTTTTTTAGGATAATTTTATCATAGAAAAAATAAATTGTATAGAACTATAATTGGAGTTGAGCGTGTAAATTTATTATTAAGAAACTAAAATTAGAATATTTTCTTCATTTTTTTCCTATTTAGTCGAACTGGTATTTGATGTTTCGTCCGACTTTTTCATAGTGATACATAATTATAAGATTAAACTAATAGTAATATGATTGTTATTAAAAAAACTAATAATAAATTTTATAATATATAATTGGAAAAAGGGAGTTTTCAAAGGTATACTAAGGTTGTATAATAATGTAAATACGATTACTTAAAAAGGAATGTACATAAAATTTTATTTTGCAATTATTCAGGAAAACTCAAAATATGATTCAAAAATGAGCAAATCAATCTGCAAAGCAGATTTTTCATGGTTCGCAAATTATAATTATGAAG
The DNA here is from genome assembly GCA_937889225.1 of uncultured Lachnobacterium sp. GTDB lineage: Bacteria > Bacillota > Clostridia > Lachnospirales > Lachnospiraceae > Roseburia. The sequence goes on along the minus strand of CALAST010000014.1, from coordinate 18,218 downwards.
GTACTGAATAATTACGTTATTTTTATAAAATATAGATAAAAATATCTAAAGAATAAAAAATGTACAAGTGTTTACAGTATGATATTTAGGTAGTAGTATATCAATTATAGGTTGTTTTTGGAAAAATAATTTTTTGTTTTATAAGCAATCATTAATTTAACGAATGAATTAGGAGGAAATTAAAATGGATTACAAGAATTCCGGCGTTGATATTGAGGCAGGATATAAATCAGTAGAATTAATGAAAGAACATGTAAAGGCAACCATGAGACCGGAAGTATTAGGTGGTCTTGGCGGATTTTCCGGAGCATTTTCCCTTGAAAAAATCAAAGACATGGAAGAACCTACTTTAGTATCCGGTACAGACGGATGTGGTACAAAAGTAAAACTTGCATTTATTTTAGACAAGCATGATACAATCGGTATTGATGCGGTTGCGATGTGTGTAAACGATATTGCATGTGCAGGTGGTGAACCATTATTTTTCTTAGATTATATTGCATGCGGTAAAAATTATCCGGAAAAAATTGCAACTATCGTAAAAGGTGTAGCAGAAGGCTGTATTCAGTCAGACTGTGCATTAATTGGTGGAGAAACAGCAGAACATCCGGGACTTATGCCGGAAGACGAATACGACTTAGCCGGTTTTGCAGTTGGTGTGGTAGATAGAAAAGACATCATTACAGGTGAAAACTTAAAAAATGGCGATATCATTATCGGTATGGCATCTTCCGGTGTACATTCCAACGGCTTTTCACTCGTTCGTAAAATCTTCAAAATGGATGCAGAAACGTTAAATACATATCATGAAGAATTAGGAAAAACACTTGGGGAAGCACTTATTGCTCCAACCAGAATCTATGTAAAAGCATTAAAATCCATCAAAGCAGCAGGCGTTACGGTAAAAGCATGCAGTCATATCACAGGCGGCGGTTTTCAGGAAAATGTACCACGTATGCTTCCGGAAGGAAAACATGCCGTAATCGAAAAGAACAGCTACGAAGTTCCTGCAATCTTCAAAATGATGGCAAGAGAAGGAAATGTAGCAGAAGACATGATGTACAATACTTACAACATGGGTATTGGTATGATGGTATGCGTAGACCCTTCTGACGTAGACAAGACAATGGAAGCTATCAAAGCAGCAGGAGATACACCATATGTCATCGGTAAGATTGTAGATGGAGAAAAAGGAGTAACATTATGCTAAAAATAGCAGTATGCGTATCCGGTGGCGGTACAAATTTACAGGCAATTATCGATGCTATTGAAAATAAAGTGATTACCAATGCCGAAATCAAAGTTGTTATCAGCAACAATAAAAATGCATATGCATTAGAACGTGCAAAAAAGCACAATATTGAAAGCATCTTTATCTCCCCAAAAGATTATGAAAACAGAGCTGCTTTTAATCAGGCATTTTTAGAAAAGTTAGATGGGTATGAAGTGGATTTGGTTGTTTTGGCAGGTTTCCTTGTGGTAATTCCGGAAGAAATGATTGCAAAATACCGCAACCGCATTATCAATGTGCATCCATCCTTGATTCCATCTTTCTGCGGAACAGGCTATTATGGACTGAAAGTACACGAAGGTGCCTTAGCCCGTGGCGTAAAAGTAACCGGTGCAACGGTGCATTTTGTAGATGAAGGCACAGATACAGGTCCAATTATTTTACAAAAAGCGGTAGAAATACAGCAAGGAGATACACCGGAAGTATTACAGCGACGCGTGATGGAACAGGCAGAATGGGTGATTTTGCCAAAAGCAATTGATTTGATTGCAAATGGCAAAGTATCTGTTGTGGATAATCATGTCGTAATTGCAGAGTAGAAAGAAAGGAAAATAAATATGAAAGTACTTATCGTAGGCAGCGGCGGACGTGAACATGCTATTGCAACAGCCGTAGCAAAAAGTAAAAGAGTAGATAAAATTTATTGTGCACCGGGCAACGCAGGAATTGCATCCTTAGCAGAATGTGTAAACATCGGTGCAATGGAATTTGATAAATTGGTAGCTTTCGCAAAAGAAAATGCGATTGATTTTACCATTATTGGAATGGATGACCCGTTAGTAGGTGGTGTGGTAGATGCATTTGAGGCAGAAGGCTTAAAAGTATTCGGACCAAGAAAAAATGCAGCAATTTTAGAAGGTTCTAAGGCATTTTCGAAGGATTTAATGAAGAAATATAACATCCCAACAGCTGCTTATGAAAATTTCGATGACCCACAGAAAGCCATCGAATATTTAAAAACTGCAAAAATGCCAATCGTATTAAAAGCAGACGGACTTGCTCTTGGAAAAGGCGTGCTGATTTGCAATACGTTAGAAGAAGCATTAGCAGGCGTAAAAGAAATTATGGAAGATAAAAAATTCGGAACTGCCGGAAATACAATGGTAGTAGAAGAATTTATGACAGGTCGTGAAGTATCCGTACTTTCCTTTACAGATGGAAAATCTATTCAGATTATGTCTTCCGCACAAGACCACAAACGTGCAAAAGATGGTGACGAAGGCTTAAATACAGGCGGTATGGGAACATTCTCTCCAAGTCCGTTCTACACCAAAGAAGTAGATGCATTCTGTAAAGCACATATTTATCAGGCAACCGTAGATGCCATGGCAAAAGAAGGCAGACCATTTACAGGCGTTATTTTCTTTGGTCTTATGATTACGGAAGACGGACCAAAAGTATTGGAATACAATGCACGTTTTGGTGACCCGGAAGCACAAGTAGTTCTTCCACGTTTGAAAAATGACATCATTGATGTAATGGAAGCATGTGTAGATGGAACATTAGACAGCATCCAATTAGAATTTGAAGACCGTGCAAATGTTTGTGTTATCTTAGCTTCTGACGGATATCCTCTTGCATATGAAAAAGGACTTCCAATCAGCGGTTTGGAAAATTTTGATGGAAAAGACGATTACTTCTGTTTCCACGCAGGAACAAAATTTGATGAAAACGGAAAAATTGTAACGAATGGCGGACGTGTACTTGGCATTACAGCAACCGGCGAAGATTTAAAAGATGCTCGTGCAAAAGCATATGCCGCAACGGAATGGGTGCAGTTTGCAAATAAATATATGCGTCACGATATTGGAAAAGCGATTGATGAAGCATAATTGTGTTAGAGTAAAACATTAAAAGTATTGATAATACCCCAAGCATTAGATTTTTTCATAAATATTGGATGAAATCTGATGTATTTGGGGTTTTATTTTAACCGAATCAAGCTACGATAGTAGCTATTTGATTATGACTCTATTTAGTACTAACTTTACACTAGCTATTAAAAGATAGTTGTTGAGTCTGTTATGAAAAAATGATATAATGATATAGAATAATTAGTTCACTTTGTGAACTGAATGATTAAGCAGATATTTGAACGCAGACAAGCAATGAAGGTGCCTGCGTTCACGAGCAAGTAGCAAAAGCGGATTACGAGTGTCCGCTTTACACAGAAAGGAGAGATACACATGAAAAATTTAGACTCAAAATACGATGCCTTATTCACACCATGGAAAATTCGTGACGTAGAAATCAAGAATCGAATTGTTTTATGCCCAATGGGCGGAACATCTTTGTTTGGTTGGATGGAGTTTACAGGTAATCATTTTGACAAAGAGGCGGCAAAGTTCTTTCTGGATAAAGCAAGAAATAATGTAGGTCTTATCATTACCGGTATTGCACCAATCAAAAGTACCTATATGGGGCAATGGCTTTGGCAGAATGAAAAAATGTTTGTGGAATTAAAAGAATTTATGAAAGAAATTCATAAAACAGGGGCAAAGCTGTTTATTCAGATTACTGCAGGTATGGGACGTTCCTGGGCAATTCCGACACCGCTTGTTCCATTGCATAATCTTCCTGTCATTAAAACATTGATTAAACCGATTATTGATATTCCTTACGAAAGTGCAAGTCCAAGTGAATTACCTTCCCGTTGGGCGGAACATATGACAACGCGTGCGATTACAAAAGAAGAAATAAAAGAAATTGTAGAAGCATTTGCAAAAACAGCAAAATTATGTCAGGAAGCGGGCGTAGATGGAATTGAAGTCCATGCAGTCCATGAAGGATATTTATTGGACCAGTTTACGATGGAATATACGAATAAACGTACAGATGAATATGGTGGTTCTTTTGAAAATCGGTATCGTTTTCCGGTAGAAATTGTAAAAGCAATCAAAGCAGAATGTGGTGAAAATTATCCGGTATCCCTTCGTTATTCCGTAACTTCCAAGATGAAAGGATTTTGTGAAGGTGCAGTTCCGGGAGAAATATTTACGGAAGTTGGTCGTGATATGGAGGAATCCGAAAAAGCGGCGAAATATTTACAAGATGCAGGTTATGATATGCTGAATGCCGATAATGGTACATATGATTCGTGGTATTGGTCACATCCACCAATGTATATGCCTTTAAACTGCAATCTGGAAGATGTGGCACATATTAAGAAATTTGTAGATATTCCGGTAGTTTGTGCAGGTCGTATGGAACCGGAAGTTGGTGCAAAAGCGATTGAGGATGGTCTGATAGATGCTATGGGTGTTGCCCGTCAGTTTCTTGCGGACTCAAAGTGGGTTACAAAAATGTTAGAAGGTCGTGTGGAGGATATCCGTCCATGTATTTGTTGTCACAATGCATGTTTCAATATGGCATCTTACAAAGGTGTGGCAAATCAGCAATCGATTTATGATGTAAGCCACATTGCAAGATGTGCCCTTGACCCTCGTGTGATGCAGTCTAATAAATATAAAATCCAGCCGGCTAAGAAAACAAAGACAATTGCGGTTATTGGTGGCGGTATAGGCGGCATGGAAGCGGCAATCCTTTGTGCAAAGCGTGGACATATGGTTACATTATATGAAAAGAGTGACCGTTTAGGTGGTATCTTTATTGCGGCAGCAACACCTTCCTATAAAGAAAAAGATAAAATGCTGATTGCATGGTATGAAAGAGAAATTAAGCGATATCCGATTAAAATAAAATTGAATACAGAAGTAAAGAGTCTTGAAGAACTTCATGCAGATGAGATTATTGTTGCAACCGGTGCAAAAGCCAGAAAACTTCCAATTCCGGGGGCAGAACGAGCAATCGAAGCCGTAGACTTTTTACTGAGCGATAAAAGTCATATCGGTAACAAAGTTGTGGTTATCGGTGGCGGTTTGACAGGCTGTGAAATTGCATACGAACTTTATTTAGACGGAAAGAAACCAATTATTATCGAAGCAAAAAATGATTTGATTGTAGCCGATAAAGTACCGCTTGCAAATGCAAGTTATTTACGTGATTTCTTTAAAGCAAATAATGTTCCGGTATGTTTGGAAGCAACTGTAAATGAAATCCGTGAGGAAGGTGTTATTTTTACAGATAAATCAGGCAAAAAGAAACGTATCAAAGCAGATAGTGTGATTGTTTCCGTAGGTTATATTCCAACACCTGCATTTGAAAAAGAAAAGCATGTACATATTATCGGAGATGCGAAGAAAGTTGGAAATCTCCGTACTGTTATCTGGAATGCGTGGGATGTTTGTATGAAGTTGTAAGGAGAAGTGCGTATGTATTTAACAGAAGAACAACAAGCCATTTTAAATGGAGAAAAAGGCGAAACAATGGCAAAAGTAATGGAGTCCGTTGTTCGCTATGGCGAGCTTTTCGGAGCAGAGAAATTAATTCCCATTACAAGCAAGTATACACATTTGGTTACCTCTTTTGGATTAAAAGCATTAGGTCCTGTGTATGATTTGATGGATAAATTAATTGCCGAAGGTGCGATTTCACAGCAGAAATTTTCGATGGATCCAAGACCATGTGACCCAAATGTGCCAAAGAATTTTTTACAGAATGTTATTTTTAAAAAGTTTATGTATTCCAAACAGGAATTTTACGAAGGACAGTTAGAACAGCTTGGACTTTTAAGTAAAGATGCATTTACTTGTACTGCATATATGGACGAGGTCGGAAACAAGCCCAACAAAGGCGAAGTGCTAAGTTGGGCAGAGTCTTCCGCAGTTGTTTATGCAAATTCCGTTTTGGGTGCAAAATGTAATCGCAATTCCGGCATTATTGACATTATGCAGTCAATTGTAGGATATGTACCATATTTTGGATTGGTAACAGAAGAAGGCAGAAAAGCGACATGGATTGTAGAAGTAAAAACAAAAAAGAAACCGGAAGCCCAGCTTCTTGGTTCTGCGATTGGCATGAAGGTAATGGAAGATGTACCTTATATTAAAGGATTAGATAAGTGGATTGGAACAGAGTTAGATGAAGCAGCTTGTACCTATTTAAAAGATTTTGGTGCAGCTACAGCTTCGAATGGTGCAGTAGGACTTTATCATATCGAAAACTTAACACCGGAAGCAAAAGAACAAGGAGAATCTATTATCACAGAAAATCCAAACGTATATGTGATTGATGACGAAGAATTAAAGCGTGTTTATAAAAGCTATCCGATTATGTGGAAGAAAAAAGATGCAACGCCAAAACTTTGTTTTATGGGTTGCCCGCATATGAGTTTGGAACAACTGAAAAGTTGGACGGTAAAAATAGAAAAAGGTTTAAAAATCTCAGGAAATAAAAAAGTTGTGATTCCTACCGTATTTACCGCAGCCCCTGCTGTGATTGCGAAATTTGAAAAAACTCCATATGCAGCTCGTTTGAAAGCAACAGGCGTTATCGTTTCTTATATTTGTCCGCTTATGTATATGAATAACCCGCTTTGTGGACCGATGCCCGTTATTACATCATCAAATAAGCTGCGTACTTATACAACAGCACGTTATTATACCGATAGTCAGATTTTAAGACAAATTACAGGACAAAAGAAAGGGGGCAATTAATGATGAAACAATTTAAAGGCAGAGTAGTTGCCCCAGGGCAAGTGACAGCAGAAGCATTAGTATCGCATGGAGGTCTCAATACGCTTGCTTCTTTTCAAAAAGCATTGCAGTTTGGGGATAAAAAAGCAACTTGTGGCGACCAAAACAATGCAGACCTTTATGGAAAACAGATGGCAGGCAAAGCACTTTGCTTACCTCAGACAATTGGTTCTACAACAGGGGGCATGGTTCTTTATTGTGCATGTTCCATGGGAAGACAGCCGGCATGTATGCTGTTTTCCAAACCAATTGACTCTCTTGCAGGTGCGGGAGTAATTCTTGCAGATGTATGGTTAGAAGGTGCAGAAACGAAAATGCCGGTGATTGATTCTTTGGGAGAAGAATTCCTTGCATATGTAAAGGATGGTATGACGATTACGATACAAGAAGATGGCATAGTAGTGGTAAAATAATGAGTAAGCAATCAGTAAATGCAAGCAACGCAATCATTGCGAAAAGTTTCGTATTTCGAATGTGAAGCATTAAGAGATGGATAACTTTTTTGTTCATCTATTATAGGATAATTAATTAGTGAGGATATACAATGATAGCAGAAATACTGAAAAAGAAGAAATTATTTCTATTTGATATGGATGGAACGATTTATTTAGATGGTGAAATTTTTGATGGCACATTAGATATGTTAGATTATATTAAACAAATTGGGGGAAAGGCAGTTTTTGTTACAAATAATTCTTCCAGAAATGTAGACGGATACATAGAACGTTTGAAAAAAATGGGAATTACTGCAACAAAAGATGATTTTATGACTTCCGTAAATGTAACGGGGATGTATTTGCAGAAACATCATAAAGAGGGAAAAATTTATGTATTTGGAACAAAAGCACTTGTAAGTGCATTAAAAGAGGAATATCATCTTCCTGTAACAACAGAATATGAAGATGACATTACATGCCTTTTAATTGCATTTGATACAGAGCTTACCTTTCAAAAATTAGAAGATGCAAGTCGTTTACTTTTAACAAAACCGGATATTTCGTATATTGCAACTAATCCTGATTTTGTATGTCCAAGGTCGTTTGGTTCTGTTCCGGATTGTGGTTCAATTGCACAGGCATTGTGCAATGCCACAGGAAGAATGCCAAAAGTTATGGGAAAACCGGAAGCACAAGTAGCATTGGCGGCAATGGAGAAATACGGATATGGAAAAGAAGAAACCGTTATAATTGGTGACCGTGTTTATACGGATATTACATGTGGTGTAAATGCAGGGGTTACGGCGGTGTTGGTATTGTCCGGAGAATCTACCATGCAGACGGTAGAGGAATCTGCAATAAAACCGGATATTATTTTAAAGGATGTTAGGGAAATGCATACGATTTTAACCGAATCAAACTGTAATAGCAGTTATTCGGTTATGAGCAAGTAGCGAAGTGGATTGCGAAAGTCCGCTTGAATTAAATCAAGAAAGTCCCCACTTTAAGTGTGTGAAGCACTAATTGAGAAAAATTGGATTGTAATTATGTGCTTGCGTGGAAGAATTGATGGAAAGGAAATGTATGAGATTCGCAATGGAAAAATGCAAGTAAAAGCTATTTGTGAGCATTATTATTCTCAAAATTTATTTGGGTCAAAAATTTATGTTTTGCAAAACTTATTATTTGATAAAAAACGTAAGAAAAGACAACTGATTCTTGGAACTATGCAGGAAACAGTTGTCTTTTTTATAGCCCCATTTACTTTCCAATCGACCAAATTCGCTTAATATCGTCCTTAATTTGCTCATAACTCCAGCTTAGTCTGCTGCGGTAAACGCATTTTGGGTCATTTATTTTAAAGCCATTTTCATCATAGTCATAAATTACAAGAAAATGCCCTTCGGAAGTAAAATCCCCCGGTCGCATGGAACAAATCAGATAATTTCCTTTATCTAAGTGATTTTTTAAATTTTCTTCACTCAAAGACGGATGTTTTACTTTCAATCCGTAAAGGGTAGGATATGTATCCAACAATGCCCAAGCAGTCCCTACACCTTCTACATAGTAACCTTGTTCCAGACTATAAGAAGCCGCATCGTCGACTGTAGCTGATGTATCTCCGGTTAAATAATAGACAACCATCGAAAGACAGGAAGGTCCACAGCCGGAGGCAGCTACGGTGCTTACAGAGCCATACGGCATATATCCCCATCGTTTATCCCATTGTAAAAAGAGTGGATGGTCTTCCGGTTTTTCATCTTCCGTAATGCCACCTGTAACACTTCCATCCGAATTGAGGAAGTCAATACAGTAATCAAGCATCTCAGGATTGCTTGCAAGCGATTTTAAAACTTCATCAGGGTATTGGTCGGCATTTTGATAAACGATATACATACCCGGATAATAAGGAGAGAGTTCTTTGATAGTTTCTAAAGCTTCTTCGGCATCTCGTTTTTCCGGTGGTGCTACGTAAGGCAGTTCACATTGTTCAACATAAGAAAGTTTTTTTGAAGCGATGTTCTCTGACTCCGGCATGATATTTTCTGATTCTGAGTTGATATTTGTCTCAGTTTCCGTTAATTTTGTTATTAAGTTATCTGTCTCAGATGTAGATTCTGTATTTTTTTCTATGTTTTGCGATATTGCAGGAATGATAGTTGGTAAAGCCAGCATTGTAACTAAAATAAGTAGTGTTGACATTGACATTCCAAGAAACATAAAAAGTCGTTCTCGTAAATTTTTGTGTTTTTTCATCAAGTATCTCCTATGTTTTTTCGTATAAGTATGTATTTCGCAGTTAATAGTTTGTTACTGGTCATGGGTGAACAGTAACAATAGTTTGTAGCTTATATTTAACATATCTTAACATAGCAGATGATTTCTAAACTTGCAACCTTATTTTTCTTAAAATTTCTTTAAATTTTAAGTATTTAGTTATATCGGCAAACTATCCGCCACACACAACGCACCCCAACCAACCTGCGGATTTGGATATTTTGTAAATCCGGGCAATGGTCTTGCACCCCGAATCAGATATGCTTTCAATTTTTCCCCATACAAATAGTTGTCATTCTTTTCTAAAATTCCCCATTGCATCAAAAGTGCAGAGCTGCCCGTTACAAAAGGAGTAGCCATAGAAGTGCCGCTTCGGGTTTCGTATCCACCGCCCGGAGCACAGGAAGTGATATTTACGCCTGGAGCGACAATCTCCGGTTTCACAAATTGATTATTCCATGTAAATCCGCGACCGGAAAAAATAGCAGGTGCATTTAAGGCATCATTATATGCACCAACGGAAATGGAACGTGCAGAAGTAGAGGGGATTGTAAGCGTTGTTTCAGGCGTAGGCAATAAAAAGCCAGTTGCTTCATTTCGAATAGCGGAAGAAGGCAGCCACATATCCCATATCCCACTTCGAATGTTTTGGGGGATTAATTGAATCGTCCATATGCCGGCTGTAATATAACTGTCTGCCGGAATTAAATCCAGATAAATTTCCTGAAAAGGACTATAAGGTGCAGGTTCTCCGTTAAAAGAATACAACTCTGTTTCCCCAAGCGGAAAACGCCAAGCACCAGGTGTAGAGGGAAGTGTAATGGAAGTATTTGTTGGAGAAATAAGTGTCACCGTAAATTCATCCCAATAATTTTTCCAAAGCTGAATATTTAAACTTGGTGTAAAATCACTAACGGCAAACTGAATGGTTTGTGTGCGGTTTTCCTCTAAGGTTCCGCCTATATGACCGGCAGATGCTCCTTCATTTCCACTTCCAATACAAAACAGGCTTCTTCCAAGTGTAGCGGCAGAGTCCAAATAGGTTTCCAAGAGAGAACTTCCGCTGTGAGAACCATAAGTATTGCCAAAACTTAAGTTTAGAGCAAGCGGCACATTTCGCAAAAGGCTTTCTCTTACACAAAAGTCAACTGCCATCATAAGTAAAGATGTGCTTGGAAAACTGTTAGGACCGGGAATTCCAAGTTTTACAACAAGCAAATCTGCTTCGGGTGCAACACCTCGATATTGTCCTTCAGAAGCCCGTCCATTTCCGGCAGAAATCCCTGCTATATGCGTGCCATGTCCTGAGATATCCTGACTGGGACAAATCGTATATCGTTCTTGCAAATTGGATGCTTGCAAAGCCTGATTAATGGTTTCTCTCGTAAAAAGTGTGCCAAGCGGATAATTTTCAGGAGAAGCAGAGCCAAAAGTAGTTTCCGGAGGAATGGTTTGGTCCCAAAGTGCAACAATACGCGTAGTTCCATCATTATTGCAAAAATCAGGGTGTGAATAATCAATACCCGAATCAATCAGTCCGATAAGAACACCTTTTCCTGTAAGTGTTGGAAAACGTGCCTGTAAAGTTGTAACACAAGAAGCCCGTCTGCCCATATCTACTTCATAAAAAATGCGTTTTGGTTTTTCCATATATGTAATGATATCTTCTGTAGCAATCGTATCGACGAGAGAAGCCGGAATCCGTAAGATGCCGTAATTGTTGAATAACTCAATAATTTGAATTTGCGGATATTTTTCCGATAAGGAAGATAAATCCCCAAAATATCGCACAATAACTTCCCATGTATCTTCCATAGGGGAAAATCCGGTGGATAAGTCATCGGATTTTTCTCGTTCTGTGGGTGTAGCATTAAGGGCAGCTTGAAAAAGAGGTTCGATTTTTTGACTGTTGTTCATAGAGAACCTTTCAATAATAATGAGATGTTATAAATATTGTATGCGATTTCGGAATATTTAGCATATATAAATTTTTATTTCTAGACGAAAAGAAAGGTGGTGTTGCTAATGTATGTTACATATGCTGATTTAATTCAGATTGGAATATTCATTATTGCCCTTATTAGTCTGTGTTATCAGATATTTAAGGGAACACGAAAATAGCCGCCATTACTGCGAATAATGACGGCGGACCTTTTATAAGGTGGTTGCATAAAATTTCGGGGTAAGCCGTGTCTCTCGAGCTTTCCCTTTTTTATTATCAATATAGCATATCTTATGCTTTATCACAAGCAAAAATTCCACAATAATTTATATCTCAATTATTAAAATAAGGTAATGTTAAGAAAAACTATAATCGAAAAGTGCTATACTATTAAGTATAGAAACGTATCTTGGCTAAGTGTTGCTTTTTTATAAAAATACGATGATTAATTTTTGACATTAGATATAAACAAAACCAGGGGGGAAGGAACATGCTAACAGTTTCAAATGTAACAAAAAAATATCATAAAGTCATAGCAAATGACAATATTAATTTCACATTACCGGATGGGCAGATTGGTATTTTGCTCGGACCAAATGGTGCAGGAAAATCCACGATTATCAAATGTATTATGGGATTTTTAAAATATCAGGGAATGATTCAGATTGACGGTTTTGCCAATAAATCGCTGTCAGCAAAAAAGATTATGGGCTATGTTCCGGAAATCCCATCTCTTTACCCGAATTTAACAGTAAACGAACATATGGAATTTATTGCAAGAGCCTACAAACTGACGGATTATGAGCCATATAAGGAAGAATTGTTAAAACGGTTTGATTTGGATGATAAAAAGAAAAAATTTGGTGATGAGCTTTCGAAAGGCATGCAGCAAAAGTTAAGCATCTGTTGCGGACTTTTGCCAAAGCCAAAATTGATTTTGTTCGATGAACCAATGATTGGCTTAGACCCGCATGCGATTAAGGAATTAAAGAAGCTGTTCTTAGAATTAAAGTCACAAGGTTGTTCTCTATTAATTAGTACCCACATGATTGATAGCATTGAGGGTTTATGGGACACTACATACATTATGAAAAATGGAAAAATAGCAGCAAGTGTAAATAGAAGTGATATCACGGACGGTACAAAAACCTTAGAAGATATTTTCTTTGAAATCACGGAGAGCAATCAAGAGAATATGCAACAAAGTGAAGTGGATAACATGAAAGAAAAGCAATAGATGTAAAGAAATAGAAAAATGTGCGGAAGGCCCACTCCTTTAGAGGTGGAGTGGAGAGCATTCGTATAAAGTTTTGTATGTATATATTGTTTTTATGGAAAGCGAGGTATTATGCATGAAATTGTGGACATATTATGCACTTCATACATTTGTTAATTCGATAAAGAAGATGTTTCGCAGTACATTTGTCATTGTGTTTGCTGCGCTTATTCTGATTGTCTTAATTTTAGGATTTTCAGGTGGAATTCTTGTAAGTGTATTGGAAGACGAAGGATTATCCGAGGAAGAATTGCTAAGTGAAGAACCATGGTATACGGAATACTATGGAGAGGAAGACTATGGTTATTTTGATGAAAATGGAACATTTATTTATAACAAAGATTTGATATATGAAGACTTAATTCAAAAAGGCTTAGGCGGATATGATAAAAATGGAGATTTTATCTATTATGAAGATGCTTACGAGCAGGGCTTAGGCGGATATGATGAAAACGGAGACTTTATCTATTATGAAGATGCTTATGAGCAGGATTTAGGTTATTATGATGAAAATGGTGCTTTTATCTTTTACTATGAAGAATTTACGGAAGAAGATATGGAAGTGCTGATGTTGGTTGTAGAAGCAGGGGTGGCGGTACTTGTATTGTTTATGTTATTAAGTGCCATACATTCCGGCACAAAAAAAGGAAGCGATATTTTCTTAATGGCAGATGTAAACTTTTTATTTACTGCACCGATAAAACCACAGTCAGTTCTTTTGTTTCGTCTGACATTTCAGATGCTTGCAACATTTGCAGGAATGTTTTATTTATTATTCCAGATACCAAATCTCGTTATCAATCTGGAATTGCCTTTAAGTAGCTGTGTACTTTGTTTCTTAGCGTTTGTGTTGGTGGCAATTTTCCAAAAACTTGTGTCGGTAGGGACTTATACATATACTGCTTCACACTCTAATATATTAAAATATGTACGTCCTTGCATTTATGGAATGGTAATTTTTATCGTAAGTGCCATGGGTATTACATTCTTAGCAACAGGAAAAGATTGGCTCCAAATGTTGGAGCTTACATTAGCTTCCAAATGGAGCAGGTTCATTCCAATTGTAGGATGGAGCAAGGCGTTTGTGATGTATGCGATAGAAGGAAATGTGGGATTTGTAGCTTTATATGGAATCGTGCAGATTTTGGGAATTGCAGCAGTTACGTATATTATCTGGCATATCAAGGCAGACTTTTACGAAGATGCGATGGCAGGAGCACAAGCGAGAGAAGATTTGCTTGTAGCAGCGGCAGAGAATCGTTCCGGCATATCGGTTGCAAATGAAGAAAAAAAGAAGAAAGATAAACGTAAAGTAAAAGAAAATGGAACATCTGTGTTTAAACAAAAAGGTGCAGGCGTGTTTTTGGAAAAAGAAGTGCTTTGCAGAAGACGATTGGCGAAATTTGGATTAATTACCAATACCATGACAACCTATTTTGGAATACTTGCAGGAATGGCAGGTATATTTGTATATCTTTTGGAGATGGATAAGAGTAGTTTTACGATAATTGGATTTATTATTATGACAGTCTTATTTTTCCGCAATTATGGAAACCCAATCGCACAGGAAACTTCTATGAATTGGCTGTTTTTAGTACCGGAAAGTGCATATAAAAAAGTATTTTTTGCGATGATGGCAGGAACATATGCGACCATTTTAGATTTGCTTCCGGGAGTTTTGTTTGCGATGGTTGTGATGGAATTGGATATAGCGACTGTTTTATTATGGTTCAGCGTATTTGTAACAATGGATTTTATGTTATCCGGTGTGGGAATGGTCTTAGAAGCCCTTTTTCCGGCAAGTGCGATGGATATGGTCAAATCCGCAATTCAATTAGTGCTCAAATTTGTTGTGATTCTTTTTATTGTAGCAGCGATTATTATTGGTGTTGCAATAAGCGGATTGGAACTTGGGCTTATCATAAATTTAGGTATGAATATCATAGTAGGTGCTGTTGCATTTTTGATTTATCCGTCTATGCTGCATGACGGAATTGCATAAGATATCAGCTTGACTTATGGTGGAGTTCTGGTAACAGTTCAGCCTAGCACCAATCACTTTGCTGATTGGTGCGAAGAGAACACATAGCGTAAGCCAAAGAGACACCTGCCTCGCCAAAGGCGACTTCTCATGCAGGTGTCGCCCGTAACAGTCAGCCGAAGGCTGAACTGTTACGAGTTCTGTGACAAAAATCAGACACATATTGACATTTTTAAGCATATTATGCTATAGTGAGGCACGTATTTTAACCGAAAGATTGCAAAAGTATTCGGTTATGAACAAGTCGAATTGTGAATATTTGTTTAACAAATTTGGAAGGAGAATAAAACATGGCTTTCGTTAGAAAATTATTTCCATTTTCGCTTAATGCCTGTGACCTAAAAAGTTTAATCATTACTATTTTGATTTACCTTGTGGCAGATTGCATTTGTGGATGTGTCATTGGTTTCTTAGGACGAATTCCACTTATCGGACTGTTATTTGCCTTAATAGGATGGGTACTGGGCATTTATTTCTTTGTAGGGATTGTGATTGCGGTGCTGAACTTTTTAGGTGCGTTAAAAGGATAAAAGAGTGATATGCATCAGTAAAAGTGATAAAGTACTAGTTTAGCGGAATCAAGAAAGTCTACCACTTCAAGTGCGAAGATTCAAGCAAAGCGAAAAAGATGAGAACACTTTACAATAAAAGATACGAAAAAGACATGGGGTTGTTTTAAGCATATTTGAAAAGTGTATTTTGCAGAAAGAAAAACATATCTGTGAAATGTATTTACGAATATTCTCTAACAACCGCATGTTTTTTGTTCGCTTAATAAGAAATTGATATTCAATTTTAGATAAAAAAATTAGAAATAAAAAAAGGATTTTGGCGTTTTTTGCGGAAATTTAATTATGTAGGTTATTCTTTTTTGTGAAGAACCAATATTATTAGTAAAAAATGACATTAGTGGATTTTTTAGAATAAGGGGAAATAAGCATGCCATTTTATTCGGATGAATTAATTGAAGAAGTGCGTCTGCACAATGATGTTGTAGACGTAATTGGCAATTATGTACGCCTTCAAAAAAAGGGAAATACGTATTTTGGACTATGTCCATTTCATAATGAAAAGACAGGTTCATTTTCCGTATCCCCGCATAAGCAAATGTACTATTGCTTTGGTTGTGGGGCAGGTGGAAATGTATTTACGTTTCTAATGCAATATGAAGGCTTTACGTTTGTAGAAGCAATGCAGTCACTTGCCGATAAGGCAGGCATTACGCTTCCCAAACAGGAAATGTCAACAGAACAGAAAAAAGAAGCAGATAAAAGAGTGCGTCTTTTAGAGATTAATAAAGAAGCCGCAAAATATTTTTACAAATTGCTTCGTCATCCACATGGAGAAAAAGCACATAAGTATTTTAAAAAGAGAGGACTCTCCAAAGAAACCATGCAAAAATTTGGTTTGGGATATTCCGACCAATATAGTGACGATTTATACCGCTATTTACGCAGCAAAGGATATGAAGATGAGATTTTAAAGGAATCCGGTCTTATCAGTTATGATGAAGTAAGAGGCGGGCATGATAAATTTTGGAACAGGGCAATGTTTCCAATTATGGATGTGCAAAATCATGTAATCGGATTCGGAGGTCGTGTTATGGGAGAGGGAGAGCCGAAGTATTTGAACTCACCCGAAACAAAAATATTCGATAAAAGCCGTCAGCTTTACGGCTTAAACATAGCAAGGTCTACGAAAAAAGAACAGCTTTTGCTTTGCGAAGGCTATATGGATGTGATAGCGTTGCATCAGGCAGGATTTGATAATGCTGTAGCATCACTTGGAACATCTCTTACAAGTGGACATGCCAATTTGTTAAAACGATACACAAAAGAAGTGTATTTGACATATGATAGTGACGGGGCAGGTATAAAAGCTGCCTTACGTGCCATTCCTATCTTAAAAGAGGTAGGCATTGTAACAAAAGTCATCAATATGCAGCCCTATAAAGACCCGGATGACTTTATTCAGGCATTGGGGGCAGAGGAATATCAAAAACGCATTGACCATGCGGAAAACAGTTTTATGTTTGAAATCCGCATTTTGCAAAGCAATTATGATATGGACGACCCAACTGCAAAAACTGCATTTTTTAGGGAAACTGCAACGAAACTTTTAAATTTTTCGGAGGAATTGGAACGAAATAATTATATAGAAGCAGTTGCATCCAAATATAACATCGCCTTTGAAGACTTGCGAAAGTTAGTAAATAATCTTGCCATGAAGGGAATGGCAGGAAACAAAACCGTAGAGCGAAAAAGCGGCATTCAGGAGAAAAAGAAAAAAGAAGATGGAATGAAGCAATCACAGAAGCTGCTTTTGACATGGCTGATAGAAGATACACGCATTTTTGCAGCGGTTTCAAATCTGATAGCACCTGAAGATTTTACAGAAGATATGTACCGAAAAGTAGCAGAAATCCTATTTTTACAATATGAAGAAAACGGAAAGCCAAATCCGGCTAAAATCATCAGTATGTTTGAAGATGAAAGTGAGCAAAAAGAAGTCGCAGGTCTTTTTAATGCAAGAATCCATCAAGTGGAAAGTAAAAACGATATGGAAAAAGCATTAAAAGAAACGATTATCCGTGTACGCAAAAACAGCATGGATGTTAAGCGTGCGAATCTTGACCCAAATGACATAATGGGCATGATGCGGATAATTGAAGAACAGAAGGCACTTGAGAAACTCAATACATTGCATATTTCCATTAATTAAGGACAAAATAATAAATAACCTGAGAGGATGAAACAAAAATGGCAAAGAAAAAAGAAGAACAAGCACAGGCAGTAGCGACAGAAGAAATGAAATTAAAATTTCAGCAAAAACTGATTGAATTACTGGCACTTGGAAAAAAGAAAAAGAATATTTTAGAATATCAGGAAATCAGCGACTTTTTGAAAGATTTAAATCTGGATGCTGAAAAACTGGAAATGGTATTGGAATATCTCGAAAACAATGGCATAGACGTATTGAAAATCAGCGATGACGATAATGATGACGATGTGATTCTTTTATCAGACGATGATGATGTGGAAGTAGAAAAGATTGACCTTTCCATTCCAGACGGTGTAAGTGTAGAAGACCCGGTTCGTATGTACTTAAAAGAAATCGGCAAAGTGCCGCTTTTAAGTGCAGATGAGGAAATTGAACTTGCCCAGAAGATGGAAGATGGAGCTGTTGCAGTAGAAAAGATTGCAATTTTGAAAGCCCGTCTGGAAAAAGCCTCTGGAAAAGAAAAAGCGGAATTAAATGAAGAAATCAAACGTTTGCAGAAAGATGTTGCATTGGGAGATGATGCCAAGAAACGTCTTGCAGAAGCAAACCTTCGTCTTGTAGTAAGTATTGCAAAACGTT
>CALAST010000013.1 GCA_937889225.1 uncultured Lachnobacterium sp. | reverse complement strand
TATTCTCATTGAATCTTTCAAGGTTTTTTACTGTTCAGTTATCAAGGTTCTTTGTCGCTTTTCAACAGCAACTTTGATAGTTTATCATATCTTTCGCTGTTTGTCAACAACTTTTTTATTTTTCGCCATCGCTTTGTTTCCTTGCGACAGCTTTCTGAGTTTATCACAATCAGTTTTGATTGTCAAGAACTTTTTTCATTGTTGTTCGCCTTTCAAGCTCGCAACAACTTTGTTAGTCTATCATACTCTTTCGAGTCTGTCAAGAACTTTTTTGTTTTTTGCAGTTTTCAAAACCACAGTCAACTTTGATAGTTTATCACAGTTGTTTTTATTTGTCAAGAACTTTTTCGCTTTCTTTTCTCTTTCGAGCTTCAACAGCTTAGTAGCTAGTCACATTTCCCTGTGCTGTCAAAAAGTTTTTAACTTTCTATTTTGGAACTCTCCAAATCAATGCGGTTCACAAAACAGCTTTGATAGTTTATCACATTCAACCATCTTTGTCAACAACTTTTTTATTCTCTCCGGCTTTGCCGTCAGGTGAGGGATGTGTACCCTACAGTCTCTGTGTCCGGCGATATTGCTTTCTACAGCCTGTCCTCTCACAAAACATGACCCGCATGCTCTCCAATTCAATGTGGCTTGCGAATCAGCTTTGTTATAATAGCACGAGACCACCCTAAAGTCAACCATTATTTTTAATTTTTTGCAATATTTTTTAAACAAAATATATTGCTTCCAGTTGACAAGGATGCTCACGTATAGATTTTTATATTTAAGCCAAGCGAATTGTAAATAGCACTCTTAAACATTTATAAATTCATAATAAAATTTAAAACCATGTTATTTTCATATAACCAGGTTAGTATTTGTGACTCATAAATCATAGTTACAACGGAAGAATCTCCATTTATCATTGCACCAAACGTAATAATAGTCATCAATATCCATGTAAGCAGCACACCTTTTGCAACCCCTACTGCGAAACCCAAAAACTTATCTGCAGGTCCTATCAGTGGTAGGTTTGAAGCTAATGCCAATACTTTATCTACCACAAGCAAGACAATTCTCATTGCTATCAATAAAATAATCGTACATAAAATTTGCAATGCACCAAATATGTATGGCAACAGTTTCTCCGTTTGAGCTACATCCTGCACAAGCATGTCTGCAAAAGAAGCATTCTCCCCTAATAACACCTCCTTTAATTGTGATGGAAGCTGTTGTTCTATATTTATACTTTCTACCGTTTCTGTTACTGCATTATTAATAACCTGAACAATCGTTTCATCTATAGAGGTTTTGGCAATCATTATTTCTGTCAGCTGCGGTGCCAATGCGTTTGCAGCAATCACTACAACAATCCATGATACTAATGATAGTGCAACTCTTAAAAAACCTTTTTTGTAACCTTGATATATGTTTCCTGCTAAAATGGCAAGAAATACGATAACTAACCAATTCATTTCAATCTTACCTCTTCTATTGTTTCTTTGAATATAAAAGTATAACTCTGCCCGTTTTCTCCAGCTATCACTTTATATAATTCTTTATCAAATGTATATGCAAATTTTTTTATGCTGTGCGTTGTAAAAATTTCACATTCCGTTTTGCTATTTACGCAAATTTCATTATTGGACAAAAATTCTATATTGTCATATAGAATTGCGGTGTCATTTTCCATAACTGTACTGCCATTCATATCCATTACTTTAATATGCTTGGAATTTTCTACTTCAATATTGTCATATACCATTCCAATATATGTATCGTTATAAAAATAGCTGATAATTTCCTCTTCTACGATAATTTCTTCTTTTAACTCTGGTTTTTGCGAACCTTCAAATACTATGATTTTTCCGGTTCCTACCGCAATCAAACGTGATTCTGATACATATTCCATTTCGGGAATCAAAATATTTTCAAATGTGTATATCCCTACATTGTTGTCAATCTCGCTTTGTCCAACTGAGTCGAAATTATAAAAAGATATGGTTGTATTCACAGTTCCTTTGCTGATATCAATCATGTCTACTGCAAGTTTTTTTCCATCTTGCGAAATTGCAATATCGACCGGAAATCCTCCTTTATTGCTGTAAAACTTGCCATTAGCGAGTTCCTTTCCTTCTTTGTCAAATAATTTTACCTGAGACTCTGTATTTTCTTTCATAAGAACAGCGAATGTTCCTTGCTTTGCGAGACTGACTGTTTGGATGGCAGATGCCGTTTCCATGCTATGTTTTAAGCCACCTTCCGTGAGCAGATAAATTTCTGTTCCACCTGAATCATAAACAATCAGATATTCCTCACAACTTTCAAGTACGGGATTTGCCATCTCAAAGGATTGATTCCAAATTAGCGTACCACTTTCATCCATACAGGAAATCCCGTCATTGCTGTATTCAAGTATGTAACCTAAGTATTCAGAAAACTTCGTATTGCTTCCGGTTTTTCTTTCTATACTGGTGCGAATCTCATAATTGTCAAAACTTCGTACTGCATAAATTAATTGGACGGCACAAATAATGCCGAATATTAGTAATAATATTTTAACAACTCTTTTTATATTATTGATTCTATGATTTCGTATTTTTTGTTCCAATTCCTCATAATTGGTTTCTACGGTTTTAAAACCGTTTCTCTTATTGTTTGTCATTGAAACGTCCTTTCTTATTGTATGTTTTCAACGTTTTATATGGTTCAAATATTTGTTTTGTTTGTTAATTTTATGGTATGTATATTTAATTTTCTGGTAGAGGACAAATTACCACCGGCAATAGCTACAATTCTTCCCATATATACCTCTTGCTACTTTTCTTATATTGTTATATGTTCTGTGTAAATTTAAATTTTCCTCAATTATATCGTTTTCCTATTGGAAACGCAATTCCAAAAAGAAACAAAACATTTCTAAAATATTTTTATTATAACACATTTGGTTTTATGATTCATTAGTTTTCACCGGAAATGATTTCTACGGGAATCGTGCCTGTTTGAGTGGTGGATTGGGTTTCGTCTTCTGTTTGTGTTTCTTGGGTTTCTGCTTTTTGTGCATTTCCACTCATGGCTTCTGCGGCTTTGTCGGCTTGTTGCAAAAGTGCATCTCCATTTTCATAAATGCCGACACCAATTACGAATACCAGCATGGCGGCAGCGATTGCAATGCCAACGTTTGTTCCGGAAGAATTATTTTTCTTTTTTTCATTTTCTTTTAGCATTTGGCGATATTTTCCCCCACGAGAAGATGTCCATTCTGCAAGATTTACATCGAGTTCTACGGATGGTTCTTCTTTTACATGGCTTCTTCTATCATAATTTCTTTCTTCATGATTTCTGTAAGTTTGGTTCTCAGAAGATTGATTTTTATAATTTTTATTTGCATAGGTTTTATTTTCATCATTTTCGTTACTATAGGATTTTCTTTCGTTGGTGCTGTTTCTATAGGTTTGACTTTCATAAGATTGATTTTCATAATCACGCATTTGCAGGATTCGTTTTTTATGCTCCATATTTTGTTCTTCTTGTGTATCCCTTCTTTCTAATCCAATCAAGCGGTCTACATTTCTGCGTTGCTCATAGTCCGGCTTTTTGCGAGTAATTGGAATGGTTTCTATATTTTGCGAAGTTTCATATTGCTCTGTGCTTTCTGATTTGGCACGTGTGCAATAATAAATATAAAAGCCGTCTTTTGCAACCAAACTATTTCCTTTTTGCACATAGATGGTTTCTTCGCCTTCTAAAGTGTCCATCAGAAATAATAATTGATGAATACCACCAAAATGTTCTTTATGTATACGTTCCAGTTCCGGTGTGACTTTGGGAGCCATGCCTTTTATATCTAGTGCCCAGCCTACGATAATCATGTCCTCATAAAGACGTTTGATTTCCCGAAATACATCTTTCCACACATAGTCATTCCACTTTGGCAGATTACCTGTAAAATCAATTGTATTTACGGGAATGACAGCCTCTACAAACGTGATATAACGGTTTTCCATACATTCCGTATGTCCCATAAGCACAAATACATTTTTGGATGCGTAGCCATCGTCTTTTAATCGGGTATATGCAAGATTTTCTATGTATATTTTATTATCTTCCCTTGGAGTTCCTATCTGTGTGACATTTCTTAAATTTCTTTCTTTATTTGTTACGATTTCTATCATATCGGCACCTTCCTTAAACGTTTTGAACATGCTATCACATTTTAGATAAAGATTTTGCCGGAATCTGTTATACTTTTTTTATATTTGAACGACAAAAAAGCTGTCATATTATTTAAATATGACAGCTTGATATATTATTTTACATATGCTTTTACTTTTTTATAAATGCTTTCTGCGTCTAATCCATATTTTTTGATTAATTCCAATGCCGGACCGGATTCGCCAAAGGTGTCTTCTACACCAATACGAAGCACTTTAGTTGGTGCGTTTTCGGATAAACATTCACATACGGCACTTCCAAGACCACCGATAATAGAATGTTCTTCTACAGTTACAACTTTTCCTGTTTTGGTTGCGGATGCAACAACAAGTTCTTTATCTAATGGTTTGATTGTGTGGATGTTGATAACTTCTGCACTAATTCCGTCTGCTTCTAACATTTTTGCAGCTTCTACGGTTTCATATACTTCAAGGCCTGTTGCAAAAATAGTTACATCGGTACCTTCTTTTAATACGATACCTTTGCCTAATTCAAATTTATAATTATTTTCGTCATTTAAAACAGGTACTGCAAGACGACCAAAACGTAAATAAACCGGACCTACATATTCAAATGCTGCTCTTACGGCTGCTTTTGCTTCTACATCGTCTGCCGGATTGATAACCACCATACCCGGAATCTGTCTCATGAGTGCTAAATCTTCGATACACTGGTGGCTTGCACCATCTTCTCCTACAGAAATACCTGCATGGGATGCACCGATTTTAACATTGAGCTGTGGATAGCCGATTGTATTACGAATTTGTTCATAGTTACGTCCTGTTGCAAACATCGCAAAAGAGCTCATAAATGGAATTTTTCCACAAGTTGCAAGACCTGCTGCAACGCCTGTCATGTTTGCTTCTGCGATACCGCAGTTAAAATGACGTTTTGGAAATACTTTTTGGAACATAGCTGTTTTTGTAGCTCCTGCAAGGTCTGCATCTAATACAACGAGTTCTTCATGTTCTTTACCGAGTTCGACTAATGTTTTTCCATAGCTGTCACGGGTTGCAATTCTTACTACATCTGACATAATGCTTCACCTGCTTTCTCTAAATCGTCCATTGCAATCGCAAATTGTTCATCGTTTGGTGCTTTTCCATGCCATTCTACGGTGCCTTCCATAAAGGATACACCTTTGCCTTTTAAGGTTTTTGCGATAATAGCAGTTGGTTGTCCTTTTGTTTGACGTGCTTCTTTAAAAGCAGCACGAATCTGGTCAAAATCATGTCCGTCAATATTGATAACATGGAAATTGAATGCTTCGAATTTTTTGTCAATTGGGTATGGAGAACATACTTCTTCTAATGTTCCGTCAATCTGAAGGTCGTTGTTATCTACAATAACTACCAAATTGTCTAACTTTCTATGTCCTGCCCACATAGCAGCTTCCCAAATCTGACCTTCTTGGATTTCGCCATCGCCTGCCATTGCGTAAACACGATAATCTTTGTTGTCTAATTTTGCGGCAACTGCCATACCGGCAGCTACGGATACGCCCTGTCCTAAAGAACCGGATGACATATCAATGCCCGGGATTCCTTTCATGTCAGGATGTCCCTGTAAATAAGAACCTGTATGACGAAGTGTCATAAGGTCTTCTTTTGGAATAAATCCTTTTTCTGCTAAAACCGCATAAAGAGCAGGTGCTACATGACCTTTGGATAATACGAAACGGTCACGTTCTGCCCATTTTGGGTTCTTTGGGTCTACATTCATTTCTTCATAATAAAGGACAGTCATAATTTCTGCTACGGATAATGATCCGCCCGGATGTCCACATTTTGCACTGTGTACTGATTTTACAATACTTTTTCGAACTTCGTTAGTTAATTTTGCAAGTTCTAAATTAGTCATAATTTTTTCCTTTCTACAGCTCGGTTCTTCCTTCCAGCGCTCTTAAAAGAGTCACTTCGTCAATATACTCTAAATCGCCACCTACAGGTACTCCGCTGGCGATTCTGGTAACTTTAATTCCGGTTGGTTTAATCAGCTTGCTAATATACATGGCTGTTGTTTCACCTTCCAGAGACGAGTTTGTGGCTACAATTACTTCATCCACATCTCCTTCTAACCGAACCATTAATTCTTTTAACTTAATGTCGTTCGGTCCAATTCCAAGCATTGGCGAAATTGCACCGTGAAGCACATGGTAAACGCCTTCGAATTTACCTGTTTTTTCATATGCTGCCAAATCTCTTGTATTTTCCACCACCATAATCATTTTATGGTTTCGGCTTTCATCTTTACAAATCGGACAAATTTCTTCGTCGGTAAGAGTATAACAGAATTTACAATATTTTACACTACTTTTTGCATGAATGATTGCATTCGATAAGGATTCTACCTGTTCGATTGGCATATTTAAAATATGAAATGCCAATCTTTGTGCAGATTTTGTCCCAATTCCGGGTAAAGAAGAAAGTTCTTCTATTAGTTTTGATATCTGTTTACTATAATAATCCATATATTTATGACTTAGAAAGGCAATCCTCCGCCAAGTCCTCCTGTTATCTTTGCCATAGACTGCTGAGAAGCTTCTTCAATTTTACGGAATGCTTCGTTGGTTGCAGCCACAATTAAGTCTTCTAACATTTCAATATCATCCGGGTCTACCACTTCTTCGGATAATTTGATTTTTAACACTTCATGTTTTCCGGATACGGTTACTTCTACAGCTCCACCACCTGCTGTTGCAGTTGCTTCCTGCTGTTCTAATGCTTTTTGTGCTTCTTCCATCTGACGCTGCATTTTCTGTGCCTGTTTCATCAGATTATTCATGTTTCCCGGCATTCCGCCCGGGAAGCCACCTCTTTTAGCCATTTTGATGTCCTCCTAAAAATTTTCTTCTTCGATATCAAAGTTTATAATATCTCTTAAATCGGGTACGGTTTCTTTTGCACTCTTGCCACTCTCATTTTTTCGGACAATGACTTCTACTTTTTTCCCGATTCGTTTTGCTATAACTTCTTTTAATGTGGTGATGCAGTCAGAACGATTCTCATTTAAATATTCATAAGCATTTAAATCATCCAGCACTAAAAGTAATTCCTGATTATTTCCGAGTGATGGAACAGCCTTGCTTAAATAGCTTTTCGTAATTGCTCCAATTTCAGAGAGCATAGGCCTCCAATTTTTGATTACCTGCTCAATATCTTCGGGTATTGCCTTAGACAGAGGAGATTTTTCCGTTTCCAATGTAACCGGAGTTATACTTTCTGTTCCACTTTCTGCATTTGCATTTATTCCTGAAACTGCAACCGGAATTCCATGTGCTATTTTTGCTTCCAAACTTGCAATGCGGTCTAACACGGATTCATAATCTTTTTCCATTTCGGGTTTGCATAATTTAATTATTGCAATTTCAATTAAGATGCGTTTTTGCGCTGCATATTTTACTTGATTTCCTAATTCCGAAAAAATACGAATATAACGCATCAACACTTCCGGTTTTACCATAGATGCTTCTTCTTGTAAAGCTAAAATATTTTCTTTTGACATATCAAGCACATCTTCCATGTCATCCGAACTTTGCATTAACAGCAGATTTCGCAGATACCATGTGAAATCCGTTACCATCTGTCCCATTTCACGCCCTTCGTCTACAAGCGTGTCCAGTGTGGCAATTGCTCCTGCGATATCTTTTGCAATTATCTGGCGAAGAAGCCTTGAAAAAACTTCCGTGTCTACCGCACCTAATACTTCGAGTACATTTTCATACGTGAGGGTCTCGCCTAAATGAAAGGCAATGCATTGGTCTAACAGACTTAAGGCATCACGCATGGAACCGTCCCCGGCTTTTGCCACATAGCGAATGGCTTTTTCTTCGACTTCTACCTGTTCTTCTTTCATCAAATCCATTAATCTTTCGGATATGGTTTCTATGGAAATGCGGTGGAAATCGTAGCGTTGGCAACGGGATAAAATCGTGATTGGTATTTTATGCGATTCTGTCGTTGCCAGTATAAAAATAACATAGGCTGGCGGTTCTTCTAATGTTTTTAGAAGGGCATTAAATGCACCTGCGGATAGCATATGCACTTCGTCGATAATATAAACCTTATATTTGCCTTCAGTTGGGCGATAGGTTACTTCTTCTCGGATTTGGCGAATATTATCTACGCCATTGTTGGAGGCTGCATCAATTTCGATGACATTCATAGATGAACCATCCGCTATCGATTTGCATATGGCACATTCACCGCAAGGACTTCCATCTATCGGATGCTCGCAATTTACAGCTTTTGCAAAAATTTTTGCGACTGTCGTTTTTCCTGTTCCACGTGTTCCGCAAAAAAGATAGGCATGACCGATACGATTTGCTTTTATTTGATTTTTTAATGTTGTTACAATATGTTCCTGTCCTTTTACATCTTCAAATTCCTGTGGACGAAACTTTCGGTAAAGGGCTGTATAGGACACGTTTTTCACCAACTTTCTATTGAACATCTATGAGAAATACCAACGATTCCGTACTGTGGGATTCTTATGCAGCAGATACCTGCAATCCGTATTCTCTACTTGCTCCAAGAACTTTTTTAATTCCATTTAGTTCTTGTGAAATTCTTTGAGTTCTCCATGGGAACGTTCTTTTTTACGTCCGATATAGACATTCCATTTTATGTAGGCTTCTTGTGCATTTCTGGACCTATAGATGATGTTTTTTTCTTCTCCTATAATGTCTACAATGCTGTACCAACCACGGTCATATTGAAATTCTGCGGTTTTGCCGTCTAATTCTTTATTTCCTAAAACAAATTTATTGATTTGTGACATACTACTCCTTTTCATTTCGCAGTACATAGTTTACTGCGGCAAGCAGTTTTTCATTCTCTTTTAAATTTGGGTCTTTTTGTAATTCTTTGGCTTCTTCTATGGAAAAAAGTTCCCTTAAGGCTACCTGATGATGCTCGACCGGTATATAGGCTACGTTTGATGAGTCAAAAAGGGCTTTTAACACATAGTAGGAAACTTTTTCATTTTTTCCTGCGGGAAGCTGCACGATATTATCTACGATACAAATACCCTGTGTTTCGCTGTAAATTTTTTGTTTCTTTTGAAACATGGTCATTCCTCCGAAACAAAGTTAAATTGCTACTTGTTGTTATTAAAACAATAACAGACTTTGACTTATATATGATAACACAGATTAAAACAAGTTGCAAATAGTCCGGGATTTTCTTCTTGGAAAGTATTTAAAAATATACAAAAAACAGGTATTCAAGGATAAAAAAACTGCCGCCACATCTTATTTATGTGACGGCTGAGTTGTAAAAATTTGTAATATAGTTATGTAATCGTAATTTCATTATTCCGTTTTTTCATTGATTTACAAAAAAATGATACTGGCGATTCCAAGTATTGTAAAAGCACAACCTCCAAATCTCGTAGAAAAAATATATAATTCAGATGGTTCATCAGAACTATTGCTTTTCCAACTTTCGGTTATTTTGAAAAAAGTTTTAGGGCTTATTAACAAATAAAAATAGTATAATCGGCTTTCAAATTTTTGTCTAGTATTTTGGGCTTTTTGCTGTCCATGTACCTACCAATACTGCATGTACCACAAAACGTCTATCATCTGAGCTGGTACAGGTAGATAATGTTATGATTTTATCCTCTTTCGTTACTTCTACTCCTGTGTCACGCAAGGAATCTGACTGCAGCTGCTTGAGAAAAGCGGCATATTCATCGTCCGGAGCCATCGGTACAATATACACATATCCCACTTCACTTACTTGTTGATATGCAAAAATTTCATATCTATATCTACATTCTTCTGTTATGATTTGAAAATAAGCATGATCTTGATAATAATCCGACTGCTGACGATAAAATTTTAATTTACCAAACATACTTAAATCTTTCATATTATGACCATAAATTATTGTGTGGTAATCTGAAAAATCCGGAGAATTCATTGCGTCCATAAAAATACTCCCTGCGGTTGCTTTCTTTCCCTCAAAAGTCGTGCGTAAATAAGTTTCATTGTCACCGGAATGTAAAACCGGATAGCTAATATCTTCATTTTCAAACCATATCCAACCCACCACATCAGAGTTTACTTCATGAACTGCTGCCATATCTACGGATATCATGCTATACCAAGGCGATGCTTCTTTCTCTGCGTCCTCCGTTCCCTGAATCTCGCTTCCAGCTTCTTGAGGGTAGCTTACAGAAACATATGCTTCTTCTAAGCTGTCATATTCTGATTTAGCCCCTTGGTAGTCCATAAATGTACGTACCAAATGAAAACCAGCAACAATTATCATGACTGCCCCTGCTAAAAGAATGCACATATCGAAAATCTTCTTACTTTTCACAACCTAATTCCTCCTATCTTCCTGTCCCCTGTCGCTTAATCGTAACTTTGATATATCCGTTTCGTCATATACTTTGGTGAAACATTATAGTATTTCTTAAAGCATTTACTAAAATAACTGACATCATTATATCCCACCATTTCAGCAATCTGACTCAGGCTATAATCTGTATTCAAAATCATCTGTTTTGCCATATGCATACGGTATTTTGTAATGAATTCAGATAATGTCATGCCCATTTCTTGTTTAAACATTTTACGTAGATATGTCTGATTAATATACAGTTCTCTGGAAATCTCCGAAATGCTTAGATTTCCATCTCCATAATGTTTCTGTATATAAACCCTTGCCTTTTCTGCTAGCATTTCCGAATTTGATACTTTCTCTCCCTGCTCTGATTCTTGCCATTTTTCATAATAAGAAAATAATAATTTGACTCTCCTATCCAATTCATGCATCGTATATCGTTCACTATACGGTCGGAACTCTTTTCCATAAATATTTTCAATAGTGCTTCCGGAACGAATAATATCTGTTAACAACAATCCCTGTAATGTAAACAAAAACTGTATACCTGCACTTTCATTGCCAGACTTCAATATCATCTCCCATTCCTGATTCCACAGTTCTGTAAAATATTCCCAGTTCTTATTTATTAGAGCCTGACTCATTCCTGCCAGAAGCTGAGGAGCATAAAATGCCTGATTTACTTTTTCCATATTCCTATTTTTCAAAGCATTGCTCCTATTATTCTGAATTTTTAAAAGGCTTAAGAGCAATTCTTCTTTTTTAAAAGGCTTTAAAATGTAATCACATACACCTAACTTTATGGCTTTTCTTGCATATTCAAATTCATTATTTTCCGTAATCAAAATAACTGAAGTTTCCGGATACCAGTTCATAATTTCTTCTGCAAGCTGCAATCCATCGATATATGGAATTTTTATATCCGTTAAAACTACATTCGGATAAAATTTCTCCATCATTTCCAGTGCTTCTTTTCCATTACTGGCTTCTGCACAAATTTCAAATCCGTATTCCTTCCAGTTTATACAACCCTTTAAATATTCCAGAAAAATAGGCATGTTATCCACAATCATAACCCTAATCATACGTATTCCTCCTTGGCAGTATTGAGAACGAATTTCCCCATTGTGACAATAGACATATCTTTACTTACTGTTACAAATACAATAGCTTCAATTCCATCAAAAGTCAATGTGTCTTGTGATACTAAAAGGGGCATCCCATATAAGGGATGCCCACATTTTACTTCATTCATATTTCTCTATGCATGTTTTCTTTTATAAATTCCAGATGCCATAACAACTAATCCAAGCATCAAAACAAGTATGTAGAGGACTACATTGTTAGAGTCACTTGTATCAACACCACCTGCGGTATTATTCTGATTACCATTACCAGATGCATCTGCAATTGCTACACCAAATGGAGAAAGGCTGCTAACTTTAACACTTACTTTTCCATCTTTAACTACAACATCAAATTTTTCCATTGTATTATCATCAGCTTTAATGTGATAAACAATTGCTTTTCTTCCGTTGTATTCATCTCCTACCGGAATTGTAACTGTAATGCTTTCACTTATCGGGTCTTCTGCAAGTTCAATGTTAATTACACCCAATAATGTATAACCTTTTGTTACAGCTTCTTCTATCTGCTGGTAAGCTTCTGTATCTTTTTTAATTTCTGTTACGTTGATTGCAACATTACTGGTTACCCCTTCTACTTTAATACCTGTAGATTCTTCATCATTCTGGTCACCGCTGCCTTGGTTTCCATTGTTTTGGTCACCACTACCTTGGTTTCCATTGTCCTGATTACCGCCACCTTGGTTTCCATTGTTCTGGTCACCGCTGCCTTGGTTTCCATTATCCTGGTCACCGCTGCCTTGGTTTCCATTATCCTGGTCACCACTACCTTGGTTTCCATTATCCTGGTCACCACTGCCTTGGTTTCCATCGTCTTGGTTTCCTGCTCTTTCAAATGTGCCTAATGTAACATTTTTGTCTAATACACTTGCGATTGCTGTAACTGTATAATCTTTTGTTTCATCAATAGTTGTTTCTGTAGCATAATCAACAACTGCTGTTACATCCCAACTTGTTGCCCCGTTTACTGCTTTTGTTAAATCAGTCTGGCTGTATACCGTTTTGCCATTCTGTTCAATCTTCAATACTACAGGAATAACCATATCCGGATTTGCTTCTTTTGTATAAGAACTTGCCGGAACTGTATTTAAGTAATTCTTAATACTATCTGCAACATTAACATTTGCAGTGATGGTAACTTTTCCATCTTCTTCTACTACATTCAAACCACCATTTACTGTCTTAGTAATGGCTTCAGGAGCACTGTACATATTTCTGCTTACATATGAGAATGCTTCAATAAAGTGTGGAAGGTAGAATACGCTATTATGTTCACCGTTTTCGATTAAGAACATATGGTCAACACCTTTTGCTCTTAATGCATCATCTAATGCACTTGCAGAAGAACCAAATCCATAGCTATCCTGGTTACCACAAATAAAGTAATGTGTATAGTAATCTGCATATGCTGCACTTTCTGCATTAATTACGTTTGCCGGATTAATACTAAACCATGTACCATAGCTAAATGCACCAAAGAAACTAATTGCACTTGTAAAAAGATCCGGATTTCTTAATGCTACAGAATATGCACCTAATCCACCCATAGAACATCCTGCTGTTCCAGTAAATCTTGCATCATCAATCGTACGATATGTTTCATTGATAAATGGCATCAAATCTTCTGTTACCATTTTCTCCCAGTCGCCAGTCCACCAGCTCTGTCCCGCACTATCCGGCATAACAACGATGGTCTCACGAATATCTCCTGAAGCAATACCTTCTTCTAAAAGGTTCTGCACTCCATCAATTTCGTATGACTTACTTGTACTGCTAAACTGATGCAAGAGGTATACTACCGGATATCTCTTATCCGATTCGAAATAACCATCCGGTAGGTATACACGATAAATCATATCTGTTGATTCCGCTTCTAATTTCTGTGCTGAAGCTCCATATGTTGATTCATATGTATCGGCAAAGAAACGAGCATGATCACCATATAATACGATTTCTTCACCGTTTACTGTGTAATAGTCTTCTACTGCAACTGTTTCTGTTGTTCCGTCTGCTTTTGTAATCACGCGGTCTGCCTGATACATATAACTGCCATCTACTTCGAATACATAAGTACTTGTATCTTCAACCTTCACTTCTTTTTCGCCAGTAATATATCCCGTTACTTTTTCTAATAAACGTTCTCTATCATATCCTCTATGGAAATATTCAGCGTCTACGGTTTCACCATATGCTGTAATATCTTTATTCATAATTGCCTGATTCTGTTCTGCAACAAAAGATTTAATATTATTTGCTACATCTTCAGATGCAGGTGTAGACGGAATACCTGTTGCTTTATTGTAAGCAGCCTGTGTATAAATACCTACTGGTCCTTCATACCAGCCACCGCCGCCCATGTTTGCATTATACATGCGTACTGCAACTACGTTAGTTCCACCATAGTTAAGAATATCGGAATCCACATCATATACACGATCTGCATCCCATTTATCGGTCGTTGTTCCATCTTCGTTAACACCTGTTGAACCAACTAATACACCATTTACAAATACCTGATCTGCTTCGTCAATTTTACCAATTGCAAGGATCAAATTGTCTTTACTAAAATCTGCCGGAAGTTCAAACTCTCTAATATAGTAAGCCCATCCACCCCAATACTGATGTGGAAGCGTTTGAGAACCGAATCCTTCAGACCACCAGCCCAAAGCCGGCTGAACGATTTCCCACTGGCTCCATACATCTTTGGTAACCTTTGCGATATCATCCCATTCATGTTCAGCAACATTATGTGCTTTGTATGCATTGAAATGCCAATCCCCCATAAGGTCAACTAACTGCTCATCTGGTGCTGTTCCTGTATCCTGAATGCGAACCAAGTTCTGAGAACCGATTACAGAAGTGAATCCAAGATATTCAACAGACAATGTAATTGTTGTGCTAAGACCATTTACCGTATTTGGAAGTGCAACTGTACCAGTAATTTCACTTCCTGCATTCATTTCTTTTTCTATAATTTTTGTATCAAGAACGTTTCCTGTTTCAGGATCTGTCATTGTTACAATCAGATTAATTGCAGAAGCTGCCTCTGTATATTTTCCATACAAATCGCTTACATTTACCGTATATGTTCCAGTGATTTCTTTTACAGAAGAAGCTGCTACCTGCGGAGTAATTGTAAAGCTTCCTGTACACATTCCAGCTGTAAACTCTTTACTGAAACGATTTACAACACGATTAATAGATTCTTTTAAGAAAGCTGCATCATATGTACCATATCGTGCTGTGTATTCATGAATGTCATATGACATTAAACTATCCCATCCAATGAACATTGAACCAATGTCATTTGTAGAATTGGTCATTGCTGAATATTCATGCTCTGTTGCACAATCCAAATATGTATAATAGTTTGTATATGCGTCAGAATTTTTGCCACCCATTGTTGATAAATAACTATATACATCGCCGCCTTCTTCGTACCAAATGTTATCTTCGCTTACGAAATCACCACAAATACTTGCGACAGATGCAAATGTGGTTGGTTCGTTTGAAACAACGTATTCTCCTGTTTCTTCGTCCTTGTCGGTAATTGTCTGAACATATGCCATATAACCACCGATTTCTGTTCCCACAACAGCTCTTGCAGATGCATCTGCAATTGTTGCATAGGTTTCGTCCACATCCGCTACAATTGCTTCTGTAACTTCGCGAAAATCACAATCCTCTGTAAATTCAGGGAATACCAAAATGGAGTCTACTCCATTATTTCCCTTCATTACTTCGTTCATCTGTTCTGCGATATTCTCCGGATATGTCTTGATTCCATCTTCCGGCATCACATAGATAGTCGGATAACTTTTCCCAGCATTTGCGTCATACCCCTCCGGTAAAACCACGTCATAGGAAAATTCCGTCTCACCAACTGTGACTTTGTCACCTAATGTAACCGACGCTCTTGCCTCTGCCTGAGCTGCCTGTGCAACTGCTCCGTTAGAAAGCAACATAGCAGCACATAAACCAAGTGCTACAATCTTTTTTCCTTTCATATTCTTGTCCCCTTTTCTTTATGATGCTTCCATTTTACGAAAAAAAGACTGACCCAAAAATGTAATATTCAAAAAGAAAATGGTATTTTTTGATATTTTTTACTACAACTATCATAACCTATGCTTTCGTAATGTTATCTGGCAAAATTTTACCTCTTTTCTGTTCTGTCAAGTTTTGCAAAAATATAAAATTATTTTAATGGAATCCATTTTATCTGGTCTTATTATTTTTTCTTTTTTTGGTAGTTGTAATAATATCAGATGGATATATAATATAGGCAAAGAAAGTTATTTGCTTTCTTTACGCAAAATACAGAATAAAGCATTTATGTATTTTACATAATAAAAGTTTTACCTAAAAATAGAAAGAGGCATTTATGACAAAAAAAGTTGCTGTATTTAATGATTTGTCCGGTTTTGGGCGATGTTCCCTTACTGCTGCAATTCCTGTCCTAGCAGCTCTTGGGATTCAATGTAATCCGATTCCTACAATGGTCTTGACGGGGCAGGGTGGATATGCTGTTTCCTTTCGCAAGGATTTGACGGATATGCTGGATAATTACACAAAGGCATGGAAAGAAAATAAGGCTGTTTTTAACGGCATTTATACAGGGTATCTGACAGGAGCGACACAGATTGCAAGTGTGTTTGCATTTTTAGAGGAATTTCGAAAAGAGGATACATTTCTTCTTGTAGACCCGGTTATGGGGGATAATGGAAAGACTTATAAGATTTATTCGGAAGAATTGCTTGCTTCGATGAAAACACTTTCCCGACAGGCGAATTTGATTACCCCAAATCTGACAGAGGCTTGTTTGCTTTCGGATGTGGCTTTTGAAGATGTATTTTCCATTACAAATAAGGATATATTGTTGAAAAAAGTGGAAGAAATCGCAGGACTACTTCGAATAAAAGCAAATGTAGAACAAGATATAGTGATTACTGGTGTAAAAGTGACAGAAGGGACACGCCACTTTATCTATAATGTGGCTCTTACAGATGATGGAATTTCTTATTTTTCTTCGCATCTGTTTGATAAAAGTTTTTCCGGTACGGGGGATTTATTTTCTTCGATGATGTGCGGACTTCGATTGAATGGGTATGGTACAAAAGAGGCTCTTAAAATTGCCGGGAACTTTTTGTATCATAGTATTTCAGATACAATGAATGAAAATACAGATGGAAATGATGGGATTGAATTTGAAAGGCATCTGGGTGAACTTATTTCCCATATGATTTAAAGATGATTTCATTCAACACCTAATTTTATACAAACTTAAAACAAGAACAGAGGTTATTATTATGGCAAATACTACTACTACAAACACAACAACTTCACAGACACAAATTCGTTTACTTTCCACAACTGCAATCTTTGCAGCACTTATCACTATTATGACTGCATATGTCTGTCATATTCCGACACCAATTGCGGGAGGATATTTGCATTTTGGTGACAGTCTGATTTATCTTGCAGCAACGATTTTACCAAGACCGTATGCGTTAGCTGCTGCAGCGATTGGAGGGGGTATGGCGGATTTATTAACTGCTCCGATGTGGACACTTCCGACTGTTTTCATAAAAATGCTGATTACATTACCTTTTACCAATAAGGAAAAACGCATTGTGACTCCTCGAAATATGGTTGCACCGATTTTAGCTTATTTCATTTCAGGAACAGGATACTTTTTGGCTAATAACTTATTATTTGGGGCAGGCGTGGCGTTCTTTACTTCATTTATGGCAAGTGCAATTCAAAGTTTTGGAAGTGCGGCGGCATTTATTGCATTTGGAAGTTTATTAGATAAGGCACATTTTAAGAATCGTATGCGTTATCTTACTTTAGAAAAATAAACAAACCCCTAGTTTTTCTACAAAATGAAAGCTATTTTAATATAATTTATAAGAAATGAGGACTTATTTTATGGCAGATATTATTTACACTTATAAAAATCAGGTTTATGCAAACATTACAA
The DNA here is from genome assembly GCA_937889225.1 of uncultured Lachnobacterium sp. Taxonomy (GTDB): domain Bacteria; phylum Bacillota; class Clostridia; order Lachnospirales; family Lachnospiraceae; genus Roseburia. The sequence goes on along the minus strand of CALAST010000013.1, from coordinate 23,585 downwards.
ATAAATGCGATTGTGCATGTACCTTTTGTATTCGTTCTGAAAAAGACCATATTGGGGAATCCGGAAACCTTTGGCATACGGTTGACCCAACGGTAGAAGAAATTAAAGCGGCTATTGCTGCATTTGATTTTACAAATTATAACGAGTTTGTTTTCTGTGGGTATGGAGAACCGACTTGTGAATTGGAGAAATTGATAGAAATTGCAAAATATGTAAAGGAAAACTATCATCTTCCTATTCGTGTGAATACAAATGGATTGGCGAATTTGTACCATAAGAGAAATGTGGTATCGGAATTAGCTGAAGTTGTGGATAGCATTTCGATTAGTTTAAATGCACCGGATGCTGACTCTTATAATAAAGTGACAAGACCACAGTTTGAAAATGCTTATGAGGCGATGCTTGATTTTGCAGAAGAATGTAATGCAAAGATTCCACATACACAGCTTTCTATCGTAGATGTGTTGCCTGCGGAGGATATTGCAAAATGTCAGGCGATTGCGGATGAGCGTGGGATTTATTTGAAGGTTCGGAAATATAGTTGATAAAAGCAGAAAAGAACTCGTCATAGAAATATTTATAACAAAAATTAAGAAACGGAGAGCTACCTCAAAGGTATCTCTCCGAATTTTTTAAAACAGTTATGATTGGAACAATCAGTATTCCGCAGAAAAAGTTGCTGATACCGTGTATGATATCCCATGGAAGCCCTGTGATAATCCATGCAACGGTTGCTCTGATGTCCATTCCAAATAATAAGGCTTGTGCAGGAGCATAGAGTATTCCGTACAAAAAACCATGACTTGCACATAAGACCATATATACAATTGGTTTTATTTTTGTTGGCATGTTTTTGGGTAAGAGCATGGTTGCTCCCCAAAGAATTGTCCATATATAAAGGTAGGGAATCCACCATGCGGAAAATCCTGCCATAAGACCATTGAGCAAAACATAGGTATATATAGGATATAAGGCTTTTTTTCGATATACAACGGTGACTGCAATTACAAAAGTACCTAGCAGATGTACATTTGGTATCATTTCCATAATCATTTTTGATACGTACATCATTGCTCCTAACATTCCAAAAATTACGATTTCTCTTGTGGTAAGCTTCACTATTTTTCTACCTTAAAAGAATAGGTTGCACCTTCTGTGATATCTGTCGTGTCAACACCTGTTGTGGCATATTCACCATCAACATAAAATGCCCAGTATGTTTTATCTACATTATAATCTACTGTAATTCCGTTTACGGTTTTTACATAAAGTCCGTATGCACCTTCATCACCGGAAATTAATTGTAAATCTAGCAAGGCTTCTCCTACTTTTGTCTTGTCGGTGTGGATTTCAAAGACAGTTTCTTTACCATCTTCGTCTGTGACTTTGAATGTAAATTGATGTTCTCCTTCGCCAAGCACTTTCGTTTCTTTTTGTGAATTTTGCTCATCTGCTTGACTTTCTGTCTGCGAATCTTGTTGTTCCACTTGGCTTTCTGCCTGTGAATTCTCATGATTCACCGGACCTTCTGTGTTATTTCCTGTTTTGTCCCCTCCACATCCGGTTGTAAACAATGCCATAGCCGCAATCAGCATCGTACAAAGAATAAGAGACAATGATTTTTTGAATTGTTTTATCATATTCTTGTTCTCCTTTAAATATATTTTTGTTCCCTTGTTACCGGCACTCGCAGCTTTTTATCAGGGCTTCGTTTAGGAAATATTTCGACTTGGTACATTATCTATCCGCCTTCTCAGGATTGCTCCCAATGGCTTTTCCCCAATCTGCGGCATTGGGTAGGATGGATAATTTCGTTTCGTACCTCACGGCGACGGGCTCGTACAGGATTTTCACCTGTTTCCTTCCAAAACGCAGTTATCGTACCATAGAATTTCCGTTTATGCAAGATTTTTTAATCGAATGCGGATTGCGAATATCCGTTTGACAAATAAAGCAGGCTCACTATTGAACTCATATTATTTATACAAAGTGGAGCTGTCGCAACAAGTAAATTTCATACAATATATAGATAAATTTGTTTTGCTAAAATCTATCTCTTGTTGTATTTTTACTTAATGCGACAGCCCCATTTTTTTTGCAAAAAATTGCTAATATTGTATATGACGTCCCATCCATTTGCCATGCAAATTTAGTATGGATTCTTAATTGTTATCAGTTGCCTGCAAACTGGAACATCCTATCCTTCCACCGCGAATGCCTCCATCATTGTAATCTTTCTGTTGCGGAAAAATGGCAACATTTGTTTAAACACACCTGCTAAAGGATTTGTCTTGTCTGACCATCTATATTGTATCTCTACATAGTTAACCTGTTTTTTTGCAGCTAATTCCTGAAGATTCTTATTAAATAACTCTATTTTCTTTGTTTCCCCCGGAATTGAGAACATATATATTTTACAGTTTGGACATTTATTTTGTATCTTCGTAAGGATTCTTTCATATATTTCTATTGCACATGGATTTTCTATATCCTGTTCTCCCAAAGCCAGAAATACTTTATCCGGTGCTGCATCAATAACACAAGTCTGTACGCCTTCTTCTGCTGTTTTTAAATCCAGCCCCTCTACACTTCGATTATAAATGGCATTGCTAAGCAAATATTTCTGTGATAATTCATAAAATGGGAAATTTGCCATATAAGTTGAGCCGTATACTACAATCTCTCCTCTTAATGCAATACTATTGTAATACTTATACATACTAATTCTTTCTGTAACATTCATAATTGTCACTCCTTTTTTGTATTCGCACTATGCATTTGCAAGATGCAGTTCTCTTTTCTTATTACGAAAATATAAACAGAAATCAACACTTACAATACAAAAATTAAATATATAAATTGCTAAAACATAATTGATATTTCCACCGATAACCTTACCCATAATGCCTGCCACATAACCAAGCAAAATTGCACTTAAGAAAATAACACTTTTTCCTTGTGTAGACTGTGTTTTCAGACTTTTGTAAACTGATATTGGCCAAGAGAGCCCGAAACAAATTAACATAATACTTTCACAAATTGTAACCATTTTGTGTACCTCCTTGTTCTTGTCGATTTTCTATATCATACGCTTGACATCTCATAACGTAAAATATATAATTTTTATAAAACCTATATCTATAAGATATGAATCGTAAAACTATCTATAAATTTTTAAAAATTTCTTATAAACTTATTCAAAATATCTATAAAAAAAGCACTGCTTTTTCTATCTGATGGAGATTTTTTTAAAAAGGACTTGCAAATTGGAGAAACGTTTATGGATTATAACAAATTATATTATTTCTATATTGTGGCAAAATATGAACATATTACAAAAGCTGCTGAATATCTGCGAATTGCACAACCTGCCATTACAAAAACCATAAAACAATTAGAGATGGAATTTGGTGTTCCACTATTTCAGAAAAAAGGACGTAATATTGAATTAACGGATTATGGATTGTATTTGAAAAATAAATTGGAACATGTATATGCACCGCTTTCTACAATTCCGGAAGAACTGGAACGTTTAAAAAAGCGAGTGAATCACACGATTCGTCTTAATGTTTTAGCTGCTTCTACCGTTGTGACAGATGCGGTAATTGAGTATAAGAAACAGAATAAGGATGTTATTTTTCAATTTGTGCAGCAGGAAGAAAAAGACAGATGTGATATTTCCATATCTACAAACAGTATCCATTATGCACATAATACAAACTATTATGCACGTTGTATTATAGAAGAACAAATACTGCTTGCTGTTCCTCAAACTTCAGATTATGCTGCTTTGGAATCGGTGAATTTGCAAGACCTCTCCCATGAAAACTTTGTGGAGTTGGCAAATTCAAGATTTTTTCGCTCTATTTGCGATGTCTTTTGTGCCTATGCCGGTTTTCAGCCAAATATTATTTTTGAATCAGACTCTCCTGAAACAGTAAAAAATATTATTAAGGCAAATCTTGGCATTGCATTTTGGCCAAAATTTTCATGGGGAAAGCTGTCTGCGTCTTCTGAGGTTGTATTACTGCCGATTTCGAATCCTATTTGCCAAAGAGAAATTATCGTAGAGCTTCATAATTCTGCTGCCATATCGGATAGTGCAAAAGATTTTTATGAATATCTGGTACATTATTTGAAACGAATACAGCAGTTGCATACATAATCTAATCTATTGCTTTCTAGTGTTGGAACAATTTCGTGGAGTAATAACGGTCTCCATTATCCGGCATAAGGACAACGATAGTTTTTCCTTCGTTTTCCGGTCTTTTTGCGATTTCGATTGCGGCATAAAGGGCAGCTCCTGCGGAAATACCTACAAGGACACCTTCTGTTTTTGCCATAAGTTTGCCATATTCAATGGCACTTTCATCTTCTATTGCCATCACTTCATCGTAAATTTTAGTGTTTAAGATACCCGGTACAAATCCTGCTCCAATTCCTTGGATTCCATGTGCTCCGGCTTTGCCTTTTGTAAGATATGGAGAAGATGCCGGCTCTACTCCGATTACTTTTATATCTGGTTTTTTTGCTTTTAAATATTCTCCAACACCTGTTATTGTTCCACCTGTTCCAATACCGGCAACAAAAATATCCACAGTTCCGTCTGTATCTTCCCAAATTTCCGGTCCGGTTGTTTTTCTGTGGGCATCTGCATTTGCGGGATTTTCAAATTGGTCAGGAATAAAACTTCCCGGAATTTGTTTTTGCAGTTCTTTGGCTTTTGCAATCGCACCTTTCATGCCAAGTTTCCCATCGGATAATACGACTTCTGCACCATATGCTTTCATAATGTTGATTCGCTCCACACTCATGGTATCCGGCAATACAATAATGGCTTTATAGCCTTTTATTGTTGCCATGGAAGCAAGACCAATTCCTGTATTTCCGGATGTTGGTTCAATGATAGTTCCGCCCGGTTTTAAACGCCCGTCGGCTTCCGCTTGCTCAATCATTTCTTTTGCCACACGGTCTTTTGCAGAGCCTGCCGGATTTAAATTTTCCATTTTTGCAAGAAGTTTTGCTTTTAAATCCAGTTTCTGCTCAATGTTTACGAGTTCTACTAATGGTGTATTTCCTACCAATTCTGCGATTCCATGGTATATATTTACTGCTTTTTTCATGGTTACATTCCCCCTTACATTACAAAGTATATATAGGGTTATAAATATCTTAAAACTAACCCTATTTACTTTTCTATATCATTATTTCCTATCTATCGTTCCGCCACAAAGCACATAATCATCTTGATAAAATACAGCTGCCTGCCCCGGTGTCATGGCTCGCTGTGGTTCTTTGAATACGCATTTTACTCTGCCATCTTCTAATGGAATCAGCGTACATTCTGCTCCTTTGTGCGAATAACGTACTTTTCCAATAGCGTTTGTTTCTCCGTCTAAACCTGCGATTGCCATATAATTCATGTCTTTTACATAACATTCTTTTTCAAAAAGGTTTTCGGATTGACAAATAACTACTTCGTTTGTTTCAGGACGAAGTTCTTTTACAAAAAGCGGTGTCGGTGCAGTAAGTCCTAAGCCTTTTCGCTGACCTACCGTATAATGAATAATGCCTTTATGTGTACCTAACACCGTTCCGTCTTCATCTACAAAATTTCCGGGCTGAAATGTTTTTCCTGTTTCTTTTTTTATAAATCCTGCGTAATCATTATCCGGAATAAAACAGATATCCTGACTATCCTGTTTTCCTGCTACCGGAAGCTGAATCTTTTCGGCAATGGCACGAATTTCGTCTTTTGTGTAGCTTCCAACCGGCATTAATGTTTTGGACAATTGTTCCTGTGTTAAATTATATAATGCATACGTTTGGTCTTTTTGTGCTGTTACGGAATTTTGAATAGTATAACGACCATTTTCCAATTGTTTGATTCTTGCATAATGCCCTGTTGCAATATAGTCTGCTCCAATTTCGATGGCTCGTTTGAGCAGTGCTTCCCATTTTACATAGCGATTGCAGGCATTGCATGGATTTGGGGTAGCACCTCGTTCATATTCTGCGACAAAATAGTCGATTACGGATTTTTGAAAATCATTACGGAAGTTCATAACATAGTATGGAATATCCAAAATGCCTGCAACACGGCGGGCATCGTCAACCGCAGATAAACCACAACAGCCCCCTTCTTCTTCCTGCGTAAAAACGTCCTGCTCTTGCCAGATTTGCATGGTAACACCGATGACATCATATCCTTGCTCTTTTAATAAATATGCTGCAACGGAAGAATCTACACCTCCTGACAAGCCGACTACTACTTTCTTTTTCATATATATTCCAATCTTTCCATTCGTTGTATTTTATGTCAATCGGATATTTGCAATCCGCTTTACTATGCTTCTAACCGAATAACCGCATTTGCGGTTTAATAATCCTCTTCTTCTGCTTCTTCATGCTCGCTAATATCAGAAACCGGTTTTTCTAAACCTTCGATTACAATACCATTTTTTTCAGCATAATCCCATAACGCTGCATGAATGGCTTCTTCTGCAAGCAAAGAGCAATGTACTTTTACAGGCGGAAGTCCGTCTAAAGCTTCCATTACTGCTTTATTTGTGACTTTTAAGGCTTCCTCTACGGTTTTTCCTACTACAAGTTCTGTTGCCATGCTGCTTGTTGCAACTGCTGCTCCACAACCAAATGTTTTGAACTTTGCGTCGCGGATAATCTGATTTTCATCAATATCCAAATAAATACGCATAATATCACCACATTTTGCGTTTCCTACTGTTCCTACACCGCTTGCATTTTCAATTTCTCCCACATTTCTTGGGTTATTAAAATGGTCCATTACTTTTTCACTATACATCTCTTTCTTTCCTTTCCTCATAATTTTAGTTTTTTATCAAAAGACTTTTATTCTTCCTAATTCAAAAAGTCCCATTAGTACTCTATACTTTACCCTCGGTATTATAGCTTAAATTTACTCACTCATACTTATTTTGCTTGCTTACGCACAAAATCTTCATATAATGGAGACATGCTGCGAAGTCTTTCAATAATTGCGGCAAGTTTGTCCACCGTATAATCAATTTCTTCTTTTGTTGTCTTTTCAGAAAGACTAAGTCGAAGCGAACCATGTGCAATTTCATGCGGAAGTCCAATTGCTAAAAGCACATGAGACGGGTCTAGTGAACCGGATGTGCATGCAGAGCCGCTGCTTCCACAAATCCCTGCTTGGTCTAATAAAATCAACATACCTTCTCCTTCGATAAAACGGAAACAGAAATTTGCATTATTTGGAAGACGATTTGTCTTATGTCCATTGAGACGGGCATATGGAACTTTTTCTAATACTTGTGCAATCAGATAATCGCGTAATTCTGCGATTTTTTTGCTTTCGATTTCCATATTTTCGGATGCCAATTCTACAGCTTTTCCCATACCAACGATTCCCGGTACATTGTGTGTACCTGCACGACGGCGGCGTTCCTGTGCTCCTCCATGAATATAAGATAAAATTTTTACACCTTTTCGAATGTACATTGCACCAATGCCTTTTGGTCCATGAATCTTGTGACCGCTGGCACTTAACATATCAATGTGCATTTCATCGACATTGATTGGAATATGTGCAAATGCCTGTACCGCATCTGTGTGGAATAATACACCATGCTCTTTTGCAATTTCTCCAATTTCTTTTAATGGCTGAATCGTACCGATTTCATTGTTTGCCGCCATAATTGTAATTAAAATAGTATCGGGGCGAATTGCCGCCTTTAATTCTTCTAATTTTACAACACCGTCTTCATCTACATTTAAATATGTTACTTCAAAGCCCTTTTTTTCTAACCATTGACAGGTGTGAAGTACCGCATGATGCTCAATTTTGCTGGTAATGATATGTTTTCCTTTGTTCTGATATGCTTCCGCTGTGGCTTTAATCGCCCAGTTATCGGATTCACTTCCGCCACCTGTAAAATAAATTTCTTCCGGCTTTGCACCAATCAGGTTGGCTATATTTTCTCTTGCTTCATCTACTGCTTTTTTTGCTTTCTGTGAAAAGCTGTAGAATGCAGATGGATTTCCATAGTCCTCCGTAAAAAATGGCAACATCGCATCTAAAACTTCCGGATGTACTTGTGTTGTTGCAGCATTATCCAAGTATATTAATTTTTTCATTATTTCCCTCCATTTTTATTTTTTAATCGGTTATTTTTATTTATCGAACTCATCTTTTAAGTTCTGTTTCCAATCTATGAGGTCTTGTAGCGTTGTATGGTCAACGACATCATTGACGGCATCGCTTATTTTTTTCCATAAAATTACAGACACACAGTTGTGTTTTCTTTCACATATAGGTTCTTGCTCGTCCACACACGATACAGGTGCAATACTCCCTTCGGTAAGGCGAAGAATCTCACCTATAGTATATGCATTGGGTTCTTTTTTTAATAAATAGCCGCCTTGTGCACCGCGAATGCTTTGCACATATCCGGCTTTATTCAATACCGAAATAATCTGTTCCAGATATTTTTCGGAAATGTTCTGCCTTGCGGCGATTTCCTTAACTCTTATCGGTATTCCTGTATTATGTTCTGCCAAGTCTAAGAGCAAGCGAAGTGCGTATCTGCCTTTTGTTGAAATTTTCATGTTTCACCTTCATTTCCTTAATTCCTACCAAATTACTATACTTTCTTTTTGCCTATATGTCAAGCCTTATATCTTTGATAATATAAATTTACTGTAGGAAAAAATGAAACATTTCATTTTCCCTACTATTTTGTTACTTTTCGCAATTAATAGAACGATTAACTCTACTCATTTATAGTTATAGTATATAAAAAAAGAAGATTTTTATATACAGATGAACAAAAACCTTCTCTTATGACAATTTTATGCATTTTTCTAAAAATTTATGGAATATATTACGAATAAACTATTTTTATCCAGACACAAAAATATAAAACACTATGTAAAGATAAACTACAAATAAAAAACGAGCTGCATGTTGTGTCATGAAAGCTGCCCTCCTTTCCGGCTCAACCCAGGCACCCTCGCGGCACATGAGAGCTTCCGCTTAGGGCTGCTGTATTCCTACCCTGACCCGGTTCACGGATTCCCATTGCGCGAGACCCAAGTCTCAACACCATCAACGAAGAGCAGCTTTCATACCACATGAATGTCGCTCGTAGGCTTTGATTATACGCTATCTGATACCCTGTTGTCAAGTTTTATAGCTTTCTTTTTTTGTCGAAGTTCTTTAAAAAAACAAGAAAGCATATTACTGCATTCTTCTTCCAATACTCCTGTTTCCATTTCAACTTGATGGTTAAACTGCTTCATCTGTAATAAATTTAAAATACTGCCTGCACAACCTGCTTTCGGATTCATGCATGCAATCACGACTTTTTTTAAACGAGACTGTACAATTGCCCCTGCACACATCTGACATGGTTCTAACGTTACATACATCGTGCAGTCTTCCAAACGCCAATCGCCCATCTTTTTACTTGCTTTTTTAATTGCAGATAATTCCGCATGAGCCAATGTATTTTTATCAGTATTTCTGCGGTTGTAACCTCTTGCTATAATTTTATCATTTTGCACAATTACGCATCCAATTGGTACTTCGTCTAGTGCATATGCTTTTTTTGCTTGTTTGATAGCGGCTTTCATATATTTTTCGTCTTGTGTCATGGAATTTACTCCTTAATGTGCTATAATAAGAACACTTCCTTTAGAATATTTATGATATCACAAATTCACCCAAAATAAAATGCATGTTTCATAGGAATTTCTGCACAATGCTTTATGTACATACTATACGCAATTTTTTGAAAGAAGGCTAATTATGTTATTTGAATATACCACCGAACGACTAATTTTAAAAATACTGACACCTGAACATGCAGCACATGTACTGGCATTTCAATTGCAGGACAAAGAACTGTTTGAGCGTTACGAAGCTGACCGATGCCCAAATTTTTATACAGTAGAACATCAAAAAAAAATGCTCGAATATGAATTTCGACTTGCTTTGAAAAAAATTAATATTCGTTTTTATATATTTTTAAAAGAAGACCCTACTACTATTATAGGCACTATCTGTCTTTATGACATCACTTCTACGTACAAACGCTGTAAAATTGGCTATAAATTTGCAAGCCGCATTCATGGAAATGGATATGCGTTTGAATCACTTTTAAAAGTAATTTGTATCGCATTTGATGAATTGGGCTTGGAGCGTATAGAGGCTCATGTACAAGAAACAAATATTCCTTCTATTCAACTTTTAGAAAAAATTGGCTTTAAAAAAGAAGGTATCTGCCGTCATCACTTATGCATAAAAGGACAATGGACAGACCACCTTCAGTTCAGCTTGCTTCCTTCTGATTTGTAATAATTGGTCAAGCGGTTAAATATTCAGTACAAGATACCAACAGCCAAAATCTCCCTCTTTTGGCTCTTTTTCTTTTTCGATTTGTTCAAATTCCTGCTGCCTGTCTAATTCTTCCGGTGAACAGCTTTCAAAATAAGGAAAACCAAACATCATTGCCATTGCCTTTTCCTGTTTTTCAAATACACCCGGCACACCTAAATAAAACTTTTCTCTATTATCTGCTTTTTCTTTTTTAATAATCAGATAGTCATAATTGAAAAAACCATGCAGCAGAAAATTGTTGTTGCATAGATACCAGTTTGGACTTGGAAGATTTCGGATATCTGATACGGTTATCTTTTGATAACTGCATATTTTAGGTGGCAGATTTTCTGCAGGCGTTTGCACAAAACAATCTGCTTGCGGTACTGTTTTACTTCTTTGACGAGATAAGTCCTGCGTTTGAGAGTTTGCTATAATATCTGCTTGCAGTAATGATGCCATTTGTGCACGCCACCATGGTATTTGTGGTTTTACGTCTTTTTCCTTTTGCTTTGACATGGATTCCAGATGGCTTCCTGCATTTTGTGCTGTTGTTGACTTTATAATGTCTTTGCTTGATAAATTTGCTGTATTTTCATTCTCTCTCTCATTGTATGGTGACATGTTTCTTTCTGATTTTTTCATTTCCGAATTTACAGGCGTTGATGAACTTATCGAACTTTCCAATTCCTCTTGTGGATATATCATTTCTGTATCTTGGCGAAATAAAGCCCCTGATGAATTTACCGAATTTTCAGTCTCATCCCACGGCTGCATTGGCTCTGTTATGTTTTCATTTTCCTCCTGTAATGGGAGTTGTATTGGCATTGGTCTTACTTCTTCTGAAGATGGTGGTATCATTGGAGAATGGGCAATTGAAAAATTCCCCCATGTCAACGCCTCATAATCTTCATCTTTCCAATTGCTTGCTAAATATCCCCCATTTTCACATCGTATAGCAATACCTATAATTTCATCAAATTCGTATCCGCTTTCTTCCATGTTATTTTCATCAAATTGAAGCGTTCGTTCCCCTCTTCCATTTGAAACTGCAACATCCCCCATTTCTATTCCAAAAATCTGTTTTTCATCTTCTACTAAAATGTATATCGTTCCTTTTTCCCCACAACGCAGACAGTTACGCATATGCACTTCCATCTGTACTTCGCCTTCCCGCACATCTATGCGAACAAATCCGCAATTTTTTCCACGGTTACCTTTGTCATATTCATATAAATATGTAACAAAACGTCTCATTTTACTGACTCCTTGTTTATTATTACTATCCTATGCTTTTTGCAATATAAAAATGATAAATAAATAAATTCCAAAAATAATAAAATTATGATTGACAAATGGAGAAAAATAGGTTATATTAATTTCAGTAACAGTTCCTATTATTATTTCAAAAAGGGGTAGACATATGATGAAACGAAGTCGCCAAAGAGAAGCGATACTATCAAATTTAATAAGTCGATATGACCATCCCACAGCAGAAATGGTTTATATGGATATCAAAAAACAATTCCCAAATATTAGTTTAGGAACCGTTTACCGCAATCTTTCTTTACTTTCTGATTTAGGAGAGATTCAAAAAATTTCAACAGGTATAGGTCCTGACCGATTTGATGGAAATCCAAAAGCACATTGCCATTTTCAATGCAGAAAATGTGAACACGTTCTTGATATTTCCATCGAAATGCAGGATGAATTAAATACCGTTGCTGCCAAAGGATTTCCGGGCATTATTGAGGGAAGCCATATACAATTTTATGGACTTTGTCCAGATTGTATGCACACAAACTAGAATTTGAATATTTTATTTATTTTTAAGGAGGACATTATTATGGCAAAATATGTATGTACAGTATGTGGTTACGTTCATGAAGGAGACAGCGCACCGGAACAGTGCCCGGTTTGTAAAGTTGGTTCTGAAAAATTCAAAAAACAGGAAGGTGAAAGAGTTTGGGCTTCTGAACACGTAGTTGGTGTAGCAAATGGCGTTAGCGAAGATATTCTTGCAGATTTAAGAGCAAACTTCGAAGGTGAATGCTCTGAAGTAGGTATGTACCTTGCAATGGCTCGCGTAGCTCATCGTGAAGGATATCCGGAAGTTGGCTTATATTATGAAAAAGCTGCTTGGGAAGAAGCTGAACATGCTGCAAAATTTGCAGAATTACTTGGTGAAGTTGTAACAAATTCTACAAAGAAAAACCTTGAATTGCGTGTAGCTGCAGAACATGGTGCAACAGAAGGTAAAACAGACCTTGCAAAACGTGCGAAGCTCGCAAACCTTGACGCTATCCATGATACAGTACATGAAATGGCTAGAGATGAAGCTAGACATGGAAAAGCTTTTGAAGGTTTATTAAAGAGATATTTTGGTAAATAAGAAAAGGCTTGGTTTATAAGGATTTGATGAGGGTAGATGTAACAGTCTATCCTCTTTTTTATGCCACATAAAATTGGGACTGCTGTCTTTAGAGAGCTGCGAATCAAAAGATACCATTCTCTTGGTGAACTTTTTATGTATTTTTCTGTTGAAATGTCTGATATCACATGGATGCAGCCTTTTCAAATGCTACTTCAGATGTTCAGAACAATCCTTACAAATAACAGAGAATTATCTGAGGAAAAAACGAATAAACTGATGGATGCTCATATACCTTTATGATATAATAAAATTTCAAAAAACCAGATAATTTCATTATTATTTTTACCAACACGAAGTGAAAGGAAATTAACCAACAAAATGAAAGAAAATGAAAAATTCGAACTGAATTCTGCCCAGTATCTCCAAAATACCTATGGTTCAGATACTGTTACTTTTACGCATTTAGGTGGACATACTTCTAATGTGCCTGACATACGTTTAGACATAAATGGAAAAACAGCTTACTATATTGAAGTTAAGATGAATCATGCACAATGCGGACAATTTGTTCTTAAACCTGATTACCAAACTCACACTTTTATTTATACTGCAAAATCAGAAGAAAATGAATACACAAATACAATACAAACATATATGAACCAATTCTATGACCGCTTTGTTAATGCCGGAACAAGAGGCGAATCTATAGAATTGGATAAATCTATCTTTTATAATTGGGTGAAGGAATATTATAAACATAAAAATGTGAAGTTCTTTCTCACTTATGCAAACGATTATATTATTTTTCCGATTGAGAAATTCGATGAATACTTTGATATTTCTGCCTGCTATCGCTGCAAACGAAGCGGTTCTTCTCATCCTTCCCAAAATAATAAGGCAGAATTAACCAATTTATTAAATAGTTTTGGCACAGATTATACTTTAGAAATTGGCAAATCTACTTACGTGACTATCAATCAAGACTTACACAAAAAATATTTGCAAGGTCCACATTATGAATACTTTTTTAAATTGGTGTCAGATAACAGATCTGTCATTACTCGCTGTTCGAATACATGGAATTCTAATGTTATATTTCAAATCCGTCTAAAATCAGAGCAGCAAGAAGAAGACCTTCAAGCGTTTATTGATTCCTTAAAATAGCATTTTTCTTATAAATTAAGCAAACTTTGGGCGTATGATAATGATACGCCCAAATAAGAGTTTGCAATGTTTGAAATTTGCTCATTTATACATATTTTCATGAATTATCCATTATCTAAAGTTAGTTAGATTACGATTTCTTTATTTCAAAAACTTCTCCTTTTCGCAAAGCGTCCGCAATCTCATTCACAATGTACTGCAACACGTCTATAACAACAGAATTGCCTAATTGCTTATATGCTTGATTATCGTTAGAAGCTATTTCATATGAATCGGGATAGCCCATAATTCTGGCACATTCTCTTGGATGAAGCCTTCTGGTTTTACTATTTACTAAATATCCTCCCGTTTTTGCAAATATGCCTCCACCATATGCTGATAAAGTAATTGCAATTCCTTTAATGCTATAAATACGTTCTCCCTGCCCGCCTTTGTTGACAGTTCCTATTCGGATTGTTTTATTGGAATACGTTTCTTTAAAGTCTTCTTTAAAAACAGTATCTTGCCTTGTAACAAATAATTTTTCAGGAACATCTTTTTCATCCAGCAAATAATCTTCCACATGTTTTTCTAATTTAAGTTTCTTTGGAAAGGAAAATTCACTTATGTTTAAATCATTACGAAAACAAACCATATAGATACGTTCACGCTTTTGTGGCACACCATAGTCGACAGAGTTTAAGACAGCCTGAAAAAATTGATAGCCCAATTCTTCCATTGTACCTTTTACCACTTCTAAGGTTTTTCCATTGTCATGCGTGGCAAAATTTTTCACATTTTCCATAAATACAACTTTTGGTTTCTTTTCTTTTACAATACGAGCTACATCAAAAAATAATGTTCCTCTGCTATCTTCAAAGCCTCTTTGTTTTCCACTAATGGAAAATGCCTGACAAGGAAAACCCGCACATAGAATGTCATGGTTTGGGATGGTTGTTTCATCAACCAATGTAATATCGCCTTCCGGAATGTCCCCAAAATTTTGGTGATATACTTCTTGTGCATATTTATCCCATTCATTAGAATACACACATTCTGCTCCATAAGATTCCAATGCAAGCCGAAAACCGCCTATTCCGGCAAATAAGTCGATGAATTTACAGCCTTCTAATTTTTTGTTGCTAACATCTATCATGAACGTTGTTTCCTTTTCTTCTAAAAATATATGGTATATTTTTTTACCGTATAAAAGTATACATCATTTTACAGGTTGATACAATGAACTTTATTTACAGACCTACATTCATTCACTTTTGTTGGCTTTTTCTAATAATTAATTTATCAAATGTAATGGATTCTCCATTTTGAAATTCCATTGTAAGATTGACCATAAAGGAACTGCTGATTAAATTTGTTACAAAATCGGTTCTGATTTTCATAATATTTTCCCCTAAATTTATTTTAATAATTGAATATGATAGCTCATTATTCTATACGTTCTACATTCTTGTTTTATAAAATTATACAGCATCTTTAAATTATATACAATGGTTTTCGAACATTTGTTACTGTACACACAGTACTTAGCATTTACTGCTAAGTATGTATAAAAACGTGAATTTTGCAAGTAAAAATCCATTTGCGAAGCAAATTTTAAATGGATTTTTACATGTTACTGGTCATGTGTGAACAGTAACCTATCATCCATATATCCGCTTTATTAAACATAAAAAGTAAAAAGATAGAAATTGTAATCCATATCCATCCACTAAATAAATTACTGGTAGCGATAAATACAACCAGCCAATTTATAATTGCGTATGCCAGCAGACCAATTACACAACCTTTGCTTTTATTTTTATGTATTCCAATTACCAATGCAGCCAAAATTGCACAATCTATCAATCCTATGAGATTAAACAATACTGAAGTAATTACATTAAAAGCAATTACAATATATGCATTGTCGTACCTGCGGTTACATATTGTGCAAATGCACTCTTTTCCATGTTTTCTATTAGTTGTTGTTTTTCTGTCTCACTTCCATATGGATTATAATTTGTGTTATTTCCCATTAAAATTTCCTCTTTTTCTTTACAATTTTCTTCCTAATTTTATAATCTTTATATTCTCATGTCAACAGTTACCCACCACTTCGTATTCTATGAACTTGGAGTAGGGAACTTTTTGATTCGGTTAAATTTATATCTAAAAATATGTATTTCTTTATGGAAAACAACAGCTTTTCTGCTATAATATTGAAAAACACACTTTAAGGGGGAATTATATTATGTATCAATTTACCAAAGACTGTCTTATTGGAATTCCACAGATTGACAAGGAACATGAATATCTATTTGAATTAGTAAATAAAGCCTATGATGCATTGTCTTCTTCTGAGGAAGACCATCTTCTAATTGCAAAAAATCTTCTCGTAAAACTGCAAAATTATGCAAAAACGCACTTTGTGCATGAAGAAGAATATATGGAAAGTATTCATGACCCGGAACTTGCTATGCAAAAAAAAGAGCATGCAGCATTTATTGCTAAAATAAATACACTTACTGATACTGCTGACATGAACGAACAGATATTGCATGAAATTCTTAGCTTCTTAACACGTTGGCTTTATCGCCATATTTTAAGCAGCGATATGATGATTGGAAAAAGTGTTTTTGCGACAAAGGAGAATCCATTTGCTTTTACGCAGAATTTCCATACCGGAATTCCAATCATTGATGAGGAACATAAACAGCTTTTTGCTATCATTGCCAAAACAAACGATGTCATTCATGCGGAACTTCTTCATGATAAATATGATGAGATTATGAATATTTTAACACAGCTTCGGGAATACACGGAAATGCATTTTGCAGATGAGGAAGCCTATATGGAACATATTTCTTATCCTGATTTGGAAGCACAAAAAATAGCACATGCCGCTTTTGTGGAAAAATTAGTAGAAATTGACGTTTTTGATTTAGATCAGATGGACGATAACCAACAAGCTTATCTGGAAAGTTTGATTGATTTCTTATGCGGTTGGTTGACAAACCATATTGTAAATATGGACAAGCGGATTGCAGAATTTATCGCTGCAAACTAAGAAGAAACGGAGCTTTTTATGTATATTTTAAGAAGAAAATTTTATCTGCTATCTTTGGTGTTTCTATTTACGTTATCCTTAACCGCTTGTAAAAGTAACG
The DNA here is from genome assembly GCA_937889225.1 of uncultured Lachnobacterium sp. Lineage (GTDB taxonomy): Bacteria > Bacillota > Clostridia > Lachnospirales > Lachnospiraceae > Roseburia. The sequence goes on along the minus strand of CALAST010000013.1, from coordinate 6,523 downwards.
CATCATCTGCAAATATACAAACAGAATTGACAGATACCAATATATCATCGGATACCGATTTATCGGACACCGAAGCAATTTCTTCTCACACACCTTTTCGCTTTGTGGATGCATTAGGAGGATGGCATGAAACAACCATACTTTCGGAGGCAGCAAAACATAATTATAACTGGGATTATCTCACTAATGACAGTTCGGGAATTACATACAGCGATACTACACAATATACCTTGCGAAAGGGTATTGATGTTTCCTATCATCAAGGCACAATTGATTGGGAAAAAGTAAAAGCAGCAGGATATGATTTTGCTATCATTCGAATTGGATATCGTGGTTATGGAACTTCCGGTGTTTTAAAATTAGATACTGCTTTTTCTCAAAATATAGAAGGTGCACAAAATGCGGGACTTGATGTGGGAGTCTATTTCTTTGCTCAAGCTATCAATGAACAAGAGGCTATTGAAGAAGCTCATTTTGTATTAGATGCTTTACAAGGATACGAATTACAGCTTCCGGTTGTTTATGACCCGGAGCTTATCCGAGATGATGAGGCACGTACCGATAATGTTTCCGGCGAACAGTTTACCAAAAATACCATTACTTTTTGTAATATCATAAAAGAAGCGGGATTTGAACCTATGATTTACAGCAATATGTTTTGGGAAGCTTTTCTTTTTGATATGACACAATTACAAGATTATCCAATTTGGTATGCAGACTATGAAACCATTCCACAGACACCATATGATTTTACAATGTGGCAGTATTCGGAAAAAGGAGTTGTGGACGGAATCGAAGGAAATGTAGATTTAAATATATGGTTTTGTCCGGTGAAATATTAATACGCAAAAAAGACCATCACACAAATTTCGTGTGATGGTCTTTTTCTTGCTATAAGCAAAGACATCTTTGCACTTAACCAAAAAATGAATTGCTTTTATCTTTTTATTATACCACAAGGGCATATGTTCTCACTAAATTCAATGTTCGCTTTCGCTCCATTTCATTACACCTTAGGCGTCCCTTTGGGAAGTGTTCACATTATGTAAATAAAATTATAATCTTGTTTTTGCATCTTCGATAAGTACAAAAGCTGCCCACATATTATTCATGCAGAATTTAATTACTTTCTTCATCATCTGCACCTCCTTTATTTAAGTACAAATGCATTATAGCCTGAATTTATCTTCAAGTCTTGTCAAATCTATTTCAAAAGTAGTCAAATCTTGTAAAATAAAAATTCATTTTTCTTATGTTTTCTTATTTTTTACAGTTTTTTAATAATTTCTTTATAGTTTCGCAATATTTTTCATAGTCATTTCTTGTCCTATGCTTTTCCCTGTTCTCTTGCAATAATATATATTCGCTCGCTATCTTCTCTCACCGGTTGTTTGGAAAACGCATCATATGCAGCTACAAATTCCATTCCAGCTTCTTCTAACAATTGTTTAATTTTATCTAACTCATATACTTTCTGATAATGTGTTTCTTCGTATTTACGATATAAGCCATCTTCTTCCTGAATAAAAAGTGTCAAATCGTATTGATTGATGCCTTCTTCTTCATCAAAATAATTGTCCCAAATAAAGCTGCCTTCTTCCCGATTCTCGGCAATCGTTTGCTCACCTAAAAGCTCGGCATATTTATAACGTGTATTCATATCAAAAATAAAAATGCCCTTCGGGTCAAGATAATTGTTTACTAATCGAAACGTCTCTAACAAATCTTCTTCCTCTAAAAGATAGTTCATGGAATCGCAAATACTAATGACCGCTCCAACTGTACCATAGAGTTCGAACTCACGCATATCTTGAAGAAGATATAAAATCTGCTTTTCCTCTTTTTCATCAAAATTATCCGTTTTCTGCTGATATTGGTATTCCTGTGCAATTTCAAGCATATCTTCGGAATTATCAATTCCAATCATGTCATAGCCTGCTTTTGATAAAAGCCTTGTCATTTTTCCGGTTCCACATCCTAAATCTAAAACAAGTCCTTCGGAAATATTATGTTCTTTTAATAGTGATATTACATATTCGCTCCATTCTTCATATGGCACATTGTCCATGAATAAATCATAGACTTGTGCAAAACTGGTGTATGCTGTCATATTTTCGTCTCCTTCACTTTTTCTTCTCTTTTCTGGTTCTGCTTATAAATATAGATTGGCTTCTGGGCGATTATTTGTTCTGCGTTCAATTTACTACACTTCTTTGCCTTTTTCAATATTGATTCCTTTTACAATGGTGTTTTCTTTTTCATATTTCTGTTGCAATTATTTTTGGATTGAATTAAAACTATATTATAAATTTTATAAACTAAAATAAGTAAATTTCAAAATTCAACAAACAACAACACTATCTGAATCAAGAAATTTAAAACAGAAAATGAAAGTGAGAGAGAAATTATGCTTCCAATTTACGAAAAACATCAAAAAACATTAAAAATTTTCCACCGAAAATCGCGTCATGTTTCCCCTCATTTACATGAGTCTATCGAATGTGTTTATATTACGGCAGGAACATTAGAACTTGGCATTGGCCAAGAATTCTATCACATGGAAAAGGGTGATTTTGCAATTATTTTTCCCGATTTAATTCACCATTATCAAGTATTTGACAGCGGTAAATGCACGGCTACACATATGATGGTATCCTCGTCTTTAAGCGGAAGTTACATAACTACATTGCAGCAGTATTGTCCCGAAAATCCGGTTATCAAAGAAACAGACCTACATCCGGATGTTTTGTATGCGCTCAAAAGCCTCTCCAAAAACTGTTTTTGTGCGGAACAACATACCCTATACTTAGCTTATACACAAATTATTTTGGCAAGATGTTTCCCATTGTTTAAGTTAGTGGAAAAAACAACGGTTGGAAGCAACGATATTATTTATCGAACGGTATCTTATATTTCCCAACATTTTCGGGAAACCGTTACACTTACCAAAATGGCCTCTGATTTGGGTTACAGTCCTTATGTGCTTTCAAGGGTATTTTCCAGTACATTTCACAGAAACTTTAATCAGTATCTCAATGATGTGCGGAATGAATATGCGTGCACGCTTTTGATTTATACCAATATGTCCATTACGGAAATTTGTGAGGATGCCGGTTTTGAAAGTCAACGAACGTTTAACCGTGTTTTTAAGGATTCTTACCGAATGTCGCCTCGCGAATATCGTAATAAATATCAGAATGTTGAAGTGGAAAACGAATAAGAAAATATCTGCCATTCTTTATTCTTACCACAAATTATATATTAAAAAAGTCCCTCACCACTTAGTGCTTCACGCACTTGAAGTGGGGGACTTTCTTGATTCGATTAAAAAATCGCAAGTATGACAGCTTTTCAGCATTCTTTATTTACTTTTATTCTAGTATCCGATTGCCAATCCCACTAACAAAAATGCACTTGATAACACTAAGTTAATTGCCTGAAATTTCCAACTCCATTTTATCCATCTGCCATAATCCATATCAGCAAGTCCAAGTCCGATTAAAAGCACCGGATTTGTTGGATAAAATACATTGGAGAAACCATCTCCAAATGCAAATGCCATAACACAAAGCTGTGCGGAAATGCCAAACGGCTCTGCAAGCGGTACGATAAGCGGCATTAATAAAAATGCTTTTGCAGAACCGGATGAAATAAAGAAATTCATCACTAATACAATTAAGTAGATAAATAAAATCACCGACCATCCCGGAAGCGTTTGTGCAACGGAAAGCATTCCTTCCAAAAACGTATTTAAGATATTTCCTTCCTCTAACGTATACTTAATGGAATTTGCCATAAGAATCATAATTACACCCGGTAGGACGCTCATTAAACCATTTAGAAATGTCTTTTTCATATTTCCGCCTCTGCCGGAGGCTTTTGTAGCAACAATTCCTGATGCCAAAAACGTGATTGTAACAATAATCATCGTGTAATCCTGTAAAATTGGGAACACTACGGAACTAAGCACTATAAGAATTCCTGCACACATAATCCCTACAAAGTATTTTAAGCCATTGTTCATTTTCTTATCTTGTATAAATACATTCTTTTCCAATTCATCACCCAATGGCTTTTCAATCTTTTTCGCATAAAGAGAAAGAAATGCCAACAGCAATATGTACACAAGTACAAATGCAACGGCACGAAATCCCATCCCCGAAAACATTGGAAGTCCTGCAATTTCCTGTGCCACACCTACTGTAAAAGGATTGCACACTCCTGCGGAAAAACCGCATCCAATGGCAAGCAGACTCATTCCAAGTCCCACCAAAGCATCCCATCCAAGACGAATTGCAAGTGCCACTACAATCGGCACTAAAGGTACTGCTTCCTCAAACGAGCCGATAAAAGAACCCATTGCCATAAAAAACAATGTTACAATCGCTAACAATTTATATCTTTCTTGCCCAAAACGGTCTGTAATCATATCGAGCATATATTTCATAAGCCCACACTTATCTAAGCAGTTAAAAACGCCACCTATTATAAGTAAAAATAGGATTACTGCAATCAAGGATATATTACCTTCCGCAGTTAGTACAAGAATTGGTGATAATGCCCATTTCCAAAAAGGAATTCCTCCTCCCGGTATCACGAATGTCAACCCATATGTTAATACCATTAAAGTAAATATTACAACAATTGCTGTAATAAATGACTTGGCACTCATCCCAAGACCTGTATTTTCTGTTTTTTTACCCACAATAACACCTCTGTTTTCTATAAAATTTTTCCGATATTCACTTTACTAACTATAGTGGAAAAAAACAAGAGTATTTTTCACCTATTTTTTTCTAAAAATGCCTGAAAAACTATAAAAAAGCAACCAAACGAGATTATTATTTGCTTTCATATTTGCTCTTGTAAAATCTAAATTCTGTAAGACTCTAATAGATAATTCCTTATAAATAAATAGAATGCAAGTTTTATTATAATGAACGCATTTTTATTAGTCGCTTACTTACAATGTGTCATTTTAGGATTTACATCGGAATTTCATATTCGATTGTACCATATCCGGAAAAAGATGTTCCAGAGTTTAAAAAATTATTAGTGGGGTATTATGAAGGGGAACCATTAGAGATAATTGGTACATTCTTGTGGGAGAAATGTTGGAAAAATTTTTACTCTGCCCATAAAAAATTCCCTTCCTTGTTATCTTTGAAAAGAAAAATCATTAATGAAATTCTTAACTTCATTAGATTTCTGCTATCATTTTTTCAAGTTCTTCTACATCCATTTTCAAAATAGAGGCAATTTGTTGCATTGGTAAACCACTTTTATACATGGCAACAACAATTTCTATTCTGCCTTCTATTCTACCTTCTTCTCTAAGGTCATTCTCATAAATATCCCGATTTACTTCCCATAAGGTTGTCATAAATACTTCCTCTCTTTCTTTTTCGAAATACCCGTCTAAATAGTTTCCATCTATCGCTTTTTGCATCGCTTTTTTAATAGCTTCTGTTTCATCTTTGCTTTCTTGATAATACTCACGAACCATCCGTACAAAGTCTGCATATTCTCGCAAGGCTTTGCATTGTTCCATTAACTCTTTATTTTTTCCCGCATTAATATTATAAACTTCTGCCGTCCATTCATACTTTCCGTCTTTTTGTATCTTTTCAAATGCATCCGACAAATGTAATTCATATCTGTCTTCTGTTTTTTCTGTTCCATTATAGAAAACGGTATAGTGTGGCGTTGGTATTCTTACTAATTTTTTACCATAAATGTTTTTCTTATTCTTTTGAATCCAATTTTGCCATAACTTTGCCATATACATAAAACCTCGTAATGGCATATTGGGATTTAATGTTCTCTGTTTCCGCCAATTCCTATTTCTGTTGTGTCCATGTGGTTTCCTCCTCCCTTTGTTACTTTTTCTCATTATATCATATTGGGGAAAAATCTGAAATATATGTCTTGAACAAAATAGTGTAAATTTAATAAGACTTTACGCTAAACAATGTATGTGTTATACTTTTATTATCAAATAAGGAAAGTAAGGTGGTAATATGAGTAGCAAAGAACAGATTATGACATTGCTTGATAAAATGCCGGAATATAAAATAGAATATATACTATCTGTTGTAAAAATTGTATCTGCCTCAGATGAAACAGAAGATGATTTGTTTTGTAAAAAATTGGTGGACGATTATTTAAATAATAATGACCCGGAAAAACATGAAACAGTTACGATAGAAGAATTAGCAAAAGAGTTAGATATAATATTATGACATATAAAATAGTGATTGAAAAGCCTGCTTTAAAATATATTAAAAAGCAAAATAAACAAGAGCAAGAACGTATTTTAAAAGCAATATATAAACTTCCTGATGGAGACACAAAAACAGTACAAGGACATAAAGGTTTTTATAGATTGCGGATTGGTGATTGTAGAGTTATTTACACAATAGACAATGGAAAATACATTATTTGTGTAGTTGATGCTGGCAATCGTGGGTTACTGTACAGAGGTTAACAGACAAGAAATAAACCGATGGTGTAGACTTATGTT
>CALAST010000012.1 GCA_937889225.1 uncultured Lachnobacterium sp. | reverse complement strand
AAGCTAAAGACTACAAAGGTCTTGAAATCATGGACCGTGTAGGTGGCGGTGACTCTTTCGCTTCCGGCTTAATCTACGGCTTAATGACAACAGGTGAAGCTGAAATCGCTGTTAACTACGGTGCAGCTCATGGTGCTCTTGCTATGACAACACCTGGTGACACAACAATGGCTAACAAAAAAGAAGTTGAAGCTATTATGGGTGGCGCTGGCGCTCGTGTACAGAGATAATTCTCTTACGGCTTAAGACATTTACCCTCCCGTTTTGCGGGAGGGTTTTTTAAAGGGGGATTTTACAATGATTTTTGATAAATTAGCAAATATCAACTTATACAAAGGCTTATATCCAAACTTAGATATTGCGATTGACTACATCACAAACAATGACTTAAATGCACTTCCTGTTGGCAAACATGAAATCGTTGGCAAAGATGTATATGTAAGCGTACAGGAATTACAGGGAAAAGACCTTGCTACTACTCCATTTGAAATTCACAAAAAATATTTGGATATCCATGTAGACCTTTCCGGCTGCGAAATTATCGAAACAGGCGATATGGGACATGCAACCGAAACCAGCTTCGATGAAAACCGTGATTTCGGTATCGTAGAATGTGAAAACAAAGTAACCTCTTACCTTTGTCCGGAAGATTTCTATATCTGTATGTTAGACGAACCACACAAACCTGCTTGTGCAGCAAGTGAAGATAAAGCAATCAGAAAATGCGTATTTAAAGTTCTTGTATAGTATATTTTTACCAAGTTAAACTTAGAACAACTATATGGCAACAACACACGTAAAATACACGTGAGATAATCTATCTGAATACAGAGTTCTTACATTGACTAAAAAACAGCACTCTAATCTTTGATACTTTTGATACCAAATACTTAGGGTACTGTTTTTTCATACTCGTCGTTTCATTTTCAATAATACTATATTTTATATCTTTGCGATTGCATTTTACTTAAACTCGATTTTATTCATTTATTACTTTTCCATCAATAAGAACATATTCTATCGTAGTAGATACTTCAAAAGGACATCCATCTGCAATTACAATATCTGCATCTTTTCCCACTTCAAGAGAACCTACTCTATCTGCAATGCCGGCATGTTTTGCAGGATTAATCGTAATTGCCTGAAATGCCTGAAATGGGTCCATGCCAGCCTGTACGGCAAGACCTGCACAAAGCGGCAGATATTCCTGCGGAATAACAGGGGAATCGGTAATAATCGATACCTGACAGCCTGCTTTTGCTAAAACTCCCGGTGTTGTCCAACTCTTATTGCGAAGCTCAAACTTGCTGGCACTTGTAAGTGTTGGACCAACTGCCATTGGTACATTTTCTTTTGCCAATTCTTCGACTATCAAATGTCCTTCCGTTACATGTTCCAATGTGATTTTTACATCAAATTCTTTTGCAATGCGAAGTGCCGTAAAAATATCATCCGATGCATGTGCATGTGCTTTTAATGGCATTTCTTTTTTCAGTACTGGAATCAATGCTTCGGATTTTAAATCCAATGCCGGACGTTTGGAAATGTCATCCCCTGCTGCTTCTTTCTTTTCCATGTATTCTCTTGCTTTAAAAAGGGCTTCTCGCAGTTTAAATGCAGTTGTCATACGGCTGGAATCGCTTTTGTCACGATAACAACGTTTTGGATTTTCCCCAAATGCACATTTCATAGCGACTGCATCACGTACAAGCATATTGTCGGTGCGTTTTCCTACTGTTTTTATAGTAGTAAATGTTCCGCCCAATACATTGGCACTTCCCGGTCCTACACATACACATGTCACGCCTGCTTTTGCAGCTTTAACAAATGCAGGGTCCATAGCTTTTATGCCATCTAAGCCACGAAGCTGTGGACATACGATATCATTCATTTCGTTATAATCCATGCCTTCATAGCCAATACCATAACCATCCAAACCAATATGTCCGTGTGCCTCTACAAATCCCGGCATAACTTGTTTTCCGGTAGCATCAATTACCTCACAATTTTCAGGAATATTTAAGTTTTCCCCAATTTCTTTAATTTTTCCATCTTCAATTAAGATGTCTGCCACAAACGCTTCTTCTACAATGGCGTTATGGATGTTTCCATTTTTAATGCAAAGCATAATTTTTCCTCCCTTTATGCACTCTTTAAAGAGTATTCCTTTTCATTCATTTTACTATTCTTTATCTTAGCACGATTCTACCAATTCTTCCATTATAATTTTTATGAAAGATAGTATAAAGTTACTGTTGGAAAATAACGTTCAATCTTTCATTTTCCTTAAATATAAACCCCCAATATTTTTAAAAATTCCATCATTTGTAAAAATCGTTCTTCAAACTGTCCATAAAAGTCTGTCTGCTCATATGGTGTTAAATAAAATATCTGTAAAAATTTCATATTAATTGCCTTAATAATGGCATCCTCTCCTTGATTATCTGCATAAAATTCCCGAAGTGCTTTGGTTAAGCCATGCCATTTTACTAAAAACGCTTCGTAATCTTTGAGTTTTGGCACATTCAGCCATTTATTTATTTTTACTTTCGATTTTACTTCTGCAAGACAAGCCTCCGGAAGGACAAAATAAGTTAGTTTCCCATCTTCATAATTTCGTCCCAAAGGAAATAAACGGCAAAATCCCGGACGAAATGCATGAATAGCACATCTGCCGTCTTCATTTAAAAAGCTGCATTTTGGCTCGTTTTCTCCATGCATACGAATGTTTGGCAGGATTAATCCATCCTCTACATGAAGCTCTGCCTCTTGACTTAAAAGTTCTTCCATCGTTTTCCCTAAATTTGTTGTCAACTGAAACACATCGTATGGGTCAAGCCAAATCGACTCTCCCATATCTCGACAACAAGAAGAACATCCTGCACAATCATGACATCCGATTTTTGCCATGTCGTTTGCAGTATATAATTTTTGGGGTTGTATCTTTTGCATAACTACTCCTTATCTTTGTATTTTCTATGATAATCTATATTTTACATCTATTTCATACTCATAATCAAGAAAGTCTTTTATACGTACTTAGCAATAAATGCTAAGTACTGTCTATACAGTAACACACTATTGTTATTTATACCATCCTTTCTTACAAATACATTTACGAATTTTTATAAGTGTGCTATACTATTTTTTATGCTAATAAAATACGAAATATGGAGAATAAAATTATGATTCGAAGAGCTGCTACAAATGATATAAATGGTCTCCAATCTCTGCTTCGTCAGGTATTGGAAGTGCATCACAATGGTCGTCCGGACCTTTTTAAAGGCGGATGCCAAAAATATACTCACGAAGAATTAGAAGTTCTTATCGCAGACAATTCCCGTCCCATCTTTGTTTGCGTAAATGAAAATGACGAAGTCCTCGGATATGCCTTCTGCATTTTCCAACAACATTTAAATGACAATATCCTTACGGATATTAAAACTCTTTATATTGATGACCTTTGTGTGGATGAAAACAAACGAGGACAGCATATTGGTAGAAAACTTTATGATTTTGTACTTGATTTTGCAAAAACAGAAGGCTGTTACAACGTAACACTAAATGTATGGTCGTTAAATGAAAGTGCCATGAAGTTCTATGAAGCTTGTGGTCTTGTTCCTCAAAAGATAGGTATGGAAAAAATTTTATAATTTCCACATTCCTGATTCAAACTTTATTTTTAACCCAAAGGAGCATCTTTAAGCAGATATTTATAATTAGTTTTCGCTACGCTTTTAATGAAATAAAGTTTTTATAAAATTTGTAACTTTATCACATTCATTTTTTCAAAATATGTTATACTATAGACCATAAGATTAATATTATTAAAAATAAAGGAGAGTACATTATGGCAGAAGTAATTTTAACCAAAGAAAATTTTGAAAGCGAAGTCTTAAATAGTGATATTCCTGTTTTAGTGGATTTCTGGGCAACATGGTGCGGACCTTGCATGATGTTATCCCCAATCATTGCAGAAATTGCAGAAGAACTTGATGGAAAAGTAAAAGTTGGAAAGGTAAATGTGGATGAACAGCAAGCTCTTGCAATGGAATACAAAATTGCAAGTATTCCAACACTTTTACTGTTCAAAAATGGAAAATTAGAAAAAACCTCTGTTGGATTTATGCCAAAGAATGCGATTATTGAATCACTTGGATTATAATTTTCTTATTTAAGTTTAAAGTATTTTCAACAAATTTTATGTGTCACAATTCACTTTTTATTACTATATTTGAGCAAATATTGAAAGTAGCACAAATATAATAAACCAATCTCATATAACTTTTGTTGTTTCGTAACTAATTTGAGGATAGAGAAGTAAATTCTCTATCCTCAAATTTTATTATCATTCTATCTTTTTGCAATTTAAACCGAATTAATAAATTCCTCGTTTCAAGTGCATAGCACAAAGCGGTTATTCGGTTATGAACAAATAGCGGTAACGTATTGTGAATACCGCCTGACTTCAATTAGAATACAAAGAATTCAATTGTAGCAGGGGCAACTTCTACTGTTCCGGCTTCTACTTCAACAGGAGTAATTTCCGGAAGTGCGTAGTTTTCACCTAATACTAATGGATTTCCGTTACATGTCATAACTGTAGCACGGATATTTCCATCCTGACCTTCTAATTTATAACGCTGTGCGTTCTTTGGTAATTCAACTGTTGTTGCTTCTGTACGAGAGTTATTGATTACTAAGTAAACATAACCATCTTTTCCATCTTTACGAGAGTGAACATAAACATGTGCACCTTCCTGACTTTCGATATTAGAATCATAAACCTTTGTACCCATTAAGCGGTTCCAAAGAAGAACTGCAAAGTAGTTTGGACGTGGGTCAAATACCTGACGAGCAAGGAAGCCGTAGTCAGATGATGCCAATGTGTTATGGAAGATTACACCGTTTGTAAGAGATGCAAAGCCACCAAGTTCGTTTAATGTACGGAATACATCAAGGAATGTAGATGCCCATGTATCTCCGCCGCCACCTGCGTCACCGGATTCCGTTACCCACATTTCAGCACCCGGTACATATTTATCACGGAATGGGATATATGTCTTACAGAAGTTAAGTGCTGTATCTAAATATTCTTCACTTGTAGCTTCTTCCGGCTGCCAATGTCCGTTTGGCATTACAGGAGCAAGTCTGTCAGAAAGTCCGTTGTAGTAGTGATAGCTGAATACATCAAGTGGCACTTGTGTTCCGTCCATAAGGTCATCACATCCAACTGTTTCACCAACAAGCTGTTCTACACCACCTGCACCATTATCTTTCTTTCCAAAGGTTACATTATCTCCACCTGTTGTACTTGGACCAACTTTTAATACTTCCGGATAGTTTTCATCTAACCATTTGAAGAATAAATCCTGGTCACGACGGTAATGTTCTGCTTTGTATCCTTTTGGGAAACCTGTTTCTTCCATCATATTCGGTTCGTTAGCAAATTCTGCTGCCTGAATTGGCACACCGTATTCTTTGCTGAATCCGAATAATTTTTCTGCTTCAGCCGGATGCCATGGTTCTTCTGCTGTGTGAAGACCCGGGCAGTTTGCTACGGAAACTTTTAATTTTAAGCCACATTCTTTTACGAAATCAAGAACGCCAATCCACTGTTCTTTTGTAAGAACGTTTAAGTATCCTTCCGGCACCTGTCCATTTGTTGTTCCATCAAAATCGTAATAAGTTTTAGTAGCCCATGTACCGGATACACGAACCCAAGCTTCGCCTAAATCTTTTGTTAATTTACGAAGTTTTTCATTGTATAAATCGATTGGTGGATAAACCTGCATTAAGTCTTTGTATAATGATGTAATTCCGCCTTCTTCTGAAGGTCTAACTACGAAAGGTTCTGTTCCTGCAATCTGTTCCGGTGTGTAAGCTTTCCAGAAAGTTCCGCCTGTAACTTCTGCAAACTCAACGTTATAAGACATCATAAGTGGATTAATCTCACGAAGTTCTTTCAAGCCTTCTACTTCAAGTTTAATTGTTAAAGCCATTGGTATCTCCTCCCTTTTCCCTTTGTATTGTCAAATCAAAATATCTGACAATAACAATTCCTTTGATATTTATATTTTACACCTATATCATGCAACTTGTCTATCTTTTTCTATGAAATCCTTGTATTTTTGTTGATTTTTTGTTACTGTACAGAGCCACGCCAATCACTTGCTGATTGGTGTGGAAAGAATGCGTAAAGCAAGCCAAAGCGGTACCCATTTCGCTAAAAGCGATTGGAATATGGGTACCGCCCGTTACTTTTTGCACCTTATTTGAATAAGGTGTGAAAAGTAACGATTTTTTCTTAATTTTTATACACTTTTAGCTAATGAATGATAGAAGTGATACTTAGTCCTAGAATATATACTTATTCACTTGTTTATTCAAAGTTTCGGAATGTATTGCATTTTGCTGTGATGTGTCTTTTAAACTTTCCAAACTATCCGCAATTTGATTTGTAGACTCTGCCATCTCTCCTGCACTTTCCGCAGTCATTGTAACTGTAGCTGTAATATCCTGTACATTTCTATTGATATCGGATATTGTATGCGAAATTTGCGTACTCTGGTCACCTATTTCTGCCATCTGCACAAAGATAGTGTCTGTTGTATTGCCATATTCTTCTCCCAAATTAGCAAATGCATCATAATCTTTTACTACATCTTCTGATACAAAGCGAATCATTTCCTGCGAAGCACCCATCATTGCTTCCAATGCAGATAACACTTGCACATTAATCATATTGATTTCTGCAACAGCTCTATCAATATCATTGCTTAAATGCCCTACCTCTGTTGCTACTACTGCAAAACCTGCACCCATCTCACCTGCACGTGCTGCTTCAATCTGAGCATTCAAACTAAGTAAGCTTGTTTGGCTTGCAATATTGCTGATTTCTTCTGCTATCTGTTTTACCTGCTCAATTTTTTGTGCATCCTGACTGGTCTTTTGCATTCTTTCTTGGATTGCATGAATGGAATCCAATGCATTTTTACGGTTTTCTTTTGCCATAGCAGACGTTACCTGTGCATTTTCATTTGCCTGCTGTACCATTTTTCGGATTTCATTTACATTCTCTGCAAACGCTGCAATATGCTCTGCACTTTCAGATAAATTCTCCGATAGTTCCTGACTGGAAACAGAGCTCTTTTCCATGTTCCTGCTGATATCTGCAATCTCAGAATTCATATGAGACATAATCTTCGTATTATCATTTACCGTCTGATTTAATTCTTCCCCTGTCACAATAATATTTTCCGTGGATTGTGCCACATCCTTTACGAGTGAACGAATCTGACGAATGAATATATTCATATTTCCGGCAATCACTTCCAATTCATCACCCGTATAGATATCAATTTCTTTTGTCAAGTCACCCGAACCACTTGCAAGTTCTTCCACTTTATCGTTTAATTTTCGCATACTTTTCTTAAAGGTTGCCATGATAAATTGAAGAATAATAAGACTTACTACGTAAGTTCCTGCACAAATAAGCAAAATAAGATTTCGCAGTTCTGCCATTTTCTCACTAATCCAGTTGGCACTAATATCCACACCTATAGCCCCTACAATTTTACTCTCATCATAAATTGGACTATATGCCGAAATATGCGTCCCCCATTCATCCGAAAATGGCTGGTCATCTGCCATTGTCATTCCCTCTGAAAATGTAATGCTTAACGCATCTGTTGGTTCACATTCATCTCCAATACTTGCTGGTTCTTCCGGGTCAGAATCCACAACAAAGATAAATGAATTCTTTTCCACCTCGCGTAATGTATAAATATACTCAAGTTCCATATTATCTCTAAATCTTGCTAACTCATCAATAACTTGAGCATATGCTTCTGTTTCTTCATCCCCAATATTAATTTGCTGAAATATGTTTCCATCCACATTTGCAGCTGCACCTTGTGCAATATTCTTCGCATTTATTTGAATTTGTTGAAACAAAACATCTTCGGAACGATTATATACAATCACTCCTAAAATTCCATTTCCAAGCAGCAAAAGTATGGCAAGCCATATAAATAATTGATTAAAAATCCCGATTTTACGTACTTTCATAATTTTCCCCCTCATGATATTCGCTAAAGATTGCTTATAAATATACAATATTTTGGCTATTTATACCTATTATTATAACAATGCATATATGTGGTGTCAAACAGACAATATGAAAGCAAAACTTTAAAACATATTCCCTTTTATTTTTTATACTATATTTGAGCAAATTCTTAAAATTGCACAATTAAATTTTTTATTTCTAATAATATGACTGATTAGGCACAAATAGTAGGCAGATTTTCGTAGTTTTGCGAGTATAGCCGAACCACAAATCA
>CALAST010000011.1 GCA_937889225.1 uncultured Lachnobacterium sp. | reverse complement strand
TACATCATAAGGATATTTATAGCAAAAATTTTTCCTACTGTAATTTTACACTATCCTGTTCACACAGACCAGTAACATCTCCACGCCACTTTATCATTTTTATCCAACAAATTATTGCAATCCTACGTATTTTTTATTATCATAAAAATAACCAAATTCAAAGAGGAGAAACCGAAAATGACCAAAACAGCACAAGATATTATGCAGATGGTTCAAGAACATGACATCCAGATGATTGATTTTAAAATCGTTGATATTAATGGTCAATATCGCCATGTTACCATTCCTGCAAAACAATTTAACGAAGATACTTTAAAAAATGGTATCGGCTTTGATGCATCCAATTATGGATATGCCGTAGTAGAAAAAAGCGACATGGTATTTATCCCTGATTTAGATACCGCAATCGTAGACCCATTCTGCCAAATCCCAACACTTTCTGTTACCGGAAATGCCATGATTATTGATTATCCCCAAAATCGTCCTTTAGACCAGTATCCACGCAACATCGTACTTGCAGCTGAACAATACATGAAAGATACGGGTATTGCAGATACTATGCTCATTTTACCGGAATTTGAATTCCATTTATTTGACGAAGTAGGCTGGAGCGTTGCACCAAATTCTATCAGCATGTCGATTGATGTAGAACAGGCATATTGGAACAGCGATAACGAAGGATATGGCCGCGTGATTCCACATCAGAAAGCATATCATATCGCAAAACCATTTGACCGTTCTTATGAATGTCGTTCTGAAATGTGTTTAGAAATGGAAAAAGTGGGCATTCCTATTAAATATCATCATCCGGAAGTTGGAGCTGCAGGTCAGTTTGAAATCGAACCAATGCTTGGTCAGATGTCAAAAATGGCAGATGCAACCATGATGATTAAATATATTATTCACAATACCGCTTTAAAATATGGTAAAGTTGCCACATTTATGCCAAAACCGGTTTATGGCGAAGCCGGAAACGGTATGCATGTACATATGTTACTTTTAAAAGATGGAGAACCTGTTTTCTCTGATGATGATGGTTATGCACACTTAAGTGAAACTGCACATTACTTTATGGGCGGACTTCTCAAACATATCTCCTCCCTTTGTGCACTTACAAATCCTAGCACAAACTCATTCAAACGCTTAGTTCCGGGATTTGAAGCACCTGTAACCGTAGGATATGCAACTTCTAACCGTAGTGCCGTTATTCGTATTCCGGCATATGCAAAAACACCTGCTTTACGTCGTTTCGAACTTCGTAACCCGGATGCAACCTGCAATCCATATTTGTGTTATGCCGCAATTTTAATGGCTGGTCTCGATGGCGTGAAAAATAAAATTGACCCACATGCAAATGGTTGGGGACCATATGATATGAATCTATATTCTTTATCTGATGAAGAAAAAGCAAAATTAAGTGCATTGCCAACATCTCTTGACCAAGCCCTAGATGCTTTAGAAGCTGACCACGATTACCTGACAGCAGGAGGTGTGTTCCCGGAACACTTAATTAAGAATTTTATTGCAAATAAACGGAAAGAATGTATGCAGATGTCTGCAATTCCACATCCGGCGGAATTTGATAAGTATTTTAATCTGTAATTTATATATTTCTTTCTTATTTTATGCTATAAATATAAAACAGCTTAGATAACAATTGAAACATGAACTAATTTTAAGTAACTATTTTATACAAAAAACGTCGATTCCCCAAACAGAATCGACGTTTTCCCATTTATTTTCTTCCGCAACATTGCTTATATTTCTTCCCACTTCCACATGGACATGGGTCATTTGGATATACTTTTGTGCTCTCACGTTTCTTCGGTGCCGCTTTTGAAGTATCATCCTTATTCGTACCGGTTACTTTTGCAACCTGTTCTCGTTCCACTTTCTGCTCAATCTTTACATGGAACAAAAGACGAATCGTATCTTCTTGAATTGCTTCTGTCATACTGTCAAACATATCAAAGCCTGCCATCTTGTATTCTACAAGCGGGTCACGCTGACCATATGCCTGTAAGCCAATGCCCTGACGAAGCTGTTCCATATCATCAATATGTTCCATCCACTTACGGTCAATAACTTTCAAAAGAACGACACGTTCCAATTCACGGAATTGTTCCGGTTCTGGGAATTCCGTTTCTTTTTCTTCATACATATGAACCGCAGTTTCTTTCAGATACTGTTTTAATTCTTTTTCATTATTTACGGAAGACAAATCGTCCATGCGGATTTTTTTCATTGGAATGATTGGTAAAATCAATTCGTTTAATTCACGAAGATTCCAATCTTCCTTTTCAATTTCTCCGGACATACACATATCTACGGCTTTTTCTACTTGGTCTTGAATCATCTTAAAGATAACATCACGCATGCTTTCTCCATTTAATACACGAAGTCTTTCTTCATAGATGATTTCTCTTTGGTCGTTGTTTACGCGGTCATATTCCAGCAAGTTCTTACGAACGCCAAAGTTATTGCTTTCTATCTTCTGCTGTGCTTTTTCAATTGCAGAGGTAAGCATCTTATGCTGAATCTGTTCATTTTCCGGTACACCCAATGCGGTAAATACATCCATCAATCGTTCGGAACCGAATAAACGCATCAAATCATCTTCCAATGAAATAAAGAATTGGGATTCGCCCGGATCACCTTGTCTGCCGGAACGACCACGAAGCTGATTGTCAATACGTCTGGATTCGTGACGCTCTGTACCAATAATCTTAAGACCGCCTGCTGCCTTTGCTTCTTCATCTAATTTAATGTCTGTACCACGACCTGCCATATTTGTCGCAATGGTTACGGCTCCTGCTACACCTGCTTGTGCTACGATTTCTGCTTCCATTTCATGGAATTTTGCATTCAAGACCGTATGTGGAATTCCCTGTCTTTTCAAAAGTGCACTTACAAGTTCTGATGTTTCAATTGTAATTGTACCAACAAGTACCGGCTGTTTCTTTTCATATGCGGCCTTTACTTCTTCTACAACGGCAAAGAATTTTTCTTTCTGTGTTTTGTAAACGGCATCCTGATGGTCAACTCGAGCAACCGGACGATTTGTTGGAATTTCAATAACGTCCATGCCATAAATATCACGAAATTCCTGTTCTTCTGTCAAAGCAGTACCTGTCATACCTGCTTTCTTTTCAAATTTGTTAAAGAAGTTCTGGAATGTAATCGTTGCAAGTGTTTTGCTTTCCCGTTTTACTTTTACACGCTCTTTTGCTTCAATTGCCTGATGCAAACCATCGGAATAACGACGTCCCGGCATAATACGACCGGTAAATTCATCTACGATTAAAACCTGGTCATCTTTTACTACATAATCCTGGTCTTTAAACATTAAATTGTGAGCACGAAGTGCCAAAATAATGTTGTGCTGAATTTCTAAGTTTTCCGGGTCTGCTAAGTTTTCGATATGGAAGAATTTCTCTACTTTTTCAATACCCGCTTCTGTTAAGTTTACAACCTTGTCCTTTTCATTTACAACAAAATCACCGGTTTCTTCCTGTTCTACACCCATGAGGGCATCCATCTTGGTATATTCCGGCACATCTTCTCCACGCTCAAGCTGTCTTGCTAAAATATCACATGCTTCATATAATTTTGTGGATTTTCCACTCTGACCGGAAATAATAAGCGGTGTTCTGGCTTCGTCAATGAGTACAGAGTCCACTTCGTCAATAACTGCAAAATGCAATCCGCGAAGTACAAGCTGCTCTTTGTAGATAACCATGTTATCTCTTAAATAGTCAAAACCTAACTCATTGTTTGTTACATAGGTAATATCACATTTATAGGCTTCACGACGTTCATCATTGTTCATGCTATTTAAAACAACGCCTACTTTTAAGCCTAAAAACTCATGTACCTGTCCCATCCATTCCGCGTCACGCTTTGCAAGATAATCATTTACCGTTACAATGTGTACACCTTTTCCTGTCAATGCATTTAAATATGCAGGAAGTGTGGAAACAAGCGTCTTACCTTCACCTGTTTTCATTTCTGCGATACGTCCCTGATGGAGAATGATACCGCCGATAAGCTGTACTCTGTAATGCTCCATTCCAAGCACACGACGAGCCGCCTCACGCACCGTTGCATACGCTTCTGGTAAAATATCATCCAATTTTGTGCCATTTGCGATGCGTTCTTGAAATTCTTTCGTCTTTCCTCTCAATTCCTCATCGGAAAGTGCCATCATGCCATCACGCATACCTTCAATTTTATCCACAATCGGATAGATTCGTTTTAATTCTCTTTCGCTATGTGTGCCAAAGAGTTTCTTTAATATTCCCATTTTATGCTCCTTCTTACTAAAAGAATATCAGATTTTTATAATACATATAAGTTTTCATTCTCATAATGATGATTAAAAACATACTATTTTGTATTTTACCATTTCATACCACATTTCTCAACTAAAACCCATTAAGGAATTGTAAATTTTTTATTAACACTCCCTTGAAAAACCCACAACTCTTTTGTATAATACAACTATTATTTTATGCAAAGGAGAATTATTATGTCATTCACTTATAAAACAAGCGGAACTTGTTCTCGACTTATCGAACTTGAATTAGATGGAAACGTTGTCCACAATGTAAAATTTACAGGCGGCTGCCACGGAAACCTTCAGGCAGTATCCAAATTGGTGGAAGGACTTACTGTAGAAGAAGTAGAAGCAAAACTTTCCGGCATTTGCTGTGGACCAAAAAATACTTCTTGCGGCGACCAGCTTGCAAAAGCTTGCCGTGCAGCATTGAATGCTTAAAAATATGTTATTTACTTGGGGGGGTATAGAAACAAAAAAAACTTCTATACCCCGATTTTCTTAAAATCTTATCATTTCTACTATATTTTAATCCCAAAAAGGGTCTTTTTAACCAAAAATCGTTCTTAACACAAAATTCCCTGCATAAAATTCCTATGAAGTATTTTTGAAGGAGATTATTTATGAGCAGTATTGCTGGTTTTTTTCAACCGAATTATATTTTTCCACAAAAGAACGATTTTTGCATCAAAACCATTCACAAGATGTCAGAGGCATTAATCCATCGCGGTCCTGATGAACAATCGTTCCACCTTTTCCCTCATGGAGCATTTAATCAAAATTTCTTATTAGCAGGATATATTCCGGGTTCTTTTCCACATGAAATACAGCCCACCACAAAACACATTCATGAAAATAGCTACACAATTTTTTTTGATGGCTTTATTTCCAATGCCTCAGACATTGCAAAAGCATTGGAAGAAAAACAAATTTACACAAAAGGACTTTCTTTAGAGGGAGTTTTAATTGATGCCTATATGGTTTGGGGGGCAGATTTTGTGGATAAACTGCGAGGTGCTTTTGCACTTGGACTTTATGACAAAGGCAACAACACGTTGTATCTTTATCGGGATGCACTTGGGCTTCGACCACTATTCTATTGCCAAACCAAAAACAGCCTTGTATTCGCTTCTGAAATAAAGGGATTGTTCGCCCATCCCGATATCACGCCTATCTTAGACAACGAAGGACTTACCGAACTTTTCGCTCTTGGACCTGCACGCATTCCCGGAAGTGCTATTTTTAAAAATATTCGTGAAGTAAAACCGGGACAAATGGTTATCTATAACCAAAACACACTTACGGAAAAACCATTCCATACATTCCAATGCAATGAACATACGGATTCTTATGCTGATACCAAGGACCATATCAAAGAATTATTAGAGCAATCACTTACTTCTTTAAAAAGCTGCATTGCCCCAAGTGCTTGTCTGCTTTCCGGAGGTCTCGACTCCTCTGTTGTGACAGCCCGACTTGCAGCAGACTCCCAAACTCCGTTAAGCACCTACTCACTTGAGTTTGCAAACAGCGGTCAGCACTTTAAAGCAAATGCCTTTCAACCTGCACTGGATGCCCCTTATGTTCATAAAATGGTTTCTGCCTTAGGCACAAATCACAGCGTCTGTATCTGCGATAATGAAAATCAATTTGACTACTTAAAAAAATCCGTCCTTGCTCATGACCTGCCGGCTATGGCAGATGTTGATTCCTCTTATCTGTATTTCTGCGAAAAAGTAGGAGAACATCACAAAATCATTTATACAGGCGAATGTGCAGACGAAATCTTTTGCGGCTATCCATGGTATCACAATACTGAAGATGACCCAAAAACATTCCCATGGTCAAAAAATATTTCTACTCGATGTGCATTGCTAAACGATAACCTTATTGCAGCACTTCCATTAAAAGACTGCATCCAAAATGCTTATCAAACTACCTGTCAGGAAATCGGGCTTGATGGGCAAAATACGCCATCTGCTTATTATCACAGAAAAACGTTTTATTTAACGATACGCTATTTTATGCAAACTTTAATCAACCGTGGCGACAGAGCTGCCGCATATAATCGCATGGATGGTCGTATGCCATTTGCACATCAGGAGTTGACAGAATATCTATTCAACGTGCCTTATGAAATGAAAACACCAAACGGTGAGGTCAAACATCTCCTACGCGAATATGCCTTTGGTCTTTTATCCGATGAGATACGTCTGCGTAAAAAAAGTCCTTATCCAAAAACATATGACCCGAAATACGAAACTATGGTAAACTCTGCACTTTTACAGGAATTATCCAAACCTGACTGTCCGCTTCATGCATTTGTCGATAAAAATAAAGTATCTAATTTCTGTGCAAAAGTAAAAGACTTAGGACAGCCGTGGTACGGACAGCTTATGGCAGGACCACAGCTTGCAGCATATTATCTACAGATTTGTTACTGGCTAAAAGAATATCATGTAACGATTGAGATATCTTAAAAATAGACGGCGTGACTAAATATCACGCCGCCTATCCCAAATATAAAAATAACACTAACCAAACTGCAACTCCATAAAACACTTCACTTAGCAAATTTGTACTTCTTACTCAGCCCCCAATATCACCGGCTGAATCTGCTTTCCTTTCATCGCCATCTCAATCGTCTCCGGCAAAAGTTCCAGATGTGCAATCATAGAATTCGGCTTGCTTTTTGCATTATCCTGACCAAATGGAACAAAATAAATGTTTTTCATATTCATAAGTGCTCCAATATTCTTAAAATTCATCCCTAGTGCATCATTTGTCGAAATGGCAATTACAAGTGGCTTTCCATTTCGCATATGGGCTTTGGCTGCCATAAGCACCGGTGTATCTACAATACCATTGCACAATTTCGCTGCAGTATTGCCTGTGCATGGTGCAATCACCATAATATCCAAAAAATTATTCGGACCAATCGGTTCTGCCTGCTGAATCGTACAAATACCTTCACTATCCGTAATTTCACAAATTCCTTCTACAAATTCCTTTGCACTTCCAAATCGGGTATCACACTTTTGCGTATTATAAGAAAAAATCGGTGTAATCTGTGCACCCATTTCTTTCAGACGTATAACCTCCCGTCTCGTTTTTGTAAATGTGCAAAAAGAACCTGTAATTCCATAACCTATATGATAATTTGAAAAATCCATAACCTTCCCCCATTTCTATCATTATTTACGGGTGCGTATTCGGATATGGCTCTTTCGAAAAGCATGGCACTACTTTTCGTCGTGTAAATCCCCGGAAGCCCTAAACTGAGTTTCGCATAGATTCCCAATTCTTTTGCTGCTCGAAAATCCACACCACCCGGTTTTGACGCAATATCAAGTACAATTGCATCCTTTGGCAGCCTTTCGAGAATCTCTTTTGTTACGACCAATGCCGGAACTGTATTGATAAGCGTATTGGTTTGCGAGGCAATACATTTTCCGCAAGGAAAATCATATGCTTCATAGCCCAAAGCAAATGCTTCTTCTCTCGCCGCTTCACTTCTTGCTAAAATAATCACTTTTGCTCCTAAAGCAGTCAGCTTCTTTGCAATACTTTTTGCACAGCGACCAAATCCGGTAACCAACACTTGCTGTCCTTCCATAGACACCGAACTTTTACTTAAAAGTTCTGCTATCACACCTTCTGCCGTAATCTTTGCATTGCCTTCTACGACTTCTTTTTGTTCCATAAAATCAATATATCTGATTTCATGTTCCTCCAAAAAAGTTTTCCACTCTCTTGTAATCGCTCCGCCAAAAACGGTTATATTTTCTTTTTTGCTCTCATTTTTTAGTAATTCTTTTATTTTTTCTTTTATCGTTTCATTTTGCTCCAATTTCGAAACAGGGGTAGGAAGAACATAAATTTTTTCCGTATTTTCTTCCTGCAATTTTCTTCTCCTTTCATATTCCGGAAAGGAGCAAAGTTCCCTGCTTCCGGGAAGCAATTCACCTAAGTGTTTCTGTCTCTTATCGGTTGTAAAAATAATGGTATGCCTATCCATATAAAAACGCTCCCTTCCATATAAAATATGAAACGGAGCGTTATTGTGTTACATTCTTACAATCTGGTTTCCACAAATATATCATAAATTGCCTGAATTGCACTCTCAAAGTCATCATTGCTGATACCAATAATAATATTAAGTTCAGAAGAACCCTGGTCTATCATGCGAACATTGATATTTGCATGAGCAAGTGCAGAGAAAATTCTACCGGCAGTTCCACGCTGTGAACGCATACCACGTCCTACAACTGCAATTAATGCCAAGTCGGCATCCAATTCCATAAAATCCGGATTTGCCAATCTGCGAAGGGCACTCATTACCTGCTGCTCTTTTCCCTCAAATTCTGCCTGATGCACAAATACGGTCATTGTATCAATTCCAGAAGGCATATGCTCAATAGAAATACCATTTTCTTCAAATGCCTGTAAACATTTACGGCAAAATCCTACTTCTGAATTCATCATATCCTTATCAATGCTTACTGCTACAAAACCTTTTTTACCGGCAATACCGGTAATGGTGTAATCCGATTTCTGACATGTGCTTTCCACAATCATCGTACCTTCTGCCTTTGGGTCATTTGTATTTCGAATATTAATTGGAATTCCGGCTTTACGAACCGGGAATACCGCATCTTCATGAAGTACGGAAGCACCCATATAAGATAATTCACGAAGTTCTCTATACGTAATTACCTTAATTGATTTTGGATTTTTAATCACTCGTGGGTCAGCTACTAAACAACCGGATACATCCGTCCAGTTTTCATACATACTAGCCTGACAAGCTTTTGCAACGATAGAACCTGTAATATCAGAACCACCTCTGGAGAATGTACAGATGCTTCCATCCGGTTTTGAACCATAAAATCCCGGAATAACGGCATTTTCTACATTTTCCAAACGTTTGGAAAGAACCTTGTGTGTTTCATCTCCATTAAAAGCACCATTTTCATCAAAGAAAATCACTTCTGCCGCATCAATAAATTCATAGCCCAAATAATTTGCCATAATCAGACCATTTAAATATTCGCCTCTGGAAGCGGCATAGTCTACACCGATTTTTTCCTTAAAGTTTGTAGAAATGATTTTAAATTCTTCTTCCAAAGATAATTTCAAGCCCAGTCCATTAATAATGGAATCATAACGGTCTTTAATCTTCATAAGAGGAATTCTGATTTCCTTCCCCTGTTCTGCTAATGCATAACAAGCATATAACATATCCGTAACTTTTGTGTCCTTTGCGTTACGTTTTCCCGGTGCACTCGGCACTACATATCTTCTTGATTTATCAGCGCGGATAATATCTCCAACTTTTGCAAACTGTTCTGCACTTGCAAGAGAACTTCCACCAAATTTTACTACTTTTACCATTTTCTGCTCCTCATATATACTGTGGATTTATAGCTCTATTATGGCACTTTCCTACCTGATAGCCGCACATAACATCACCTATTATAATGCCATGTCTAAAATTCGTCAATTTTTTTCTTTATATATTTTATGTAAAAATAGTTTTAAATGCTAAAAAAAGCACATTAAAAGGCGTTATCTGAATTTTTTCTCTTTCAGATAACGCCTATCTCATTGCTTCAAATTCCAATGGCTTTTACCTCACTATTTTCTTTTTCGATATATCAATACTTTTTCGATTTCTCAATCAATCATTTTTTATTATTTTTGATATCTTACGTCGGTTTATACGTTTTTTTGATATCCTATCTCTTTGATACTTTTTATTACTAACATCTCAAACTTTTCAATATTTTAATATTTATTCTGAAACATTAATCTCATTTATTCATATCTAAGATACTCTATATTCAATTTTTCGCTTTAAATATTCGATACTGTCTATTCTTCAAGAATTTCATAAGTTCAAATATTTGATATTCTTTGATTTTAATCGCCTTTCTTGACTATCGATATTCCATATCTTCTACATTTCGTTTTCCTGATGGCTATTTCGGAATGACTCCGTATTTTAAAATTTTATCTATTTTAAAAACTTTATAGCGTTTTTAAATAAATACTCAACTCCGAAGCTCTATCCTATTTTTCATTTTAATCATTGCCTCTGGTTTCCTGTCGCAATATGGGGTGCTTGGGTTGCTTTTTACAATCTGCTGTTCCTTTTGGACCGTACCTTCCTTTCTTAAATTTCATCTTCGATAACTTTCTCGTCATTATCAATGATGATTCTTTGTCGAAATCCTTTGTTCTTAGATTTCTTTTTTCGTCTGTTGTTTTTGTTGTATTTAATATATCACAACTATTTCATAATGTCAAGCACTATTTTCAAAAAATTTAAATTTTTATTTTAAATATTTGTTTAATTTTTATGTATTTTATATTATTTTCCGAAAATTCAGTCAATTCTTTTTTAACTTAATCAAGAAAGTACCAAGTGATGAACTGTAAAACGGATTAATCAATAGAACTATCCCCAAACTTCTCCACTTTTATCTTTTTACGATATTCCGCTGGTCTAAGTCCTGTTGCTTTTTGAAATACCCGGCGAAAATGCTTATCATCGCAATATCCCACCTGCTCTACAATTTCTCCAATGGAAAGGTCTGTTGTGCCAAGAAGCCTCTGTGCTTCACGAATACGGATATCCGTCAAAACATCAATATAATTTTCCCCTGTCTGCTCTTTAAATTTACGGCTGAAATAACTTGTGCTAAGCCCGCATTGTTCTGCAATAAAATCCAAGTTAAGCGGCTCCATGTAATGCTCTTTCATATATGCAATAGCTTTTTCTGCAATCTCATGACCATCGTCATCTTCTTTTTTTATCATATGACAAATCTCAACCAATAATTCTTCCAACTTCCTGCACCGCTCAAAACCATCCAGCACATAATATAAGGTCAAAAATTTCCATTCCGGATAATCGGCAAGTTTTGCCGTTTTTTCATTTTCTGACATGGCAGCATAAACATTCCAGCAAAACTTTATAAATGCCGGCGGATATTTCAGAAACTTTGGTTCTATAAATTGATGAAAATGTAAAAACCAACTGTTCACATGGCGTACATCTCCTAATGATACGAAACGAATCAGTTCTTTTATTTTACGTTTTGGAATATAATTTGCTAATTCCTGCTGAACATCTTCTATTTCTTCCGCAAAAAGAACATATTTTCCCGTTGTCATATAATATTCCCTTACCAATGCTGCCTGCTCTAAGGAATTTCCAATCTCCGTAATACTATCTACCATTTTCCCTACAGAAATCGTAAGCTGAAACTCTCCATAAAATCGTTTTAAACTCATGATTCGGTTCCAGAGCAGTTCATATTCTTTTTTGCGTGTCTCATCCAGTTTTCCCTCTGTGCTATGCAAAACTCCGATAACGCCATATGGCTCTTGAAATCCCATAATAAGTTCTTCCGCACTATGCAATGTGTTAAGTGCAAATAATGTGATTTCTTTATTGAAATGCGAAGATTGCAAACCAAGTTCGTATTGGTTTACATTAATGACAAATGTTTCATAATTATGTTCCTTCAATTTTGTGCCATAACGCTGATTGATTTCCGGCAATAATAATTCCACTTCTTTTGGCTTTTTTAAAATATTGGTAATGAGTTTATCCATAATCTTCTGATGCTTATCATATTCATACTCTGCCAACTTTTTCGTTCCTGCATCAATTTGAGTCAATATTCTTAATCGAATAATTGCTTCAGATAAACAAAATTCAAAAGCCTCTCTTCCTTCTTTCTCGTGAAAAACAAATACATTCTGATGGCGACAGGCATGGTATACTAAAGAAAAATCTTCTTGCTTAATTAAAAATAAAAAACAAACAGATTTTTTATGAATTTCTATTTCCCTTATTTTGCTCCACAACTCTTTCGAATCAGGTACATTTCGCAAAATAAACAGGCATGGCACAGACTCTTTATTTTTATATTGCAATGCATCAAGACTTATAATTTCATAATCTTCCAAAAAAGGTATCCCCTCCAATTCTTCTATATTAAAATTATAAGTCCCAATCTCAAATTTTTTCATAAACTTCCCCTTTTCCATCTATTTCTGCATTTGTGTATTATTTGTATCATTCCCCATATATCTTAGCTATTATATCCTTATGCCTGCAATTCGTCTCTAATTTTCATTAAAATTTGCCTAAGACGATTCTCTCCTTTCCATACAAGATATATTTTTCTAACATTCAAATCATCTATATATTGTAGTTACAGCAAAGTTTTTCTTTCTAAAACAGGGTGTTTTTTGCTCAGCAAGTAACACCACTTGCTTCTTCAAAATTACCATGTTATTATGCGTTTGTAAATAAGTGATGAACACTTTTTTATATAAACCCTTTCCTTTATTCCCCTTATAAAAAATAAAGCTCCAAATAAGGAGCAAAAAAGCACACCACAAAGCAAAATGCTTCTGCGGTGTGTTTTTTTATTGGCTTAAAGTTCTAATTCTTCCACTACTTTCAGATTATATTTCTTTACAAACTCCATCGCTTTTTCATATGTCTCCATATGACCGATTTGTTCCGGCTTATGTGCATCAATACCAAGTATCACATCATTTCCCACACTTCCTGCTATTCTCCAGAATTCTTCTCTTGGATATGATTTTTTGTTCATAATTCCAAGCAGGTTTAATTCTAATGGAATGGACAATTCTTTCATATTTTCACAAAGGCGACGCATTTCCTTTTCATAAATCGCTTTATCGAAGTTATAATTATTTAAATCCGGATGTGCAAGGTACGAAAAATAGCCTGTTTTCATGCCTTCGATAATGGAATCTACATATTCTTTTAAAAATTCTGCACTATTATGCGGACTTCCGGCATATGGACCTTCTGCTTCACTTGTCAAAAAATGCTGTCCCATAATCATATAGTCACATCCTAATTTTTCAAACATTTCCACTTGTTCTTCAAAAAATTCCGGAATGTATTCGGTTTCGAAGCCTACATAAAGCCGGATTTTATCTTTATATTCTTCCTGTAAAGTACGTATTGTATTTACATATTCCTCTGCCTGTGACATTCGCATACGGATTTTTGAAACAAAACCATCTTTAAACGGGCATGGCACATGGTCGGAAAAACCTAAAGTTTTAATTCCTGCAGCAATGGCTCTTTCTATATATTGTCTTTCTGTTCCCCAAGCATGTTGACAGCGATGGGTATGGGTATGATAGTTTGCTATTAAATATGGTCTCATATTGTAATCACTCCTTTTTCTATATTGTTAGAATCCACTTTGGCTAATTTTTCTTCAAAAGTCTTATCAACTGTAAAAGCATACTTATTCATAACTCAACATTTGAAATTATAACTGTTCGCATTATACCACAGTTTTTCCAAAAACCCTACTTTTTATTATAATACAGTTGTGCTATAATCCGATTAGTTAGTACTATTTATCTGTTATGCATTAGCAGATAAACAGTAACTTTCACTATATTTATTATTTTGCATAATTAGGAGGAAATTATGTTTGGACTAAGTGACCCCGCAAAACAGGGACTTCGTATTCTCATTGTTGGTTGCGGAAAAGTAGGTGCTAACCTTGTAGCACAATTAAGCAAGGAAGGACACGATATTACAATCATTGATAAAAGTGCACAGAAAATCCAAAATCTGACAAATCAGTATGACGTTATGGGAATCTGTGGAAATGGAGCAAGTTACAGCACGCAAAAAGAAGCTGGTATTGATGATGCGGATTTGATTATTGCAGTAACCGAATCCGATGAATTAAATCTGTTATGCTGCACGATTGCAAAACAGGCAACAGAATGTGCTGCTATCGCCAGAGTCCGTACGCCGGATTATAATGATGACGTTAATTATTTGCGTGAAAAATTAGGTCTTGCCTTAATTATCAACCCGGAACTGGAATCCGCAAACGAAATTGCACGTATTTTATATCTTCCAACTGCTTTGGAAGTAAACTCATTTGCCCATAATCAAGCGATTATTGTAAAATTTAAACTTCCGGAAGGCAATATTTTGAATGGCATGCGTCTTATGGATTTAGGGAAAAAAATCACCCATAATATTTTAGTGTGTGCTGTTGAGCGTGGGGGTGAAGTTGTTATCCCATCCGGTAACTTCCAACTAGCTGCCGGAGATACCATTTCTTTTGTAGGAACACAAAGAAACTGTAGAAAATTTTTAACTTCTATTGGATTTAATACCCAACAAGTAAAAGATACCATCATTATTGGCGGTGGAAAATCGGCTTTCTATCTGGGAGAAAAATTACTGCACAATGGTATCAACGTAAAAATTATTGAGCAAGACCTGAAGCGCTGTGAAGAATTAAGTATTCTGCTTCCAAAAGCAATTATCATCAATGGTGATGGTACAAATGAGGAACTTCTTCTTGAAGAGGGCATTATAGAGACAGAGTCTTTAGTTCCATTAACCGGTATTGATGAAGAAAATATTATGCTAACACTTTATGCAAAACAGGTTTCCAATGCCAAAGTTATTACAAAAATCAATCGTATCACATTTAATGATGTAATTAACCAACTGGATTTAGGAAGTGTGGTTTATCCAAAATTCATTACCTCAGAAGCTATTATTGCTTATGTTCGTGCAAGACAGGCTTCTAAGGATCTCAATAGCATTGAAACACTTTATCATATGTTTGATGGGCGTGTAGAGGCTATTGAATTTATTGTAAATGAAGATTTTCCACATTTAAATGTGATGTTAAAAGACTTATCTTTTAAACGCAATCTTCTGATTTCACTTATTAACCGTAAAGGCAATGCCTTTATTCCGGGCGGTTTTGATTGCTTAAAAGCAGGTGATACGGTTATGATTGTTACCACACACACCGGATTTAATGAATTAACGGACATTTTACTTTAAGGGAGGCGTTTATCTATGAATACTTCAATGATTCGCTATATCTTGGGAAATGTTCTTAAGATTGAAGGTCTGCTTTTATTTTTGCCTGTTTTAGTTTCCTTAATCTATCAGGAAATACAGGTTGGAACTGTGTACCTTTGTACGGCTATGGCTACGTTTCTAGTAGGATTGCTTATATCTTTAAACAAACCAAGCGACTCCTTATTTTACTTAAAAGAAGGGTGCATTACCACCTCTTTGAGTTGGATTCTTATGAGTGTGGTAGGTGCACTTCCACTTTATTTGACAAAAGAAGCTCCTACTTTTACGGATGCTATGTTTGAAATTGTATCCGGTTTTACTACAACAGGTGCAAGTATTTTAAGCGATGTAGAAGCACTTTCCCATACGACTTTAATATGGCGCAGTTTTACACATTGGATTGGAGGCATGGGAGTTTTAGTATTCTTGCTTGCAGTTATACCAATGAGTGGCGGTTCGCACATTAACCTTATGCGTGCGGAAAGCCCCGGACCTTCTGTTGGAAAGCTCGTTCCAAAACTTCGTCATACCGCACGTATTTTGTACTTAATTTATTTTGTGCTTACTGTTATCCACATTGTAATGCTTTTGTTGTTCGGTATGCCGATATTTGATGCTTTTTGTATCGGTTTTGGTACTGCCGGAACAGGTGGTTTTGGTATTTTAAACAGCAGTATAGCTGATTATTCCATACCTATCCAATGGATTGTTACGATATTTATGATTTTATTTGGTGTAAACTTTAATGCTTACTACTTGATACTGTTTGGACAATTAAAAGAGGCTTTAAAAATAGAAGAAGTACAAGCATATTTTGGAATTATTTTAGCAGCAATTGCATTTATTTCTTTTGATATCCTTTCTATGTCAGAAGGACTTTTTGACGCTGTTACCAAAGCTGCATTTCAGGTTGGCTCAATTATTACGACCACCGGGTATGCAACAACGGATTTTGACCTTTGGCCACAAACCAGTAAGATTATTTTGGTTTTACTTATGTTTGTTGGGGCATGTGCCGGAAGTACAGGCGGTGGAATCAAAGTTTCCCGTTTTGTTATTTTAATCAAAAATATGTTCAAGGAATTTAACTCCTATATCCATCCGAAGTCTATTAAAAAGGTACAGATGGATGGGAAACCAATCGAACACGAAGTGGTACGCTCCGTTAATGTGTATATTTTTACATTTATGATTTTATTTGTACTTTCTGTCTTCCTTATCTCTTTTGAGGGAAAGGATTTAGTTACAAACTTTACGGCAGTTGCAGCTACGATTAATAACATCGGTCCGGGTCTTGCAATGGTTGGTCCAACACAAAACTTTAGTCACTTTACGCTATTTTCCAAGTGGGTGCTTATTTTTGACATGCTGGCAGGAAGATTGGAATTATTCCCACTTTTAATCCTGTTCCATCCTACCCTTTGGGTTCAGTCCGTGACACAAATCAAAAAGAAAAAACTGAAAAAATAAGTATATTTGTTTCTTTCATGTATATCGTAATATATCACATAATGAACAAACGAACAAACATCATTATTATATAAGGAGGTTCTTCATGTTTGAATGTCCAAACTGTGGTGGAAATTTAAAATTTGATATTTCCTCCCAACAATTAGCATGTGAAAACTGTCAGACTATGGCAGACCCTTATGCATTTGATACCAAAGAAAAAGGAGCCATAGAACAAACCAATTTTGATGCCACGATTTTCACTTGTCCCCAATGTGGTGGTGAAATCTTAAGTACCGATACTTCTGCAGCGGAATTTTGTAGTTTCTGCGGTGCTTCTACGATTCTTTACAGTCGTATCCGCAAAGAAAAACGCCCGGCTTACATTATTCCATTTCAAAAAACAAAAGATGATTGTAAAAAGGCATATTCTTCCTTTATGAAAAAGGCACTTTTTGCACCAAATGATTTAAAAGACCCAAAACGAATTGACAGTTTCCGTGGTATCTATATGCCTTATTGGGCATTTCATATGACCCAAAATCAGCCGTTTTCCTTAAAAGGCACACGTACACATAGACGAGGCGATTATATCTATACTGACCATTATGCATTAAGCGGAGAAATTGATGCTTCCTATAAGGGATTATCTTATGATGCTTCTTCCTCTTTTGATGATAATATCAGCGAAAAACTTGCCCCTTACAATATAAAGGAAATGAAGCCTTTTGCACCTGCTTATTTAAGCGGATTTTATGCGGACACTTCAGATGTTCCGGCAAGCGTTTATGCTTTGGATGCAAAAGAAATTGCAAATGATACATCCATGCAGGAAATTTTGCAAACACCTGCTTTTTCTACTTATTCACTTATGGGCGGGGCAAATATCCAATTAAATACTGATGTTTCACAAGCAGATAGTGCCATGTTTCCGGTATGGTTTTTATCTTATCGAAATGGAGACCGTGTTGCCTATGCAACGGTAAATGGTCAAACAGGAAAAGTGGTTTCCGATTTACCGATTGATTTAAAAAAATATATGATTGGTTCTTTGTTATTAGCAATTCCAATTTTTATTTTGTTAAATCTGTTTTTTACCATTACGCCAAGAACTCTTCTTGGAATTACTACGTTAATTGCTATTATTACAATGTTTTTATTTATAGGGGAATCTTCGCAGATTAAGAAAAAAGAAGCCGGAGAAAACGACAGAGGAAAAATGTATCAGGAAAGGATACGGAACCATTCCGGTTCACAAATATTGAATGACTCATCTGCTGCAAAATCTTTTGGAAAAGAAGCAGGTATTGGAAAAACTTATAAGAAAAAATCTCTTGGGCTTCTCACTTCTTTAGTTGCGATTGCCCTTGGTATTGCACTCTTTGTATTAAATCCTGCGGATGACCTGTTTTTCTACGGTGCTGCAATACTTTCACTTGTGGGAATTTTCATTACGGTAAAGGATATTATGCATAATTATAATATTCTTGCCACACGAAGACTTCCGCAGTTTGACAGAACGGGAGGTGATGATAATGCGTAAAGTCTTGTATTTTATGTTTTTGGCATTTTGGATATTTTCCATTGGTTTATCACCTACTTGTGTATCTGCTGCAGAATCACACTCCGTAACACCAATTTACACCAATTCAGATACCGGATATGACATCTATGTCGACGATAAAGCAGACCTTTTAACTGATGCACAAGAAGAAGCATTGCTTACAAATATGGAAGCCATTACTGTATATGGCAATGCAGCATTTGTTTCTATTTCCGAAAACCCATATCATGACACCAATCGTTATGCAAAAGATTATGCAACTACATATTTTGGTTCAGAAAATGGTACTGTTTTTTTGATTGATATGGATGAACGCTATATCTGGATTTACAGCAGTGGGGCAATTTATGATATCGTAACAACGGCATATGCCAATACGATTACAGATAACTCCTATCGCTATGCGTCTGATGGTGATTATTTTTCCTGTGCGGATACGGCTTTTTCGCAAATACGTTCCCTTTTGGAAGGATATCGCATTGCTCAGCCTATGAAATATATCAGTAACTTACTTTTGGCAATGATACTGGCAATGCTTTTTAACTATTTTCTTGTTATGAACTTATCTAAAGCGAAGAAAGCACGGAATAACCAAATATTGGATAATATTTACACCAATGTAGCTGTGAAAAATCCTTCGGTAAAATTTCTTCATCAAACCAAACAATATAGTCCACCCCCACCTCCTCCATCTAGCGGAGGCGGTTCTCGCAGTAGCGGTGGCTCCCATGGAGGCGGTTCTCACGGTGGTGGGGGCGGACATCGGTTTTAAACAAAAAGATTGTTGCAAATAATTTCTATTTGTAACAATCTTTTTTCTTTTTCATTTTAAATACTTTGCATACGGAAAATCTTAGATAGTCAAGCGAATATTCGCAATCTGCTTTACTGCTTGCTCATAACTTGCTAACCACTTTCACAGTTTATCCAATAGAGCTTGCACTCAGCCTAACATCAACAAATTCCTTACCCTTCACATAGTACTTTCTATACTTAATGTAAGGATACGGAACTTTTTTACTTCTTCTTCCCTTCCGCAATCAACATCTTCACTAATCTCCCAACGACTTCCCTTACTTCCGGTGGAAGTGTTGCAAGGGACTTTACCATTCCTGCTGCGGTACGCACATCAATGGAAAATATCTCTGAAAGTTCCACAATACCGGCATTTTCAAAAATGCCAAAAAAGGCATCCACAAATATCTTCTTTTCCCTATCATTTACATTCTTTAACCATGATTTTAAAATCTTACTCATCTTACGACTAAATTCATCTACTTCATCTGCAAGCACAAATGCATCTCTTTCAATTTGCCATGAAAATCCCTCATGTTGGCGAAGGGGACTTTCACAGCTTCGCACAACTTTATACTCTTCTTCATGCTCCATTAACATTCCTATCACGGAAGACACCGGAACAAATGCAGAAATACGTTCTTTTACCTCAATATATTGTGGGTCATCGACTACTTTTCGGTTAAATCCGGGACCATCAAAACTATTGATTTTTACAATCTTCTTTTGCAGTTTTGGGTTACAGTATACACCGGAATAAACTGCCAGATTACCGCCTTTTGAATGACCGCCTAACCAATATTTTCGAAATATGCCCTTACAGGTATTATTTAAGTACTCTACTGCAGACTTCTGTGCCGGCACCGGCATCATATAGCTCATATTAAAATCTTCTTTCCATCCTACAATCGTACTATCCGTTC
This sequence comes from uncultured Lachnobacterium sp., assembly GCA_937889225.1. Classification (GTDB taxonomy): domain Bacteria; phylum Bacillota; class Clostridia; order Lachnospirales; family Lachnospiraceae; genus Roseburia. Next base: position 27,845 of record CALAST010000011.1, on the reverse strand, counting down.
CTCGAAATGCAATAAAAGTAAGTACCGGATTTACATTTACATGCATTGCTGCGAACTGCTCCTGCTCTATTAAATCGGTAGTGCTCACATAATTGCACAACGTCATTTCTGCAAAACGAGGACTTTGTGCAAGCACATCGAAAAGATGTTCCTTATCTGCATAATACAATGTAGTTTTTCCACGCTTCTTTCTATATCGCTTTGCTGCTTCTGCAATTGTAATGCACCCATCTTCTTCTTGATACGGAACAACATTTTCAAATTCCACATAAACTAATTCACTTAAAATAAGAGCATCTATTTCATTAAAAGGGAAATCCTTTATCGGCAAGTCCCCTCTCCACTTTAAATATGTAAAAAAGCCATCTTCGTATTCCATTTACAACTCCTTCAAAACTAATATGACAAACTATAAATTACTATTTATGATACTTCCATAGAATATATTACTTTTCTATCTCAATCATTACTCCATTTAGGAAAATCATACGTACTTAGCAGTAAATGCTAAGTACTGTCTGTACAGTAACACACTATCATATAATTATACAAATTTTTCAAAAAAAATACAGTAATTTCACTTAAAACATGCTATAATCAACTCAATACTGATTACAGTCCTAAATAAACTGTAACAGAAACTTGTTTTCAGGAGGCTCTTTTATGAGATATGTTTTAGAAAATGATACCTTACGAATTGAAGTAAGCTCAAACGGTGCAGAACTTAAATCTGTAAAATCCAAAGCCACAGGACAGGAATATATGTGGCAGGCAGACCCAAAATACTGGGGTCGTACATCACCAGTTCTTTTTCCTTTTGTAGGAAGATTAAAAAATGACGAATTTCTCCATGACGGAAAAAAATACCCAATGTCTCAACATGGTTTTGCCCGTGATATGGAACATTCTTTTGTTTCCAAAACAGATGATACCATCTGGTTTAAATTAGTAACACATAATGATACGCTCAAAAGCTTTCCATTTTCATTCACCCTTCGCATTGGTTATCAATTAAGCGGAAACGAAGTAAAAGTGCTATGGGAAGTATGCAACAACTCTCGCGAAAAACATATGCATTTTGGTATTGGTGCACATCCTGCATTTAACTGCCCAATTCATGGGGAAGATTCTAAAGCAGGATACAAACTCTATTTTGGCGGCGTAAATGAAATCCATCATCATGGCAATGACCGTGCGACAGGTCTTTCTTTAGACGAAGATATTTGTCTCCCATTAGAAGATGGCAGAGCCGTAATTACACCGGATTTCTTTGACCGTTGTACATATATTGTAGAAGGAAAACAGACCGGCGAAGTTGGTATTGAAGACCCAAACGGAAAACGTTTCATTACGGTGCTTTTTGACGCTCCATTATTTGGCTTATGGTCACCGGAAGAAAAAAATGCTCCATTCCTTTGTATTGAACCATGGTATGGACGTTGTGACAGCATAGATTTTGAAGGTACTTTAAAAGCTCGTCCTTATGATAACTACTTAAATCCGGGTGAAAAATTTGAGGCGTCTTATGTGATTCGTTTTGAATAATTATCCTATTTCTTCATTTGGATTATTTTTTACTTGTGATTTTAAAAATTTTCTATATAATAGATAAAAGAAAAGAAGGAGGAATTTTTATGCCAAAAAGAACAGACATTAACAAAATTCTCATCATTGGTTCCGGTCCTATTATTATTGGACAGGCATGTGAGTTTGATTACTCCGGTACACAGGCTTGTAAAGCACTTCGTAAACTTGGTTACGAAATCGTACTTGTAAACTCAAACCCTGCTACCATTATGACAGACCCGGAAACAGCCGATGTAACATATATTGAACCACTCAATGTAGACCGTTTGGAACAAATTATTGAAAAAGAACGTCCGGACGCACTTCTTCCAAACCTTGGAGGACAGTCCGCACTTAACCTTTGCTCTGAATTAAATCAGGCAGGTATTTTAGATAAATTCGGTGTAAAAGTAATTGGTGTTCAAGTAGATGCCATTGAACGTGGCGAAGACCGTATTGAATTTAAAAAAGCGATGGATGCACTTGGCATCGAAATGGCACGAAGCGAAGTTGCTTATTCCGTAGAAGAAGCCCTTGCAATCGCTGACAAATTAAATTACCCTGTTGTACTTCGTCCGGCTTACACCATGGGCGGTGCCGGAGGCGGTCTGGTTTATAATAAAGAAGAATTAAAAGTTGTATGCTCCCGTGGTTTACAGGCCAGCCTTGTTGGACAGGTTCTTGTAGAAGAATCCATTCTTGGATGGGAAGAATTAGAAGTTGAAGTTGTTCGTGACGCAGATGGAAATATGATTACTGTTTGCTTCATCGAAAATATTGACCCGCTTGGCGTTCATACAGGTGACTCTTTCTGCTCTGCTCCAATGCTGACTGTTCCACAGTCTGTACAGGACAGATTAAAAGACCAAGCATTTAGAATCGTTGAATCCGTAGGAGTTATCGGTGGTACAAACGTACAGTTCGCACATGACCCGGTTTCTGACCGTATCATTGTTATCGAAATCAACCCACGTACTTCACGTTCTTCCGCACTTGCTTCTAAAGCAACCGGCTTCCCGATTGCATTAGTATCTGCAATGCTTGCAGCAGGTCTTACCTTAAAAGATATTCCATGCGGAAAATATGGCACATTAGATAAATATGTTCCGGATGGAGATTACGTTGTAATTAAATTTGCTCGTTGGGCATTTGAAAAATTCAAAGGCGTAGAAGACAAACTCGGAACACAGATGCGTGCCGTTGGTGAAGTTATGAGCATCGGTAAGACATACAAAGAAGCGTTCCAGAAAGCTATCCGAAGCCTTGAAACAGGTCGCTATGGTCTTGGACATGCAAAGAATTTTGATACACTAGACAAAGAACAGCTTTTGAAACTCTTAATCACACCTTCCAGCGAACGTCATTTCATTATGTATGAAGCAATCCGCAAAGGTGCCACCGTAGAAGAAATTCACGAAATTACAAAAGTAAAACATTACTTCATCGAACAGATGAAAGAATTAGTGGAAGAAGAAGAATCTCTTGCAGCAAACAAAGGCTCTCTGCCAACAGACGAAGCACTTATTTCTGCTAAGAAAAACGGTTTTTCCGATAAATATTTAAGCCAGATTTTGGAAATCCCGGAAGATAACATCCGCAATAAGCGTATCGAACTTGGTGTAGAAGAGGCATGGGAAGGTGTTCATGTAAGCGGCACGGAAAATAGTGCCTACTACTACAGTACTTATAATGCAGAAGATAAAAATCCGGTTTCTGAAAATAAGAAAATCATGATTCTCGGTGGTGGTCCAAACCGTATCGGTCAGGGTATCGAATTTGACTACTGCTGCGTACATGCTTCTTTAGCATTAAAGAAACTTGGTTTCGAAACGATTATTGTAAACTGTAACCCTGAAACGGTATCTACTGACTACGATACATCCGATAAATTGTATTTCGAACCTCTTACATTAGAAGATGTTTTAAGTATTTACAATAAAGAAAAACCATTAGGCGTTATTGCACAGTTTGGTGGACAGACTCCTTTGAACCTCGCTGCTGACCTTGAAAAGAACGGTGTAAAAATCCTTGGAACTTCTCCATCCGTTATCGACTTAGCTGAAGACCGTGACTTATTCCGTGCTATGATGGAAAAATTGGAAATTCCAATGCCGGAATCCGGAATGGCAGTAAATGTAGAAGAAGCCGTAGAAATCGCAAACCGTATTGGTTATCCGGTAATGGTTCGTCCTTCTTATGTATTAGGCGGGCGTGGTATGGAAGTTGTATACGATGAAGAAAGTTTGGAAGGCTATATGAATGCTGCTGTTGGTGTTACACCGGACAGACCAATCTTAATTGACCGTTTCTTAAATAACGCTTTAGAATGTGAAGCAGATGCTATCAGCGATGGTACACATGCATTTGTACCTGCTGTTATGGAACACATCGAACTTGCAGGTGTTCACTCCGGTGATTCCGCTTGTATCCTTCCTTCTGTTCACATTTCAGAAGAAAACGTAAACACAATCAAAGAATACACACGTAAGATTGCAGAAGAAATGCATGTAAAGGGTCTTATGAACATGCAGTACGCAATTGAAGGTGGAAAAGTATATGTATTAGAAGCAAACCCAAGAGCTTCCCGTACTGTTCCATTGGTATCCAAAGTATGTAATATCCGTATGGTACCACTTGCTACTGAAATTATTACTGCAGAACTTACCGGAAACCCATCTCCTGTTCCGGCATTAAAAGAACAGGTAATTCCAAACTATGGTGTAAAAGAAGCGGTATTCCCATTCAATATGTTCCAGGAAGTTGACCCGATTTTAGGACCGGAAATGCGTTCTACCGGTGAAGTATTAGGTTTATCCCCATCTTATGGTGAAGCCTTCTACAAAGCACAGGAAGCAACTCAGTCCAAACTTCCATTAGGCGGAACAGTCCTTATCTCTGTAAATAGAAAAGATAAGGAAGAAGTTGTGGAAGTTGCAAAAGCATTCCATGAACTTGGATTCGAAATTTATGCTACCAGAACAACACATCAGGCAATTACCGAATCCGGAACTCCTGCTACCAGAATTCATAAGGTATCAGAGGGCAAACGTCCAAACACATTAGACGAAATCACAAACGGTAAGTTTGACTTAATCATCAACTCTCCGGTTGGAAAAGAAAGCGTAAGTGATGATAGTTATCTCCGTAAAGCAGCAATCAAAGGAAAAATTCCTTACATGACCACTATGGCCGCTGCAAAAGCAACTGCAGAAGGTATCCGTCATCTGAAAGAACATGGAAATTCTCAAGTAAAATCCTTACAGGAACTTCATGCAGAAATCCATGATAAATAGAATCGCAAAAAGTACACAGGATAAATGATAAAAATGGTGCAAAGAATTGTTGCTTTGCACCATTTTTGTTAATATTCATCTAATATATAGGTATGAATCATAACAATATATGACTGTCCTATTTTTTAAGTCGAAGAAACGGTTATTGTATAGTTACTGTATGAGAAGGTAAATTTTATAAGTAAAAATCCATTTGCGAAGCAAATTTAGCATGGATTTTTACTCGTTACTGGGCACGGAGTGTACAGTAACATTGTATATGTTTTTATTTATATGTATTATATTGTTTTCTGTCACTATTTATGTTTAAATAATATTTATATCCAATTTATGTAAATCTGATACTATTGTGATAACACGCCAAAGAAAGGAGTCTTACGGCTGTCAGAAACCTCTGTCAGTCCTAATAGAAATTTAGAACATGAAAATTACAGAATTACAATGTCCGGTCTGTGGTGGACAATTAACCATCAATGAAAATAATCCTTTGCTTGCGGTTTGCAAATATTGCAACACCCCCATTGCCCTTGAATGGGAAAATGAACAACCGCATTTTACGAAAAACATATCTCATTCACCCGCCGATGATTTACTGACACAAATGAAAAATGAACCGAACCCATATCCACCTGCACGCTTATTCCGTATCGCTATGGCATGTCTGGCATGTTTATTGCTGATTGTAAGTCCTCCTATTCTCACACGCTGGATGGAAGACCATAAAAATACACCTGTCACTTCTACTTCTGATTCGGAAAATAGTACAGATGTAACAACATCCGAAATCGTTTTATCCGGAAATCTGGGTCAACTGGCTTCGAGTATCTTCCATATGCCAACGGAACAGATTACAAAATCAGAACTATCCAAAGTCCAATGGTTAGAAATAACCTATACCATTGACCACACAAAAATCGGATACAGCTTTGATTCCCCGAATTCCAAGGAAGCACAGCTTATCTGGATGACCTTTCCACGTAATTCCGATTTAGGAAAAGAAACGCTGCGCCAATTTACCAATCTAAAAAAACTTACCGTAAAAAACGCAATAACCAAAGAGGATTTAGAAGGTCTTACGCTTACCTCTATCGGAGGTTATTTTCAAAGTCCACAGCAGGTTGCAGAACTCGTAGAAGATGTTTCTTCCATTAAGGAAATACAATTTTTGTCAGGCGTAGAAGACTTAAGTGGTCTGGAGCAATTTACAAATTTAGAAAGTCTTTCTATTGGCAGTTGTGATTTGACAGATATTGATTCCCTGCGAAATCTTCCAAATCTGAAAATTTTGAAATTAGAAGGATTTGATGCATTTTCGGATTTTTCTATTTTCAGCACAATGCCTAATATAGAAGAACTCTCTCTTGACTCCGAAAATCTCAAAACCTTGCATTTTTTAAATGGAATGGACAATCTCAAACGTCTGGAAATCTCTGATGCAAACCTGCTCTCTCTTGATGGTATTGAGATATGTTCCAATTTAGAAGCACTAACCGTTTCGAACTGTCAGGAATTAAAAAATATGCATGCTGTTACAACACTTTCGAATTTGAAAGAATTGTCATTGGAACTTCCTTACGGATGTGAGCAACCGGATTTACGCAGTCTTACAAAATTGAAACACTTACGTTTGTACCACTTTGAAGATTTTACTTATTTTGATACGCTAAGCCAACTGCAAAGCCTGACTCTGGACAGTTGTTATTTTTCCCAATCACCGGACTTATCTAAACTGACAGCTTTAAAAGAACTAACTGTTCAGTCTTTTTCCAGTAGCGGAAAAAGTGTTGCCTTTATTACAAGCATTCCTTTTTTGGAAAAATTAGATATGAGTGGAATCGTTACTTATGATGACATTTCTGCAATTTTTAACATGAACGATTTAAAAGAACTGCAAATCAGCGGAATAGAATGTAAAATTGATTTTAATAAAATAAACGATAATCACACACTAGAAACGCTTCACATGGATTCTCTTCATTTATATACAAATGTGCAGATAACAAATGACAAAGCATTGACCTATATAGACTACGATGATGTCGTTTTAGATGAGCATACCTCCTTTTTGGGACATTTCAAAGCTCTAAAACACTTAAATATCCAATCAAACAAACTAACAAATCTTGCCTTTGTCACAAATCTGCCTACTTTAGAAACCATAGACTTCGCAGATAATTATATTGCAGAACTTCTTCCATTAGCGAAATTGAAAAACTTAAGAGAAGTTATCTGTACCGGCAATCCGATATTGAATACGAATGTATTAAGCGATACTGTAAATCTGATATGCGAATAAATTGCGAAGAAACTCCTTACTTTTTTAGTTACAGTAGGTGCAACAATTTTGTGTCCTTTCGGTTAAAATATAGAATCATAAATATACAAAAAATGACGGAAAGCGTTATTCAAAAACTTTCTGTCATTTTTTATTTGCTTACTATGCTGTTTTTTTCTGCACCATTTCCAATACCTGTATAAAAAGCTGTTTATCCGGTTCTGAATGCTGCATATAGTTTAATGCATGTTCTTCCCCTGCTACATCTTCAACACATAAATAAGGATTTGAACCTGCGTGCCATTTTTGAGTTACTCCTGCAATCTCATCCCACGGAATAACATCAAATCCATGTGCATAACTTACCATAAAGTTCTCGGTCATATACAATTTCATGCTTTCAAGAAAAACAGCGGATGGAGCATTGATTTCTGCATCAATCTGTTCCAAAATACTGCCATAACGGGCAAGTGTCTTTTGTGTCATTGCCCCTTCCTTTTTTGCTCTGCTGCTTCTCTCCTTCAAAAAAAGAACTCCAAATGCCACACAGCATGCAGCAATTATCAGAAAGCCTACCTCTGCCTGTTCTTCTGCTGTCTGATTGATAAACTGATAAACATATGCCCCGGCACTTACAATTCCAAGAATAACTGATACGATTGCGATTACCAACATAACTCCCTGGTCCTGTAATTTTAAAATTCCTTTCATTTTGTCTGATACATGTTCCATTTTTCTTCCTCCGATAAATAAAATTTTGATTAGCCTTGTATCAATGCTGTAAAGTGTTCAAGCACACTTTGGCTATTTTACACTAAAAGGAAAATTTTGTAAAGTGAAATGAAGATACAGGGGCATTTTTGTCCTGCAAAATTTCCCCTTGACCAATTTCCTATCTCATGCTACTATCTATTTATATGGTTCACATTGTAAACCGTTTCATTTTGTGAACTTTTTCATATTGTTAACTATTTTTAAATGGAGTATATGATTGCATGGAAACAGCACAAACCTTAATCGAAAACAAAACTTTCAGCAATAACCAATTAAGCGAAGCTCTGCTGTCATCCTGGCTGAAATTGTCCACCAGCATTAATAACTCAAGGATTGTATCTGCACTTTCTTACAATGAATCCTTGATTTGCAGCGTACTTGCACGACATATGGCAGCCGGACAAAAGAAGCCTTTAACTGCTACGGATCTCTGTCGGGAAACTAAAATGCTAAAGTCCCAAATGAACCGTACGTTAAATCAGTTAGAAGAAAAACTAATGATTCGACGCGAACGTTCCACAAGTGATAAACGACAGGTACATATCCTGCTCAATCCGGAACATGCAAAAGCCTTTCAAAAACAACACCAGGAAATCTTAGATTCGGTTGGACATATTATTGATGAACTAGGTGTAAAAGAAGCTACAGAAGCAGCAGTTTTATTTGATAAAATTTCAACCCTCGCTGATGGGGTATTTTTAAAAAAGGAGAAAAAACATGATTAGAATTTTAGTAGACTCATCCGCAGATTACACAGTAGAAGAATTACAGAAAAGAGAAATGGAACTTGTTCCAATTACCATTACTTTTAACGACAACAGCTATCGTGACGGATTAGATATTACCCGTGATACTTTCTACGATATGCTTACCACTTCAGAAGAATTTCCAAAAACAGCACAACCTTCCCCACAAGATTTCTTAGATTTATTTGAAGATGCCAAAGAAAAAGGTGACAGTGTTGTATGCCTTTGCCTTTCTTCCGGCTTGAGTGGTACATATCAAAGTGCTACTTTAGCAAAAAATATGGCTGAGTATGATGATGTTTACCTTGTAGATACACGTACTGCTACCCTTGCAATTCGTCTTTTAGCAGAAACTGCATGTAAATTAAGAGCAGAAGGAAAAACAGCTGCTGAAATTTTTGAAACTTTAGAAACATTAAAATCCAGAACAAAAATTATTGCTGCTTTAGACACTTTAGAATATCTTCAGAAAGGTGGCCGTTTAAGCAAAGCTGCCGCTGCTATTGGTGAACTTGCAAACTTAAAACCACTCATTACACTTACGGAAGAAGGCACAATTGCCGTTACTGCAAAAGCATTAGGACGTAATAAAGCTCTTTTGACTGTTATGAAACAGCTTGCCGATTGCAACATTGATACAGACTACCCTGTATACTCCATTTATACATTAGGAGAAGAAAATACTGCAAAATTAGAAGAAAAAGCTGCGGCATCCGGTATTCAGGTTACAGAACGTCTTCAGATTGGTGCAACTATTGGTGCACATGTAGGTCCTGGAGCATCCGGCTTTGTATTTATTCAGAAATAATTATTAAAAATATAACAAACCTCTTGCTTTTTAGCATATCTATAATTATACACCTCGTTTTTCAAAAAATGGGGTGTATTTCAGTTTTTGAACGCAAGCTAAGAAGCAACCTACATTCACGAAGAAGTAACCAAAGCAGCTTCCGAGTATCCGCTTTACTATACACCCATTTTTATTTCTCTGGTTTTACACACCCCACTGTTTTTTCAGCTTACGTCTTACAATAAGGAAACAAATTACATGTACGCTGAATGTCAATGCCCATGAAATCGGATACGTATAATAAATTGTTTCAATCACGCGGAATTGTTCCATTCCAAATAAAACGGCAATCCACACAATACGGAATGCACACGCACCAAGCAATGAAACAATCATCGGCATAATGGAATATCCGAGTCCTCGCATACAACCTACCATAATATCCATCATACCGCATAATGCATATGCCGTACAAACAATGCCAAGTCTTCGCATACCTGCTTCCACTACAACTGCACTATCGGAATAAAGTCCAAGAAGCGGTTCTCCCAACAGATAAATGCCATTTCCCATAACCACGCCTACTGCCAGTACGCATAACTGGGTAGTAATTAAAATCTTATTAATACGCTCATATTTTCCCGCACCTAAATTTTGACTGGTAAATGCTACGATTGCCTGTGAAAAGGCATTCATAGCTACGAAGATAAAGCCCTCTATATTTGCTGCGGCAGAATTTCCCGCTACAATAGTAGCACCAAAGCTATTGATATTTGACTGAATGACTACATTTGACAGGGAAAATAATGACCCCTGCACACCTGCCGGAAGTCCAATCTGCAAAATTCGCTTAAATACCTCCATATCTATGCCAAGATACTGCTTTTCCAAGCGAATTGCACTTTCTTCTTTCATAAGACAGCGAATTACTAAAATCGCAGAAACAGTCTGAGAGATAATTGTAGCAAGTGCAACACCGGCTACATCCATATGAAAGAATACTACAAAAATAAAATTTAATACAACATTAATTACACCGGCAAATGCCAGATAATACAATGGTCTTTTGGTATCCCCAACACCTCTTAAGATTGCAGCACCAAAGTTATATGCCATCGTTGCTGGCATACCAATAAAATAAATACGCAGATATAATGCCGCCAAATCAATAACTTCTGTTGGACTCTGCATCCAGATAAGCAGCTGTTTTGCTGCAATCAGACCGATTACCGTTAAAATTGCACCACAAATCACACTTAATGTAATCGAAGTATGTACCACTTTTCGTACCTCATTTTCTTGCTTTGCTGCAAAATGACGTGCCACTAATACATTCGCACCAACGGACAATCCCATAAATACATTAGTCAATAGGTTAATAATTGAACCATTTGAACCAACCGCTGCAAGTGAATTATCCCCTGCAAACTGTCCAACTATAATAACATCCGCAGCATTAAAAAATAACTGCAATACACTTGATGCCATAAGCGGCAGGGAAAATAACAACAGTTTCTTTAAAATAGAACCTTCCGTAAGGTCCAGGGAATAATCCGTCTTCTTTTTCTTCTCCATAACAATCTCCTTATCTCTCAATTATTCTCATAAATCTTACTCTCTTATATTTAAACTGTCAAGCACCCCTACTGAAACATCCTCGTTTCCAATATATTAGGCATACAATGGAAAGCAGAAGTTTCTATATCAAATAAAAGTAAAAAACATCTAACAATTAAAACTAATTTTCCGTATCTGCATTTCTATAAAATAAGCATCTCTTTTTCTTTTGAAATGTAAAACCACTTCATGAAAAAAAGATGCTCACTCTACATTTATTTTCTAATTAACCAAATAGGAACCTTCCTGATTCAGTTAAACTTTAAGTGCCATATCCCTATCCTTAATCCAACCTTTTTTACGCATAAATTCAGAAATTCCAAATGCTAAAATTGCCGGAAGCACGATATGCATAATAATAATCTTCACAAGTACAATTCCTGCATCTGCGTCCTGTATCATAGTCTGATACGTTGTAATCTGCCCAACCAAACCGGCTGTTCCCATACCTGAGCCGGTTGCATTATTCGTCATTTTAAACACCATCGTAGAAAGCGGTCCTAAAATTGCACTGCTTATAATTGCAGGAAGCCAAATAATTGGTTTTCTTACAATATTTCCAATCTGAAGCATGCTCGTTCCAAGCCCTTGTGCCAAAAGACCATTTACTTTATTTTCTCGATAGCTTGCTACTGCAAATCCAACCATATTTGCACAGCATCCCGCAGTTGCCGCACCTGCTGCAAGACCGGATAAATTTAAGATTACCCCTAAAGCCGCAGAACTTATCGGAAGTGTCAAAGCAATTCCCATTAATACCGATACCAATACACCCATTAAAAATGGCTGTTGTTCGGTTGCAATATTAATGATATGTCCAAGGAATGTCATAAATGCAGAAATTGGCGGTCCAAATATAAGACCAACTGTTGCACCTGTCAAAATGCTGCAAAGCGGTGTAATTAAAATATCCACTTTTGTCTTTCCGGAAACAGCTCGTCCAACATAAATACCTGCAATTGCCGCAATAAAAGCACCTAACGGTTCTCCTGGTCCGGAATAGCAAATCACTCCATCCACTAATACCTGTCCTGCTAATATCTTACTTGCAAACGCCCCTATCATGCCGGATGTCGCTGCTGACATAATTACAAGCGGACTTTCCTTAAAACGTACTGCAACACCACATCCAATCCCTACACCTGTTACACTAGCCGCTACTTTTCCGATTATGTAAAGCATATCTCCTATTACTCCCGGAACAATGCTTCCAATCTGCTGAATAATTGTTCCAATAATCAATGTGGCAAATAATCCGGTTGCCATACCGCTTAAGCCTTCAATAAAGATTTCATTTAGAATCTTCTTTAATTTTACCATTTCTTGTCCCTCCTAAAAATAACATCTGCAACAAATTCCAGTACTCCATACTTTTTTAAATTTAATCGAAGCTGAAAACTATTTGTTCTACATGTTTAACACTTTTATCAAATCTATTATCTATAACATCTGTCCGACAGCTGTCTTGACAGTTGACATTGTACTACCGTTTTTCCAAATTTGCAAAAAAATATGTGTATAAAATTAAATACAATGCTATACTTTAATTAAAACTTTAGCTATAAAAAGGAACTATAACGAACTATGAAAAAGAAAAAAACACATAAAATTACTATCTTTCTTCTGCTTCTCATTTTCTTTGTTGTAACAGGACTTCTTTTGTATGCATTTGACGTACCTATTTTTCCCACGCAAAAAGAAAATACTACATCTACACAAAAAACAGATACTACTCCTCCGGACATCAAGTGTTCCGTTCATTCGCTTACGCTAAAAAAAGGAGAATCGCTCTCCCTTGACAGACTCAGTCTTCGCATTACGGATAAAAGCAAAATCGGTGAACCGTTCTTTTCTAAAATAACAGCAAACTCTTTAAACTTATATGGATTAGAAGAAAATACAGTAGAAATTGCAAATCAATTTTCGGCAGGCATTGAAATGAAGGAACAAACCTATACCTTTCCCTATGGCGGCAAATATGAACTTCTGATTTCTGTAATGGATGAATGGAAAAATGAGGGCACCTATGCTTTAGAAATTACCGTAGAAGAACCACCACAACTTACTGTTTTTTCGAACTTCTATATCGCAAAAGGCAATTCTGCCAAATTTGAAGATTATGTGTCTGTTTGGGATTTTTTAGATACCGAATGTACGAATGAAAATGTGATAATTGACACAAGCCAATTAAATATTACTGCTGCCGGAACTTATCCGATTACCTTTACTGCAAAAGACAGCTATGGACTCTCTACCTCCGTTACTGCTTCTGTTATGGTATGTCCACCGGAAGAAATACAGGAACTGATTTATTCCCATACCATCAGCATAGCTGACAGCGGCATTATTGGCATTTCAAATCCTTATGATGTAGGATATTATAAAGAAAATGATTCTGCTTTTAATGAAAGTATATTACTTCCAGCCACCATTACATTTCAGCGTACCAATGGTGCTTGGGAAAAGGGATTTCTTCTTGAAATTACAGATACCTATGTGCTTATTTGCACACTTGCAGACGGTGTCCCGGATACCCTTACCAAAGATATCACATTTTTTGACGGAACTGTCAAAAAAGCTTCTGTAACTACAATAGATAGTGCAAAAAACCTTGCATTTTTACAGATTCCCATTTCAAAGGAAGAAAGTATGACTTCCATTACCTTTGAGGAAACAAAAAAGCTTCGTACCATTCACATAGACGAAGCTTTTTGGGCTGAAATTTGCGATTTTCTTTTGCCAGAAGATATTCCGTTATCTGAAATATTAGAATTGTATGAGAGAATTTATGAGCATAAATTAGCTGTAACTACGGATTCCCAATAAACATAGTTGCTTATTTTAAACTACCCAAAGCCAAGCAAAGCGGACACTCGCAATCCGTATTCGCTACTTGCTCATAACTGAAATAAATAAAAATTATAAATTTTATAATCTCTACTCCGTAATCACCATATTCGGCCATACCTTTTCAATCAAGGAGTCTTCATAGATAGTATCTATGAAGGCTTCTATTAGATTATCGGCTTCGATTCCTTCTTGTCTTTGTGTGTAACGCACCATCGCCATTGCAGAAATAAGTGCATTGCAAACCATAAAAACAATCAATATCCAAGTAATGATTTTTCCTTGCAATGCCGGAAGTTTTTCAATAATTCCGCTGAGTTTTGGATAGCAAACTTTAATCCATGCCACCGATAAAATTCCCCAAAATACCATATACAATAAATTGGTTCGCCCGCCAATATTAAATGGCATCCAACTATAATCCCAGAACACCGTTCCTAAGAAAATCTCGGTAAATAGGCTGCATGCATATTCATATACACCGCCTATCAATGCACCTATCAAAAATATGTAACGGTCTTCTTTTTCTGCAAAACGAGATAATACTAATGTAAGCAATACCGCACCAATGCCCCACACAATGCTAAAAGGACCATACAATACAGAAGAACGACTCATCCATTCTCCGCCTACAATACGGCAATAGACCATCTCTATCAAATCACCTAAAAACGCAGATGTTAAAAATACCCATATAATTTTATCCAAACAAATTCCTTGTGCAAATACATACTCTTTTTCTAAATCTTCATCCTGCTCCATATTCGGATAAGCTTTCTCCAAACGGTCCCATATGATATTATAGATACGTCCATTCAACTTGTGACTTGTATGTTCTTTTTTTTCGAAATAGACAGCTTCTGCGGCATTTGTATATTTTTTTATAACCACACAAATCGTAAGCAATAAATCCAATCCCAAAATTACACCTGCAATGACGCATACTGCCTTCAATAGAATCTCTGGCAACAATGTGACAAACATAAATACAAATGGGTGCAGTACTTCGACAGCAAGACACAATCCCATTGCAAATAAAAGTGCTACTACAAGATTTGCCCATTGTCCATTATAAGGTGTAATATCCTCAAATTTTAACATCATCCTCTTACAAATACGCCTTGTAAAAAACTCTGCTATTGATTGAATTACCACAAATACGGTAAATGCAAAAATAAATTTAAACACATTGTGGTTTACCATATTTTGCCATGATACAATTAGGATATTCATCATAAAACCATACATAAAACAAAATGGCAGATTGATAAATCCTCTGTTACGAAAACGCCTGTCTTTTACAGCCACAATTCCAACCTCTATTACCCATCCTAAAAAGGAATATATCATAAAGTATGCAAATAATTCTAAATTGGTGTACGCCATATTTTTTCTCCTTTTCTCATATTTACTTTTTCCCATATTTTTCAACTTTAATTACTGTTCACTCTGTGAACGGAATCGAAAATTATATGAACCATATATTGCATAGCAATTGCAAATTATTATAAGATATAGTACATTATTAATAGTAATATCTCAATAAATGACATAATTTTTAATATTTTTTACAATTTCTTTAGATTTGAGGGGGACAAAAACATGAGCAATGCAAAAGAAAAAAGGAAAATGAAATTGGATGAAATTTCAAACAGCAGCATTTACAAATTTATGATAGGACTGACTTTAGGTGTCGCTTCTATTTTCTTTGCAAAAAACCTGCTTGCTGCAAATATGTCTGCAACTATTGCCGTTGGCTGTGTTCTTGCAGTATTTTGTACTATTTTATTTATCATGGGAAAAATCAACATAGCAAAAGATACAAAATATATGATTAGCTCTGTTGGCATTATGATTGTTATCTTTGTGATTTCTATTTTTAGTGGCGATTCCTTAAGCGATGACTTTATTTTATATTTGGCAGCAATCGGACTCGCAGGTCTATACCTTCGACCTGCCTACTCCCGTATACAGTTAGTTACGGCCGACCTCCTCTTTTTTATACAATTTTTTATCACACCGCAAAAGGTAGGAAAAGTTTCCCAATTTATTATGTGTTTTGGGATTTTTAACCTGACGGGTATACTTTTTTCCCTTGTTGTAGAGCGTGGACGTGCTTATATTACAAAAAGCCGTGCACAAGCCGCAGCCGCAGAAAAAATCATTGAATCTTTGGCACTTATTAATGCAGAATTAAACCGAAATTTCGAAACAACGCATGGACGTATCAGCGATATGAACAATGCAAGCCAACAAGTAGAACTTCGTACCAACGAACTTATGGATGACTCTTTAAATATTACCGCAAGTGTAGATGATACGATGTCCACCTGTAATGAAGCAGAAAACCGCATTGATGTCTGCAAATCACAGATTCAGACTTTGATGGATAATGTACAGCATTTTGAAAAAGTATTAAAAGCAAATGAACATAATATTGGAAGCATGTCTTCTGAAATTATGACTATTCGCGATTCGTCTAATGCTACCAATCAAGTATTTGACGGAATTCAAAAACAGATGAATGAAATTGTAGATGTTGTATCACAACTAAAGTCCATTGCTTCCAGTACCAATATGCTCTCTTTAAATGCTTCTATTGAAGCTGCCAGAGCAGGAAGTGCAGGTGCCGGATTTGCAGTTGTAGCTGAAAAAGTGCAGAAACTTGCGATTGACAGCAATAAATGTTCTGACCATGTAGAACAAATTGTAAACAGCATGCAGTTGCAAGTAGAAAAAACCCGTAAACAATTAACGGAAAGCACTCAAACAGTTGAACAATCGTTAGCAAGCATTGACGAATTAAATGACAGCTTTGCAAAACTGCTGCAAAATTTCACGGAGCTTTATTCCAATATTTCTGAGCAGGACCAAAGTGTTTCTGACCTTGCCGACAGTTTTACTATGATTCAAAACAGCGTTTCCACAATGGCAGATTGCTCTAATAAAAATCAACTTTCTATTAATCAAATTGCAGATGCCGTAAAAATCTATGGAACGAATATGGAACAGATGGAGCACGATACCAAGACTTTGAAGAAATTGGCTGAGACGATGGAACGTGAAATTTCCGGGTGAGAATAGCTTGTTCTTTCACTAAACACAATAAAATTAACAAACAAAAAGCACACTTTATACTTGAATATGCATGATTTATGCTTTCAATATATAATGTGTGCTTTTTATGTCAAGTGGATATTTGGTTCACTTAGTTTCATTGTGAATAACTGCTATTGGAGTTTCGGTTAAATTCCATGTATTCCTTTTTATTTTCGTAATGAACAGATTCTAAGGCTTCATTCGAAGCGGTTCTATCAATAATTGCTTTTACTAACTTATCGAGTTCGGTTCCTTCTGCATAATCTGCCGGTGCATAGAATTTAATTCGGTTATCACGCATCATTTTATATACTTTCGCTTTATCTTTGGTTTGGGCATTAAATACTCCTATGGAATGTCCACCGTGAGAATTTACCAATTTCATACATGGAATATCGGTATCGCTATCCCCAATATACACCATATTTCGAAAAGGAACTCTAAGTTCTTCCGGTGGAAAATAATCATTCACGCCTTGGTCATTAATATCCAACACGCCTTTTTGAATTCGAAACAGAAACTGCGTCTTATTTGTGTAATTAACAACCTGTGCCGGCCATATTGCAATGCCTCTTTCATCATAGAAAAAAGAACTTGCATATATCTTTTCAAATGCCCCTGCCCTTGCAACAGTTGTGCCTTCAATCATTTCCTTTAATCCGGAAGATATAATGTAGTGTTCAATAATGACACCTTTTTCTTTTCCGTATGCTCGTATTCGTTCAAACCACTCTTCCACCCCTGGAAACAGACTTACTTTTGCACCATATGCATTTAATGTTTTTCTGTTGAAAATCAAATTTCCTCTTGCTTCCCGCATCATTTTATACATATATGCCAAATTTTGGTCCATATCATTTGCTTCCGCAAGTTCGTCAGATTCTCTCCAAAAATCACAAATGTCATATCCTACCGATTGAATATACCCTTGTGCCTGCATATCATCCGGAGATAGTGTTTTATCAAAATCATAACAAATAGCTAAGACAGGCATCGTTTCTTTTCTTTTTCTTTCAAATTGTTTTTTTCCCATTGCTATACCCCAAAGAAGAAACCTATTCTATTCATAACAGCTTATGTAATGAATTTATTTTTACTCCTCATAAACTACAGTTACGACCATAAAATAAATCGCAGTAGTTCCTTCTGTTCCCGGTTTCGCCACTACCGATTGTGTAACACTAATAATTTTTTTCTCTTTTACAAATGCATTAAGAGTGCTCTCAATCGATGCGGTATCCCGGCTTTCATTTACATGTGATTTAAAAATTTTTACTTTTTGCATTGTTTTTACTCCCTTCTATCTGCAAAATCCCCCGAAGCATTGCGGTGCATTATATTTTATAATGTTTGTTTCATCTTTGCTTATGCTTCTATATAAAGTCTATTATACTACTGAAAGCTGTGTTTTGTATAGGTAGATTTTTAGTTAAGAAAATACTTTAAGTTTTTAACCTTACAATCATAAATAAGATGGTTATGTCATCGGTATATGTTATTATATATTATTCCCTTGGTATATACAAGTTTTTTTGATATAATAAACATATCATTTGTAACTATAAATTTTAAATTGGAGAATGAAAAATGAATACTACATCATTAAACAGACAACGTCTTATTGAGTGTCGTCAAAAACTTGGAATCAGCAAACATGAAGTTTCGAAAAGAATGCAACTGTCCCAACCTACCTATCTCAGATATGAATCCGGTGACCGTACACCATCCATTCAAGTCATTCAAATAATGGCAGATGTGCTTGGTACTTCGGTTGATTATCTGACGAATAAAACAGATATTCCCACTCCAACTAGTTACACCATTCATTCAGAAACTGACCCTGAGCTATTTCAATTTATAGAAGTCTATCAAAATTCCGATACTTCTACACGAAACAAACTGATTGCATCTCTAAAAAAACTGAATGAAAAATCGTAACTGTATCATCTTTTTGAGATTGTCGAGAAATGAACTATACACAAAATCATTTCAACTTAACCATACAAGCAATTAAAATAAATCAAGATAAATCATAATTACATTTTCTCCATAAAAAAATTGTAACCTCAGTTAGTTTCCAGACCAACTAGGTTACAATTTGTATCTATTCTCTCTAATGCATTTCTCTCTTTTTATTTTTACGATATACGGATACCAACTCTATTAGTTGCTCTGCCGTTTTTATTTGCTCAATCATAACTATGCCAAATAACATTTATTCTATTCCCACTCGCTTACGAGTTCTTTCCCACAGTTACTTTTCGCCCTGATTTAGGCAAATTTCTGTGAGATTTCGCTCATTTTTCTTCGTTTTTCTCTATATTCTCTGAGTTCTCAGCCCGTTTGGTACTGTTTTAGTATCAAAGTTTGGTATCAATTTCTCGAAAAATCAAAGGAGAAAAAATTGATTATTCTTTCACAGTAAGTGATACTTTGCTCCGCCTGACAGTTCAACCGGCTTTGATGTTTGAATACAAAAGGGATGTAATGATCGTGCTCCTTTAAGAGCATTTATATTATAGCAGAAAAATGTGAACAATTCAAGGATGCCCTTAAAAGGCGCCGCATTTCCGCGACGCCTTTGTTTGGTTTTTAATACATAATTGAATTGAGATTGGATACAACATCATCTTAATTGACTGTGATACTTGAACCGTCCTCCGATACACAGCATATAGTCATAATTGTTTATATCAGCACCGCCGACAATGACACAACGCTTCATAGTCTCACCTTACAGAATATCAATGTACTCTCCGTTTAGAGCTTTGTTCATGCTCCGCACGGCACAGAACTTGCCGCACATCGAGCAAGTATCATCGTGCTCGGGCTTGCGCTCGTCACGGATGTGCTTGGCAGTTTCGGGATCGAGTGCACACGCCCATTGTTCCTCCCAATCGAGTTTGCGACGAGCATCCCCCATACGGTCATCAATATCCCTTGCGTGTGGGACCTTCTTTGCAATGTCCGCAGCGTGAGCTGCTATCTTGGATGCAATAATGCCTTGCTTTACATCGTCAACATTCGGGAGAGCCAAATGCTCTGCGGGCGTTACATAGCACAGGAAGGCTGCGCCGGAAGCTGCTGCAATGGCTCCGCCGATGGCAGAGGTAATATGATCATATCCCGGTGCAATATCGGTAACAATGGGACCAAGCACATAGAAAGGAGCACCCATACAGATGGTCTGCTGCATCTTCATGTTGGCTTCGATCTGATCCATTGGCATATGTCCGGGACCTTCCACCATTACCTGAACGTCCTTTTCCCAAGCACGCTTGGTCAGCTCGCCCAAACGGACAAGCTCTTCGATCTGGCATACGTCGCTACCGTCAGCAAGACAACCGGGACGGCAAGCATCGCCGAGAGAGATCGTTACGTCATACTCACGGCAGATATCCAAAATCTCATCAAAGTATTCGTAGAAAGGATTTTCCTCACCGGTCATACACATCCAAGCAAATACAAGTGAACCGCCGCGAGAGACGATATTCATCTTTCTTTTATGCTTTCGAATCTGATCAATCGTCTTGCGAGTAATGCCGCAGTGAAGGGTAACGAAATCTACGCCGTCTTCTGCGTGCAAACGAACCACGTTGATGAAATCCTTTGCCGTAAGAGTAGCAAGATCTCTCTGATAATGAATCACACTGTCATACACCGGAACGGTACCTATCATAGCGGGGCACTCACTGGTGAGCTTTCTTCTGAATGGCTGAGTGTTGCCATGGGAAGAAAGGTCCATAATCGCCTCTGCACCCATATTCACGGCTGCCATAACCTTTTGCATTTCAATGTCATAGTCCTTACAATCGCGGGAAACACCAAGATTGACATTGATCTTGGTGCGGAGCATCGAGCCGACACCGTTCGGATCAATGCAGGTATGGTTTTTGTTTGCACAGATAGCAACCTGTCCTTTTGCGACGAGGTCTCTGATTTCTTCTTCCGTTCTGTATTCCTTCTTTGCAACCGCCTTCATTTCAGGGGTAATGATTCCGTGTCTTGCGGCATCCATTTGTGTAGAATAATTTCTCATTGTTTTCGCTTCCTTTCAAGCAATTTTATTTGGTAAACTTACTGTTTAGATTGAGGTGGTCAAGCATATCGGAAAGGACACCTGAAATATAATCCTTTTTTTGTATCATAAGGTGGTGCCCCCAATCTGCCGCTTATGACGTCAAGCGGATATTCGCAATCCGCTATCGCTACTTGCTCATAACCGAATAACCGCTTTGCGGTTTGTCAGATGGAGCTTGAAATCTCCACCTGACACAAGATAATGTGAACACTTAGTAAGCACAAACGAAGTGTAGTGCGAACTTAGTGAGAACATATGCCTGTGGCAAACTCCCCCTACCCACCACTTAGTGCTCTACGCACTTGAAGTGGGGGATTTTCTTGATTCGGTTAAATAAGCCGCAGTTCTTTTGCTTTTGCTTTAAGTTCTTCCGCCGCTGTCTTAGGATCGTCCGCTTTGATAATGGCGGATACTACGCAGATACCTGCAATAGGAATACCCGCAAGAACATCAATGTTATCCTTGTTCAGACCTCCGATAGCATTGGCGGGAATCGGAACAGCATTGCATATATCCCGAAGTGTGTCGGTAGAAGTCAAAACAGTTTTTACTTTGGTTGTGGTGGGATAGATTGCTCCCACACCAAGATAGTCCGCACCTTGCTCATAGGCTTCTTTTGCCCACGGAACCGTCTTTGCAGTTGCACCAACGATCTTGTCTTCTCCCATCAAGCGTCTTGCGGTTGCTACGGGCATATCGCTCGCTCCGACATGAACGCCTTCTGCGTCAATGGCGAGCGCCACATCCACACGGTCGTCAATAATCAACGGTACATTGTAACGCCCCGCAATGGTGTGTACTTTCTCTGCAAGCTCGATGTATTCACGGGTGGATTTTTCCTTTTCACGGAGCTGTAGAAGGGTTATGCCGCCTTTAAGAGCCTGCTCTACACGGTAGAGGAATTCCTCTTCGCTATAGTTCGTGCTGTTGGTGATAAAATATAAACTTGGATCAAACTTTTTCATTCTCTTTACCTCACACATACAGATAATCGTTCAGAACCGGTTGCAGACCTTCCTCTGCAATATCCTTGTACATCTTATCAAGGCTGCGGTTATCGTCGATTTCAAACTGCTCGTCGCCCTGTACCTCGTCGGTTTCTTTGCCTGTATATTTGCTTTCGTGATCTCCGATGCCGGTAGAAACACCTGCGGAAACCTTCGTTGCCGCAATCTTCACAATACCATTGCGAAACTCAGCACTCTCACGGGAAGATACCGTAATACCGACATAAGGTAAGAAAATACGGTAGGCACAAAGCACCTGACAAAGTTGCTTTTCGTGAACGTCCAAAGGATTGATTTTGTCATTGTTAATGATCGGTCTGAGTCTTGGACAAGACAGCGACATTTCGGCATGAGGATATTTTCTCTGCAAATAATAGACGTGCAGAGCACTTGCCAAAGCATCCTTTCGGAAGTCAGAGAGTCCAAGCAGAGCCGAAAATGCTACCCCACGCATACCACCGCGAAGTGCTCGTTCCTGGGCATGGAAGCGGTATGGCCATACACGCTTGTGTCCCAGAAGATGAAGCTGTTCATATTTATCAGTATCATAAGTTTCCTGAAATACGGTTACATAGTCTGCACCGCACTCGTGGAGATATTTGTATTCATCCGTATTGACGGGATAGATTTCAAGACCAACCATGCGGAAATACTTGCGTGCCAATTTACAGGCTTCACCGATATATTCCACATTGCTCTGACTTCGGCTCTCGCCGGTAAGGATAAGAATTTCCTCCATACCGCTGTCGGCAATGACCTTCATCTCTTTTTCAATCTGCTCCATACTAAGCTTCATACGCTTAATATGGTTGTAGCAGTTGAAACCACAGTACACACAGTAATTCTCGCAATAGTTGGCTATGTAAAGCGGCGTGAACAGATAGACGGTATTACCAAAGTGCTTGCTTGTTTCCAATCTTGCTCTCTGTGCCATCTGTTCCAAAAACGGCTCTGCCGCAGGAGAAAGAAGTGCCTTGAAATCCTCTATAGTACAGGTGTCGTGTTCCAAAGCCGTCTTTACATCAGCGGCAGTATATTTAGAATAATCATAGGAGTTCATCTGCGCCATTACATTTGCACAAACATCCGACTCCATAACCTCCATTCCCGGTAAATACTCCATATGGTTCTTGCGGGAGGTCGGATCGGTTTCAAGCTGATGCTTTTTTGCCAGTGCTTCAGAAGACAAATGCTCCGAATCTACAAAAAATTGATTTTCCATACCGTTCACCTTAGTCTCTGAGGAAACCAGTCAATGGATCGGAAGCCGAAGCGCCTCTTGTCAACACTCTGCCAAGACCGGAAAGGTATGCCTTACGGCCTGCTTCAATGGCGTTCTTGAAGGCAGATGCCATCATAGGAAGATCACCTGCGGTAGCAAGGGCGGTGTTTGCCATAATAGCTGCAGCACCCATCTCCATCGCTTCACAAGCCTGAGAAGGTCTGCCGATACCGGCGTCTACTATGATAGGCAGGTCTATTTCATCAATCAGAATCTGGATAAACTCCTTTGTAGCCAGTCCCTTGTTAGAACCGATAGGAGAAGCGAGTGGCATCACGCTTGCAGCACCGGCATTTACGAGGTCACGGGCGGTGTTAAGATCGGGATACATATACGGCATAACCACGAATCCTTCTTTAGCAAGAATCTCAGTTGCCTTGATGGTCTCCTGATTGTCAGGGAGCAGATACTTAGAATCACGCATAATTTCTATCTTTACGAAGTTGCCGCATCCAAGCTCACGGGCAAGTCTGGCAATACGAACTGCTTCCTCTGCATTTCTTGCTCCACTTGTGTTGGGAAGCAAAGTGATTCCTTCGGGGATATAATCGAGAATGCTCTCCTGTTCTTTTGTGTTTGCACGGCGAACAGCAAGGGTTATGATCTCCGCACCTGCATCCTTTACTGCCGCTTCAATCAGCTTCATAGAGTATTTGCCTGAGCCGAGAATAAAACGGGAGTTAAACTCGTGTCCGCCAATAATCAGTTTGTCATTATTCATTTTTCATTTCCTTCTTTCCTTATGTTTCAAATTGTTCAGCCAAGATTCTCAGCACCATATGTGCCTGATGAGCTGCACAGAGCATGACGCGGGAGGCAACCAAACTTCCAACCTCTTCAACATCGCTCTCTCCATCACCGCAGAGATAAAAGTGTTTGGATATTCTGCGTGTCACTATGCGGTTTGAGCTGCCAAAGCCTGCCATGCCGGATGCTGCTACAAGATATTTGTCAGGCATCGTTTCAAGAACCAGATTCGTGAGCATGGCTTTGCATTCAGCATTGTCAAAGGCTTCACAGATGATATCCGCATCTTGCAAAAGTTCTACTGCATTTTCCTCCGTAATACGCACTGCATATGTTTTAGTTTCCATATACGGTGCAATTTCCGAAAGGTTCTCACACAACGCCTCGGTTTTGCATCTGCCAATCTGACTTACCTTGTACTGCTGACGGTGTAAATTTGTAATGTCCACACAATCAAAGTCAATGAGAATCAGTTTGCCGATACCGGCTCGTGCAAGTGATATAGCGATGTTGGATCCAAGTCCCCCAAGTCCACAGATAGCAATGACTGTTTTCGAGAACTTCTTCTGAAGTTCCTCGCCGTGACGCTCAGCCAGAGCTTTGGTCCATTCTTCTTTTGTGGGTATCAGCTTAACCACCTCCTACAAAGCTGACGACTTCGATACTGTCGCCGTCCTGCAAAACGGTTTCACTATACTGCGCTTTGGAAACAATATCACCGTTACGCTCTACAGCAATACGCATCACATCGTAGTTCGTGGTTGCGAGATACTCTGCCACCGTCTTACCTGCAATATTCAGTTCTTCGCCATTGATCTTAACCATAAAAACACCTCCGAAAACAACAAAAAAGGAAGCTACCGATTTGGTAACTTCCTTAATAAACTTTGTTCTTCCTAATATCCTTGTATCAGGCATCCCTACGTTGGCATTATCCAAATCAGGTTCTCGGTCGAAGGTCATACCTTCCTCTCAGCCTGTAACACAAGCTCCCGTTTATTTATTTTTTAATCATGATACATTTTACGCCCAAAGTGATAAAAAAGCAAGGGGATTTAGAAAATGATGATTTTGAAAACAGCATCATCGCCGCCTTGTTTTTCTTTGTCTGCGTTTTGCTTCTGCAATTTGTCTTCTGCGTTTTTGCTGTAAATCAGTGGAAATGTTTCTGCGTCTGTAGCGGTTGCTGCGTCCCCGCCGTTTGCTGACCCACATATTTCGAGCACTACGTGCAGGGTTGATTTGGTAGTTACGTAAGAATACCAATATTACGGCCAGAATTGCTAAGCAGCCGGCGATAATTCCTAAGAAAATGAACACCTTTTTCAGATTAATAAAGAAGAAGGAGGGTTCTTTTTCTTTGTCCGCTTTATTGTTTATAGTAGATTCGGCTTTGTCATCGGATTCGGCGCTAAAATCTTCGCTTCCGGCTGCTTCGAAAGTATAGTCAGGATGGGCAGTATTAATATCCACAGAGGCCTGTCCCACAAAGGCATCATAATAATGATAGGTAATATGTGCTGCTTCCTTGCCGCTTAAACTGTCGTAGCTGATGGAAGGAGTTGCCTGAGAGAATGCTGCACTTTTAGGCAAAATAATATAGTCATCCTGATTAAGGAGCAGCAGAGCTTCAGAGTTTCCGAAAATGTCCGTACCGCTACTAAAGGAATCATTACTGTTGATGTTATATTTGGTCTCGTTATCTGCGATATTGTACTTGGTGAAATTGTTAAAGCCATATTCAAACAGTGCGATGGTATCTTCGTACTGATGAGGAGCTTCATCTTTAAATACCACACAAATCAGCTTCATACCATCCTTTTGTGCACAGGATACCAGACAGCTTCTTGCAACATTGGTATATCCTGTTTTACAGCCTACCAGATATTCATAAGCATATTCCTTGCCTGGTATCAGGGCCATCTGGTTGTTTTCCCAGATTTCATCCGGCTGGTTGGTGGATGGGTAGAGATGCAGCTGCTTGGTGAGGGTCATTTTACAGAGCAGGTCATTGGCAAAAAATGCCCGTCCGATCATAGCCATATCATAAACGGTGGTTACATGCTCTTCATTGGGTAAACCGTTTGGGTTGACAAAGTTACTGTTTAGGCAACCCAGCTCCTTGGCACGCTCATTCATAATAGGAGCAAAATGTTCCCAGGAATCACCTGCAATATGCTCTGCCACACCAAAGGAGACCTCGTTGGCGGAACGAATCAAAATAGCCTTTAAGCAGTCTTCCATGGGGAGCTGTTCATCGGCATCCAACCCAATATGATTACTGCCCGGGTCGATGTCATGGGTTGCTTTGTAGGAGAAGGTGACCATTTCGTCCATGGAGCATCTTTCTGCCGCAATCAGGGTTGTCAAAATCTTGGTTGTGCTGGCAGGGTAATGCTTGGTGTGGATGTTTTTGGAGTATAGAATCACTCCTGTATCAGCATCCATCAAAATAGCAGATTCTGCACTGACAACCGGTCCTGCAGGCCAGTTTTGCCATTGGTTGGACTCCACGGTCATGCCCTGATTTGCAATAATGCGGTCTTCGATTTCCGTAGCATAAACCGGCATGGCACCTATAAGAGTAAAAAGTCCCAGAAGGAATTTTTTGAGTATTTTATTCAAATTCATATGAGAATACCTTTCTTAAATCATCATCTCTTATCATACACTATTTGGAAGAAAAACAAAACTGTTTCCGGAAAATTTAAGAAAGTTTTAGAGATTGTAGCTTTTCAAAATCAGGGAAATAATGTAAGATGTAGCTAGTAGAAAAAGAGGAGAGAAAACAATGCGTTTAAGAAATGTGGCAGGTTCCCGTGAGGCAATCGCAGAAAGTGCGTACGTGGTACCGGAGACAGAGATGTTTGAAAAGCCCGGTAAATGGGCTGAAATTTTTGGAAATAATCATCCCATACATATTGAAATCGGTATGGGTAAGGGACAGTTTATTCATGCACTGGCGAAGCTGCATCCCGAGATAAATTATGTGGGTGTGGAGAAGTATTCCAGCGTACTCATTCGTGCCATCCAGAAAATGGAGCAGGAGGAACTGCCCAATCTGAAATTCCTGCGTATGGATGCGGAGGATGTGGACAAAGTATTTGGTGAGGCAGAGGTGGACAAGATTTACCTGAATTTCTCAGACCCATGGCCCAAGGACAGACATGCCAAGAGAAGACTTCCTTCCAGAGAGTTTCTGGCCCGCTATGACAAGATTTTGAAAAAGGATTCTAAGCTGGAGTTTAAAACGGACAATCGTGATTTGTTTGATTTTGCAGTGGAGGAGCTGGAGCCTGCAGGCTGGAAGGCGGAGGTGATTACCTATGATTTGCATGCAGATGCCAAGCTGGTAGAGGGCAATATCATGACGGAGTACGAGGAAAAGTTTTCTTCCATGGGCAATCCGATTTGTAAGTATATCATCTATAGGTAGTGAAGCGAGCTGAATAGCCGCATAAAATAAATGGAACACTAAAAGAAAACAGAAAGGAAGGAAAGATTTATGTTTTTTGATGCAGTTATTTGGGTGGCTGGGGAGATCCTGAGCATGGTGCTGGTTACGCTGATCAGCATTCTGGGCACCTGGGTGGTTGTTAAGATCAGCGAGAAGAAGGGCCTGGACAATATCGCTGCTGCCACCGATGAGGCTGTGGATGCCGCCCAGGAGGGCGCGATCATCGATCTGATGAGCTCCGTCACCGGTGATGTGAGCGTTGCT